>JBIJBT010000097.1:0-9092 GCA_044345055.1 Bdellovibrionota bacterium
CCCGATGGGGCCGGCAAACGTCGATAGACGTTTGGGCGACGCACACAAAATCGCGCTAGAAGCGATTTTGTGTGCTTGGAGCCGCCCTGAAAAACCCATGGAGGGTTTTTCAGGGCCAACTAATTAATAGGGAGCCAAGAGGCTAAACATAATATTGTCTCTAATCTAATAAATCATCACTCCAAAGATTTTTTCCTCATGGCCAGAACTCGATCATTAACACCCCCAATTCGCTTTATCGTCCTTACCACCCTACCTATCGGTGAGCGAGACACTTTATTGCGAATTGTCGAGGAATCATCCGGAATTCGACCGATTATTCTTCGCGGGGCTCGCCCTCAACCGACCGCATCACCTCGACGAAATGCTTCCTGGAAAAGCCTTGACCTGTTCGATCGAGCAGTAGGAAGCTTTTCTCTTCGTCCAGCCGGGATAACAAATCTTGCAAGTTTCGAGCGACGCCCAGCGTTCGGATCGCTTCGAACCGATTTGACGAAATTTGGAGCAGCTCACACTATCGCAGAGGCAACGCTCGTGCTTTTTAATGAGCAGAGCGAAACGGATTCAGCCCTTTACGACCGGATCGAAGCCTCGTTGGACGCGATAAACCTCGCTGAATCACCCCGAGATACTTTTCGGGTTCTTACGGAGGCCCTTGCTGGCCTTTTGACTCTCTCGGGATTTGGCCTTCCGATGTGGGAATCGGGGCTTCCCCCTCTGTCGCCGCGACTCCTCCGAGAGATTACCGCCACCATTGAACGGGTCACTAATAAGCCGCTCCGAACCGCCCCGACTCTATGGCAGTTGATCGATCGGCTCCCTCCACGGGAATCGTGATTTATCGGAAATTTAGCCCCGAACTAGTGGCAGCCGCACGAGGAGCCACATCCGCCTCCCGAACTGGATCCTGAGGAGCTTTCGCTCGACGAGGATGAGGACGAACTAGAGGACTCGTTAGACCCAGACGAGCCGGATGAAACTGCCGAGCTATCCGCCCCCTTAGTCCCCGCACCTGAAGTGGACGAACCACCTCCCGATCGTCCGCTGGAAGCATAATCTGTTTTGTACCACCCGCCCCCTTTCAGATGAAAAGCGGAAACCGAGAGCATCCGCGCTACCGGGGAATTAATCCCCTTATCAGCACACTGCGGGCACTGTTCGAGTGCCGCATCACTAAATCGCTGAATGACCTCTACTACTCCGCACGCGGCACAATCGTATTCATAAATTGGCATAACTACCTCTCTTGTAACGAGCTCTCTTGAAACTTTTTCTCTTTATTCTCCAAACTTTCTAAATAGTGCTCCCTGAAAAAGAGTATAACTACCTAATCTTGCTTTTAAAAATCACATTTTTAAAAGCAAGATTTTGCAAATTTTTGAGCAGCTATGCTCAGAAAGTTGCAATTTAAGGGAGCACTCCGGACCACGAAGGGCCGGCAAACGTCGATAGACGTTTGGGCGACGCAAGCATAATCGCGCTAAAAGCGATTTTGCTTGCCTGGAGCCGCCCTGAAAAACCCATGGAGGGGTTTTTCAGGGCCAACTAAATAGTCCCAGCGCCCGGCAACGCCTGGATCCTGAGCCCACTAGCATAGTCGGTGAGGCTTTGAGCGACAAAATTTTGGAGGAACATTATTGCAAGGATAACCACTATCGGGGTGAGATCAAGGCCCCCAAAGCGGGTGCGTATTCGGCGACGAACCTGAAAGTATATAGGTTCGGTGATTGAGTTTATCGTGCGAACAATGACGTTATAAGGATCTGCATTCACCCAAGATACAACGCAACTGGCAAGCACTATGAAGCTGAAAAAACTCAGGATTGCATTAAGGATTGCACCAAGAGCAGAGAGTAAATTTGCAAGCAGAATCATGATTAGACTTTCCTTTTAAACCGGTCCTTTTAACCATTTTACAGCTTACTAACAGCCCTTTCCATATTAGTGCCCATACCCTTGAATGTATCTCGAAAATGAGCTGTTTACCGTTGCTTGGAATCCCGCCTGACAACGGCTGCTTGAACTACACCCTACACCGGGGCGCGGGGGCCAAACAGGATAGAGCCGAGGCGAACGTGAGTTGCCCCCTCCTCCACTGCGATCTCGAAGTCATCTGACATCCCCATACTAAGGTCAGTGCGGCCGATTTCAAAGCCCTCTTGAAAAAAATCTGGCGAATTTCGGAGATCGGCCGCGAGACAAGCCATGGCCCTATAATCTCGACGAACCGCCTCGGCGCCCGCTTCATATTGCTCCGTTATCGTCATAAAACCGGATATTAGGAGGTCACAATTATGGGCCAGCCGCATTGCATTAGGAACTGCATCCACGCAAAATCCTGCCTTTTTGGGGTCCGCGGAGATATTTACCTGCAAAAGGAGTCGTGGAATATTGCCGCCTTTTTTTTTCTGCGCGACACACGCCTCTATGGTTCGCTCATCTCCTACAGTCTCAATTACATCGAAAAGCCGCCACACCCGGGGAACCTGAGCCGGAGTAAGGGCCCCGATAAATCGCTTCTCGAGACCAGAATCGACGAATTCCATCTTACTGGTCCATTCGCTGAGATAACTCTCGCCAATAACAGGGCGTATACCGAAATCGACCGCTATTCTTCTGAACTCGCAGATACGATCCGGCGAGACCCCTTTGGTTACCGCAGTAACCGTTATTTCGCTCGGGTTACGACCCACTCGGCCCGCAGCCATTCGAATCCGAGTGAGAATTGATTCGAGCTGCTCGCGCATTAGTATCCTACCTTATTCAACGCCGCTAGCACCTCAACGAGAGGCAATCCGACGACATTTGTGTAAGAACCACGAATTTCAGCGACAAATTGCAAACCCGCCCCCTGAATTGCGTAAGCGCCCGCCTTATCGCGCGGCTCACCACTTGCGACATACCGACGAATTCGCTCTTCCGACACAGGTGCCATTTGAACTGTTGTGTGACACACCTGACTAACCAGTGCGTTATAATCTGCTCTCAAGAGGGAAAAACCCGAGGTTACGGTGTGTTCCCTTCCCTGAATTTTCAACAACATTCGGACTGCATCCTCATCATCGATCGGTTTGCCGAGGATTTCGTCATCAACAACGACGACCGTGTCCGCTCCGAGCACCCACCGCATTGGGAATTTCTCTGCTACTCCCAGTGCTTTTGCATGAGAGAGACGAGCAACAAGATTTTCAGCGGACTCATCCAGCAGGGCCGTCTCATCGACCGACTCGACGATAATTTCAAAAGAAACACCCGCCGCAGCGAGAAGCTCTCGACGACGCGGTGAAGATGAAGCAAGGATGAGAGGTGGTTGTTGGTCGATCATGAAGTTATGCGCGAAGAACTGCAGATAAAAATTTCAAGGTGTTAAAATAAGCCTATTTTCAGACGATTCAAACGGGTTGATACCAAAAAGAAAACCGAGGGCTCGCAACATACCATCAAAAAGAGATATGGCCTCAACGCTTCTCATTCCAACCGCAAGTGATGAAATTTCAATTCGCCATCCGAGAGGCGCTGGTAACTTTTGAATCTGCTCGATAATTCCGCCGAGACAAGCCATCTCCTCGATAATATCATCAATCGATGGAATCAGGAAAAAGGCGTGTTTTTCGCTGTCGGCAAGGTTTGAGCGATCTCCTGATGTTAGCGACAGAAGTGATCCATCGTAGAGGATGAAAAACTCCTCAAAGCCTACATCTGCGAATCCTCGGGCAATAACATCGCCCGCTCCGAATTGTTTGAAGGCTCCAAGGCGATAGAGACGATGGCAGGCGGCAACCTGTTCTTTTGTAGTTGGCATATTTTTTCTAGAGTGCGAATGTGACGCGAAGTAAGCTGCGGTTTTTTGAAACTTTGCTGATTAGAACTTTTGTTATTCTTCGGTAACTCAACCTCCTGCTTTTCTAATCAGCTCCTGCAGCTCATTTTTTTTGTTAATTCCGCGGGAACTATTCTCGTTTCTGTCCCATTTTATAAAGAGACACTCAACGGAGGGTATAAGCCGCCGCTGTCGCATCGCCATTTTAATGATCTTTCCAACCTCCTCATCTACCGCTATTCGACGGATCGTCAAGGTATCGGTCATCGTTTGAAGAAACTCTTCGCCGGTCCAGCTGTGAACAAGGACAGAATATGCGCTCGATGCGCGAGCTCCCTCGTCAGCTTGCAATGTTTGAGGCTCTGAAGGGCTCTTTGGCTGGTAAATGAGACGGGCGGAGGGGTTTCGACCTACTCCCTGATCGCGCTCAATAATTGAGGGCGGCACTCCGGAGATTCCTTGGAGTGAGAGCTGAATTACTGAAGGCTTAACGCCACTTGTGTGAGAAGCTATCGCAAAACTCTTTAGCGAAAATTTAGCCTGTTCTGCAATCAACGGCACCTGGAGCTCTTCGCCCGGAAGCCTTTCTGCACCCTCAAGGTGGCGGTAATCAAGCTGCACACATGCGAGCGCTCCCAAAACACCCTCTACAGTCCCTCTGATTGGGCGAACAATCAAATATGTACCAGGCCTCAGTTGAGTAGCGTAAGTTTTTGGTGGGCTCGCTTCTTCTGCTTTTTGCGTGGGCTGAAATGAGAGACCGTTGATGGAAAGTGCTCCATCCTTTTGCGTGAGAGAGAGAACAAGAGGGGGAACCTTTACGAGCGAACTCTCCGGCATGGTGAGATTCACCTCAGCGTCAAAATGTTGCTCAATCGCAGCATCTAACGCGTACAAATTTTTGCGAACCCAAAAATCGTTGCTTGGAGAGATGGTTCCAATCTGCAGAGCCCGATGCTCAGCCTCAGAAAGGGTAGTGCCCGATTTTATGGAGATAGTGCGACTTGAAAAGAGTGGCTCTGTCATCTCCTCCGCTATTTCAACTTTTGGCACGGAATCCTCGCCAAAAGCATATTGAGAAAGAAAAAGCGGCAGCACAAAAGCTCCCCTTCGGAGAAGCTGAAGCAAAGCATAACGGTTAGATCTTAGCAGTTTACCCGAAATCATACCGTTTTTTGCCTCCAGTTGGTTCCGAATAATCATCTCAGTGAGCGTGCATTTTGGAAAGAGCCTCCTCTTTTTCGCCGACTCAGACCGAACACAAGACCCAACGAGAACATCGTAGATAAAACAGAGGAACCTCCGTAGCTAAAAAGTGGCAAAGGAATTCCAACTACAGGTAAAACTCCGATAACCATCCCAACATTAACCACCGCATGAAAAAAAAGAACCGAGGTGATACCGAAAATGACGAGCGAAGAGAAAAGGTCCTGACAACGGCCAGCAAGGAGCACCATTCGTTGAAGAACGACGAAATACAGAAACAAAACGACACTTGCTCCTACAAATCCCCACTCTTCGGCAAGGACCGAGAAGATGAAGTCAGTTTTATGCTCAGGCAAAAACTCAAGCTGCGTCTGAGTTCCTTGCATAAAACCTTTGCCGAAAAGCTCTCCGGAACCCACTGCTATCTTTGATTGATTGATATGATAGCCGGAACCACGAGGATCTTGCGTTGGGTTAAATAAAGAGGTGATTCGCTGACGTTGATAGTCGTGTAGGCTTCGCCAGGCGGGTACAGCGAGAAGCGCGGCAATAAGGATGCTTCCAACGATGACTCGTCTACGCACCCCAAGAAATAGGATTAAAACTGCACCAGCCCATCCAATAACAAGAGCAGTTCCAAGATCTGGTTGTCGCGCGACCAGAACCATAGGTGGAATGAAAATGCAGAGTGGGCGGAATAATTGACGAAGTGAAAATCCGCCGGACGATGGTGGATGGTTTGATAGCACCCGCGCCATCGCAAGTATGACCCCCAATTTAACAAATTCCGCCGGTTGAATTGTCACAAAGCCGAGAGAAAGCCATCGTCGTGATCCATTAGAGACAACTCCAAAAAGTGCAACTCCTATCAAAAGCGCTACCCCAATTAGGTAGATTGGAATCGCGCAGCGACGTACAAAGTCTGGCGGTATGAGAGCAGCGAGAGCGAGAGCACCAATACCGCAGATGATGAAAACGAACTGTTTTGCGCATGCAACACTAGCGACTGGAAATGTCAGCGAGAAAATCTTAAGTGAACCTCCTTCAGGATTAAATCCAGCGCTATATAAAACAATAAGACCGCATAGAGGAATTGCTGGGAGCACACAAAGAAGAAACCAATCAAATTGGCGAACGGAACGTAACGTGCTCATCGGCTCTCCTCCGATTTTTGGTGAGCGGTCAGAGAAGATTCGCCTCGCGATCTTTGACCCTGAAAAAATGCCGACATTACCTCAGCGGTCAACGGAGCTGCTGCGGCTCCCCCGTGACCGCCGTGTTCCACAAGCGCCACAACAACGATGCGTGGATCGTTTGCGGGGGCATATCCTGCGAACCAGGCATGATCCTCAAAATATCCAGCTTCAGCGCCCTTTGCTGCATCACGGCGCTGCATTCCAACAACCTGGGCAGTTCCCGTTTTGCCACCTACCTGAATCTTAAGCTCCGGATCGAGCTGCGCTTTATGCCCAGTCCCACTTCCTTCATTAACTACACCCACCATCGCCTTTCGCACGAGAGCTAACACCTCTGCGCTGACCGGCACCTCTTTCTGAAGAATCGGTTTACCAATTGCGCTATCGATAGCTCCCGAATCTCCTGCCGACACCCCTCTAACGAGTATCGGTTTCATCACTCGACCGCCATTAACCGCAGCAGCAAGAGCTCGCGCCACCTGAAGCGGGGTGACCGAAACAGCACCTTGACCAATAGAGACGGAGAGCGTTTCTCCTGAGTACCATTTTTGATCTGTGCCTTTCCGAAAGGCGCGGCGTTTCCAGCTAGTTGAGGGGATAACGCCCTTTGCCTCGTGAGGCACGTCGACACCCGAGAGCTCATCAAAGCCGAAGGCCGCTGCATATCGATGAATCGTATCGATACCAAGCCGTTGCCCCATTGTGTAGAAATAAACATCGCACGACTCAACAAGTGCGGTGTGAAGATTCACCGATCCGTGACCTGATTTTTTATGACATCGATACTGCCTTCCCTTAAACCAATAGGACCCGGGGCAATACACCCGCTCCCCTGGAGAAGCAACTCTTTCGTTAAGAATCGCTGCCTCCATAAAAATCTTAAAAACAGAGCCCGGAGGATAGGTTCCCTGAATTGCTTTATTTATGAGCCTTTTGCCAGATTGAAGATGTGCCCAATCACCTGCTGAGATATCACCGGAGAAAACCGCTGGATTAAAGGTCGGAGCAGATGCCATAGCGAGGATTTCGCCCGATTTTGGATCAAGCGCTATGATAGCCCCTTCTCTACCCTCAAGAGCTCGCTCCGCTGCCTGTTGAACGGCGCGATCTATCGTAAGCTGTATGGTATTCCCCGGAACCACCGGTTCTGAAGAGAGCTCGCCAACACGGGTCCCCGTCGAATTGACGATCACCTGTTGGCGACCTCGCTGACCTTTCAAATAGCGGTCAAATGTCAGCTCAAGGCCCGATTGACCCGCCATATCTCCCGGCAAAAAATAATCCTTTCCACCACTCTGAAGTTGAGCTTGCGTAACCTCTCGCAGATAGCCAACAAGGTGCGATGCGATCTGGTTATTGGGATAGAGCCGCGTTGGTGTGACAGATACAAAGACGCCCGGAAGGCGATACCTCGCAGCAGAAACTTTCGCCACTACCTCGCGAGAAACATCTTTCAATAGAAGCTTCGGCTCGAATTTGCGCCGTCGAGTCTGTTTGTCCATGCGGGACAAAAGGAGATTTGCATCCATTCCAAGAATATCGGCGAGCTGCCGCACCACACCAATCGGATCCGGAGCATCCTCTTTTATAAACTCAATAGCGAATGATGGACGGTTAGTGACAAGCTCCAAACCGGAACGATCAACTATTATTCCCCGAGGTGGTGGAACGAATACCGTTTTTATTCGATTTAAATCGGAGCGATCACGAAACGCCGCTCCCTGGCCGATCTGAAGATACCACAGCCGAAAAATCAGCCCCAAAAAGACTGCGGCAGCAACGATAATCGCGGCAACGATTCGACCTTTAAGAGATATAGGCCGACCTCCTCGACCCTCGCTACGGTGTGACATGTGCTAACCTGACCCTGCTTTGCGCTCATCTGTATCCCGACACATTGCTCATTTCTCACCCCTCCATTTTTTCGAGCATCCTACCCATAGCGTCGCGCCCCATGGTGAGGATCACGCGATGCGCGCCCCGGCGATGGTTCAAGCCACCAACGAATGAACCACACCAGAGCTAAGCCAGTAAGTGTCGTGATGGCCACCTCTCCGAGCACGAGCGAAATGGTGGGAGTTGCCACTGTGTCTGCCAGATGCAATCCGTGAAAGACCCCGAATGCAAGAAGTGATGCTAAAAAAAGCACTCCAGCAACAATCGGGAGCGTTGGTAAAAAAGCACTACGAGCAGTAAGCCCCGCAAAAAGAAAAACCGCAATACTTCCTCCAGCCCATGGACCAACAACAGATCCAGTTAGGCAATCCATAACCAAACCCCACCCGAATGCTCCCAAAGCGCTTGAGATCGAAAATCGCGTGATACCGAGGTAAACACAGAGCGGAATTGAAAATTGAGGTTGAGCTCCGCCTAAAGAAAAATATGGCGCCACAACAACCTGAGCGAGCAACAAACTGAATAGCAGCAAAACGATGCGGAGCTTTCTTTTTATCATCGTAACTATTCGGCACCAGATTTTTATAGTTTCGCGCCACCCCATTCAAGGACAATGGCATTCCCTAGGGCACTTCCGGTCCTTGAGTCACAACGGGGGCGGGACCCGTTATTACCATGACCTGCTCAATGCGCGAAAAATTAGCCGCTGGTTCAACATCGATGCGATGAAACAGCTCTTGCTGACTATTTTCTATTCGGGTTACACGACCGAGCGCTAACCCAGGCGGGAACACTCCATCAAATCCCGAGGTAACGATCATATCCCCGACCGTCACAGGATCTCGCGAAGTAACAAACCGGAGCGAACATCCACCCAAACCGCCGCCCTCCAAAACACCCCGAACCCGAGTTTGCTGCAGAAGAGCGTCAGCACTACTTTTCGGGTCTACGATCGGAAGAATCTGAGCCGCCCT
>JBIJBT010000098.1:0-9076 GCA_044345055.1 Bdellovibrionota bacterium
CGCGAGGGGCTGGACCGTTCGCAGCACGGAGAATGGTTTGGGGAAGACTCTCTTATCGATAAAGAAGAGCTAGAAAACTCAAGAGCTTAGAGCTTTAATTGTAGCTATCACTACAACTCTTAATTGACCTGACACCAACTTCCTGAGACAATTCCTAGGTGGTGTTTCAATACCTGTTTATACAACCGCGGCCCGCTGCTGCCGCCACGAACCAAAAGGGGTACCGGTTTACGGAAACGGTTTTTTAACTGATTCCCGCAGACAGGTGCTGTGCGAAAGATTTAGTTCCGGGTACTTTCAAAGTACCTCGAGACTTCTCCCCTTTTTGCACAAACCCAGAGCAGCGATATCCAAAACGATGGACGGCAATTTACCCTACTTGCTCCGCTTCGGCGGTGTTTTTCTCCTCGTGTTTCTGAACGGCCTATTTGTCGCATCAGAGTTTGCGATCGTACGGGCCCACCCAACGAAACTAAAAACTCCTGAGCTTGAGCGATCGTTTGGAACTCGCTCTTCGCTCCTACTGGTGGAGCATCTCGATAGAAGCTTATCAGCAACTCAGCTAGGAATTACGATAGCAAGCCTTATTCTTGGATGGCTGGGAGAGGAGATTTTCGCTGAGTTCTTTACCCTAATTTTTCACGGTATAGACTCGACCCTTGAGATCGCCCTTATCCACGGTATCTCGACAACTCTCGCACTTATCGTGGTCACCGTTCTACATGTTGTTCTCGGCGAGCTAGCCGCAAAATCGATAGCGATTCAGTATCCGGAAACAACTCTTCGGGTCGTCGCGCCGACACTTCTATTTTTCTCAAATCTATTTCGTCCCGCGATATTTATCCTCAACGGAGCTGCGAGCCTTTTTCTTTCCTGCTTTGGAATTAGACCAATTTCAGAATCTGAGCGAGTCCACACCTCGCGCGAGCTTTCGATGTTGATCTCTCAGAGCACCGAACACGGCGAGCTCGATAAGTCTGAAGAGGAGATGCTTAAAGGTGTTTTTGAATTTTCGGAAACGATAGCCCGAGAGGTTATGACCCCTCGAACTGATCTGGTGACGATACCGGTCGATGCACCTCTTGAGGAGATTCTCGAGACCGTCACCACGTCCGGATATTCCCGTTTTCCGATCGTCGCCGATAACGTTGACGATGTCGTTGGTCTTCTTCTCGCGCGAGATCTTCTCACCTTTTGGCATAAACATTTAACCGATACATCGGCCCCTTTCTCAGTGAGAGAGTTTGCTCGCGAATGTTATTTTGTTCCCGGAACAAAACCGGTTGATGATCTTCTAAATGAGCTTAAACACCGCAAAATCCATATGGCGATTGTGCTCGATGAGCACGGCGGTGTTGATGGCGCGGTAACCTTAGAGGATCTCGTCGAGGAGATTGTTGGCGATATCTATGATGAATCTGATGCGCCAAACACCGAGCTTGTATATGAGAGTAATGGAGACGTTTTAGTTGATGGCGGCATTGTAGTTGCTGACCTTAACGAACGGCTTAATGTTGAAATTCCTGAGGGCGACTACGATACCGTTGCTGGATTTATCCTCAGCACCCTTGGCCGTATGGCTCACGTTGCAGATACCATTCGGCTCACCAGTAAAGGGGTCATAATCTTCAACGATCAGGAAGGGGTGCGTCGGGCTCGTTTCCCGGGAGGCGAAGAGACCGAAGGATTTGATTTTCCATTAGACGAAGCGATTGTGTTGTCGGTAGAAACCACCTCAGGAAACAGGATAGAGACCGTTAGAATCCATCGGTTTACCCCATCAGCGGACGCAGAGGCCCCGCTTATCGAGCAGCAGTAGGTTGCCTCAGGAGCTCTCCCCCAGATGTCAAATGCGTTATTGGATCACCTCTCCCCTCTACGCTATCGCCCAGATTTTTTGACCGTACCGCAAGTTGCAGGGCTCGACGAAGCGGGGCGTGGACCACTTGCTGGCCCAGTAGTTGCCGCTGCGGTAGTTTTCCCTGGCGACTATCAGAACGATCGTTTTCAGGACTCGAAGGCGCTCACCGCTCGTACCCGGATGCAGCTTTTTAGCGAGATAAAACAGGCTGCGTTAAGCTGGTCGATAGTCGCGGTCGGTCCTCGCCGTATTGAGTCTCTTAATATCCGTGAGGCATCTCGCCTTGCGATGCGGCTTGCGCTTGAGCGGGTCGAAGCCTCTTACGCTCTTATCGATGGCGACACTCCGATTATAACCCCACTCCCCCAACAAACCGTCATTCAGGGCGATGCCCTTATAACTCATATCTCAGCAGCATCAATTCTCGCAAAAGTTTATCGCGATCGGTTGATGGAAACTCTCGGGGCGCGGTATCCCGGATATGGGCTTGAAAAGCACGCAGGTTACCCAACAAAGGCGCACCGTGAAGCAATTATTCAGCGAGGACCAAGCCGAGTGCATCGACGAACCTTTCGTGGGGTGATGAGTTAAAAAATTCAAAAGTAGAGGGCGAGCACGCAACTATCAGTAGCGTTAGGTCGATACTTAGGGAGTTTAAACAACTCCACTACTGTCCTCGATGATGAAAACAAATTACGTCTCCCCCGACCGAATCTCTCGCCAAACCAAATCTATTGGCCTCTCACTCCGCGCTCGCCTCCTAACACTCCTCACCAAAATTTCCTTCCACCAAGAGACTACTCTTGTTCATCGACTTGGCCGCGCAGGAGAGCGCTACGCTAAGCGGATCTTCGAACAGGAAGGAATGCGGGTACTAAGCCAAAACTGGAGGACTGGTAAGCTCGAACTGGATCTCGTGTTGGCAGAGCAAGCGTCAAGATCGATCGTATTTGTCGAGGTCAAGACGCGGCAAGTCAGGATGGGACAAGCCACGAATAGGCACGATGGAATATCGCTGCTTGCTGAAGAACAAGAGGCGAGATTGATCGAGGCAGCAAGCCGCTATTTGGAGCGATACTCGCTCCGTTTGAAACGCATGCAGCTGCGAGAGTATCGGCTTGAGTTGGTGGGAGTTGTGGGGATTCAGGAGGGAGCAAACTGGAGAATGGAGGTTATGTCTCGAGAGGTGATTGTTCGGGGGTTGGTGCGGAGGTGAGAGCGATTGGTTTGTTGGTGAATAAAGAGTCTTAGAGGCTGCCTATTATTTTTTTGCGCTGCGATTGCCTTTAACTAAAAAATGAAATCTGTTTGACGAACGATGCTTCGTCGGAGTATGTTTTTCGCGCATATAATCCACCCTTGAATAAATTCTGTTTCACCTCGGGGACATCCATCGTTTGAGGTACCGATGCTGACCTGTGGGAAACGGGTGAGGATACTGTTGGTAATTTTCCATGCTTAATAGTGGACCAAACTCTCATGACGATGCGGGCAGTCATTTATCCGCGATTACAGACCCAAATAGTCGGGAGCTTTCTGCTGCTATATTGAGGAGTATCGAGGAATCCTCAAAAGATAATTGGCGGTCCCTTCGAGAGTTATTAAATCTTCTTGAGCCTTCGGATAAAATAGCTAACGGGACAATCCTCAATCAGAACCACTACACTCTCCCAATTTTGCACGCTCTAATCCTCAGGAACGCCCCCACCGATATTTTTGAGCGCATTATAGATCTCGGTGCCGATCCGGACATTTTAGTAACAAAACATAACAAGGCTAACCGTGACAGGTTTTTCCAGTTCTCGCCCCTCATGATGGCTCTCCAAGCCGGGGAGCTTGACCATGCTGAGATACTCCTTAATAGAGGTTGCAACCGCGAAGGCGCTCTTCAACTTGCCTTAGAGCTCGATTCCTCAGAGGACAATCCGCGTCGTACTAAACTTCTTCTTTCTCGGGGCGAAAAGCTCGCCGTTCTCCTCAATGGGAGCGTGCCCTTCCTAAATCTGCGGGGACTCACGGTGGCGGAAGATTTTGCAGCTCGAGACCTTTCTAATGCAAATCTCATAGACACTGACCTATCACAAAGTGCCCTTACCGGCACAAAGCTAACCGGCGCAGTGCGTTCACCTGGCACTAAGTTTCCGCGGGGCTTCAACTTTCGCGATCCTGCACTAGGACTTAAGAAAGCGCGGCCGCATCCAGTTCTTGGTGAGAAGAGATACGTTTCGGATCGTGAGCTTGAGGGTGAGTTTAACGAGTTATCGGGGCCCAATGATCGGAACCCTCTTGTCGTTCAAGAGGCAAATCGGTTCCGTGAGCAAAGTTTATCCGATGGAGTTCTCTACCTCGCGGCGTTTAACGATGCCGTTAAGAACTACCCCAACAGCACTGGACTCCCTTTTACAACGCTGCTGCCCCGCATCCTCTTCAACTATCCGGACATCGCGATTCCCGAATTCCTGCGGGAGTTGGAGAGAAGAATGGATCAATTTTACCCCCCTGCAAGGCATCATAAGAATACGGCAGAGCTGCTTGCCTTGTGCGCCCACCCCCGTGATCCCGGACTACAATCACCGCTCGTTAATAGGCTCGGTGCAGCGATTACCAGTATCGATAGGTGGATAGATCCAGCTACCCATAATGTCCCATTCAAGAAAGCAAATATCGCCCTCTTTGGGAAAATAGGCATCCTTACCCACTCTCATTTGTGGTTTAAGTATGCGACCCAGAGAGAGAGAACTCTTGATACTGATGGCAACCCGATTATTCGCCCTGCACTCATTGAATCTTTCGGGGCAACATTCGTAGAGGACAATGCGACAAAATTAGGGGCCCGCTATGTCTTTTCTCCCAACACCAACTCATTTTCGATCGATGCTCCGAATATATTGGGCGAGTCGGAGATAGGCCGGAAATTTCGCTCAGATATGTATGTAGAGTTTCGGCGAGGCTACTACATGTTGAGCGATCCAGAGTACGGCACTCATATCATCAGGAACTCTTCTCCTGATTTTGGCAGAGACAAACTCCCTGATGTTGCGTTCTGGTCGCCATTCGGGATTGATAGTGGATTTGACATGCAGGAGCTGCTCGATTTCAAAGTCTCTGACCTCGATAAGTATGGCTTCCGTCATATCACCGATCCAGCTCTGTATGGTGAACATCCCAGAGCTCTCGGCCACATGATGAAAATGGACCAAAATCTGCTCGATCTAATTGAGCACTTTAATCGGTGGACCTTCGATACAAGTTTGGCGGCATGGCAGGAGAGCTCAGATGGAAGCGGCGGAAGGCTGGTAGGTGGACATCGGTCTGAAGGTTTTCCAATACTAATCGATTTTCTCGAGAACAGATTAAGAGCTAATCTGGAGCGAACATTTAATGGAGAATCGCTGTCACCACTCCCCGCCCTCGCGGTGATGCCGCGCCAACTACCGTGGTGGGCCCCATATAGTCTTACTCCTGAGCTGCCGGGAAGCCCGAGCAAGTATCAGATTCCAGTAACCCTAGAGGTGATTGAAGTGCTTCGGTCGCTACAGCGGGAGGAGGTTGATGCTGACACGCCAGATCACACGGGCGTTAAAAATCTCCTTCAGCGAGCGTTACTTGTCGAAGGGGTACTCGCCTTGGTTAATCCCGAGGTGAATATCGACTGGTAGGGACTGGTGCTCGCTAAAGCCCTGGTGTGTCGGAGAGTAAGATTTTTTTGGTGAAGTTGTTTCTATAATGATGATAAGGAGGGGGATTATGGTAACGATGGAAGTTAAACCAACGATACGTTTTAATGAATTACAAATAGCAGCGCCTGTTGAGACGCCGAAGAGGGAAGCACCGACTAAGATACCTTCGCCTCAGCCCACGAGACCTGAACCTTTCACCCCGCCGGACCGCGAACAAGCTCCTGCGCCATGCCCCATCAATCCCGATCATGATGTGGACAGATGTAGCTATTAGAGTCATATTACCATTCCATGAAAGCGCTCCGAAGATCTAACTCCTACTCTCTCCCCCACCGAGTTGGCGAGCAACTGCTCGGTCAATGAGCTCGCCAACGACGAGGTGCTCGTGATGGTAGCCGTCGCATCGGTGAATCCCGCTGACATTAAGGCTGGAGGAGATGCTCCGTATTCAACAGGGCTCGATGGTGCCGGTATTGTAATCGGGGTGTGTGGTGGTGATGTAGCAGCCTGCTTGGGAAAAGGATCACATGGCATGGACCACTCCGAGAGATGCGACAGGATCGACCCGAATTCGGTTCATTCGGAGAGTACGCTCTGGTCAAAAAAAGCGCTGTCATCGAGATTCCAGAGGCGATTAGTTTTGAAGTCGCCGTAACTCTGCCTTGCCCGAGAGGAACAGCGACGCAGGTTTTTGATGGTCTGCGTGATGCCATAATCGATGGCGGCAAAAAGCAGGCAGTATTTGTGCAGGGCGCTCACGGTTCCGTCGCGAGGATCATTGTGCAGCTTCTCAAGATCCGGTATCACGAGCTTTTAGTGATTGGATCATCACCAAGAGAGGTCGACCTCGGAACGTTCACCGCAATTGTAACCGAAGAAGAACCGCTTCGCGGCAAACCGATCGTGAGATTTAGTAAAGACAAAGATATTGGGGCAAAGCGCGAGCAATTAATACGAACAACGACCGAGCAACCACTTAGAGGATGATCTGATTACAAATATTGACCCCCAATATTTGTAATAGAAAAATCAAGTTTACTAAAGTTCACCAATCCTTACTCCTACGTCTCTATTTCTCCCTCCTTATCAAGCAATTCCTCCACCTCCTCGAACGTGCATCCAGCTGAAAGTGCGATCGCCTGTTTATCGACTCCTTCAGAGAGGAGCCGTTTGGCGAGGCGGCGGAGAAGTTCTCGGGCTTCCTCACGCCCCTCTTCTCTCCCTTGTTCTCTCCCCTCTTCTCTCCCTTCCTCGCGAGCCTTCCCCACCTCCCACTGATGCTGGTGCGCATCTCCAACTGCGCAACGAACTTCATCTTCAAAATCCTCGTACGCTCGCCGCTGAGGCGGGGTGAGGTTTGCTACGAGAAGTACCTCTTTGGCTTCGCGCAAACCTCGCGCTGAAAAGTTTCGCTCTATCTGCTCGGTCTTGAGGAAATAGAGCCACTGGTCGAGGGTGTCTTTGGGGGTGCCGGTGAACTTGGGGACGCAAAGGAGGTAATACTCAGGGAATATCTGAAAGAGCCGATTTACGCCCAGATACTCATGAAACGCCTGGGTGAGGTCGAGCAGGTTTCCTGAATGCATCCCGAGAAAAGAGGTTGTCCCGTGATAGATGTAGTCATCCCCGATACCGGGATCAAAGTAGAGGATATTGACCGAGATAACTTTGTTAACCTCTCGATAGTTACTCCCCTGTTCGATATGCTCGGTCACCGCTTTTGAGACCCCGAAGAGGAGTCGATGGAAAAAATTGAGATCGCGCTGGAACTGAATCTCAACCAAGACAATCTCATTTGAACCCCGCCGTACCTTAATATCGACCCGATTCTGTTTATCCCGCGCATGTTCTCTATTAGATTCGCTCTCGAGTATCTCCTCAATCTTCACCTCTTCCCGGAGGAGCTCGCTTAAAAACCCCTCGAGCACGCAAAAATTAGCCTTATCCCGAAGAATCTTCTTCATCGCCCAATCGAGGGATACGAAGTGTCGGCCCATGGTGGTGCTGCGTTTACGGGTGGATCTCTCTCGATGGTCTGCGCCACCATCTTTTTGACTTCTCTATTTCATATTACCTCCGATACCATTGTCCGTCATCAATGAATGACCAATGATTATCGAAGACAAGGCGGAGAGAGTTTCGTGATTTGAGGTAGAAATGGGTGGAGGGTTGAAAATATTGTGGTGGCGTTGAGGGATGGGGTGGCTGAGGCTGTAATTTCAGGTGGTTAGGTGAATATTGTCAGTTAATACACTTTTGGAAGGATGGGTGGTATAACTTTGCAAATGAGAAAGGGCGGCGGGATTGGTTGGCCTCCCTCATAGTATATAACGCAGAGAAATTAATCCGACAACCTAATCCCCAAGACTGATCCCAATCAGTTCAACCAACAAAATCACCGAGCCGCCTCATATCAAAAAAAGTTCCGGCGACTCGGTACCATAAATTTTAGTCGATCGATTCGCTCATTAAAAACCACCCCCCCCCCACTCCCTAACTAAAACGCTATCGAAGCCAAATCAGACTTCACCTCCCAAAAACCAAGCACTCTCAAATCACCATTTAAGCTCTGTTTCTTATTAAGCCCTATTCCTCAATCTCCGATCAAACCTACTAAATCGCCGAAGCCACAACATCCAAAACCCAAACCCTACCCCACTAATCGATAAAATCAGCACCAAAACCACCACCAGATCCCGTCCCATTCGTCCGATCAATGGTGTTAGGAAATTCCATTTATGGAGGATTGAAAAAGAAACTCCTTCCACCCTTTCAGCTCCACCGACTCTATCGACAAGAAAACCGCTGGCTGGATCTATAAATATTGTCTCGCTTTTTGGCTGCTTGTAATCGATTCTCCAAACAGGGAGACGCTTATTTCGAAAATCATAGTCTGGTCCAAAACTGGTGACTATCTCGGTGTGAGTGATGGATTCTGGAAAAATGTTGAGGTGCTTTCTTCCATAGCTCAATGCAATATCACGATCTGTTATTGGCGATTCTTGTCCATCGATCGCTGAAAGGAAGATTGCTTCTTTTTCAATCGGTACACCATTAAAACGAATCTGCCGCGATACCGGCTTTCCTTGATCTCCTTGAGGAATACCGAGGCGGTAAATCAATTCACCCGCAGGACCTTCAACAAGAGTGACGCTGTTAAGGCTTGTATTAAGAGCCTGCGCCGACACCAATACAACATTCCCAAATCGATCTGGGGTCACCGAAATCGGTTTGCCAAGTTTTAATCCAAGCTCTGTATTGCTCAGGGAGCTTTGCAAAAGATGATAAAGTCCGCTCGATGAAAGAGCCAATACGGGAATCCATATCAAAAACCCAAGACCGCGATGAAGCTTGCGGTAGAGCGGCATTTTGCGATTCTTCATCAGAAGTATCAGCACAACACCGGAGGTCGCCATACCGATAACCGACACCATCATTAGAAATATAAGAATAAAACGGGGCACGGTAAAACCTCTAAGAAAGCTCCAGGTGTGCCCCCACTGAAATATCTTTTGAAGAACTCTTTTTGAACTAT
>JBIJBT010000106.1:0-8103 GCA_044345055.1 Bdellovibrionota bacterium
TACTCGAGCCCCTTGAGAAATTAATTAGTATCGATCACGATAGAGGCGCAAGGCAGAACGACGGAGGGATATCACGTCCCCCATTTTGCCCCTTTTTTGATAAGTCCGAGGCCCCCATGAAACCTGTCCGTACCCGATTTGCGCCAAGTCCCACCGGTATGATTCACATAGGTAATGTGCGTACTGCGTTGTTTGCTTTTCTATTTGCTCGCCACAATGAAGGCACATTTATTTTGCGGGTAGAGGATACGGATCAGGCGCGGCGTGTGCCGGGATCGATGCGGCAGATTATTGAGTCGCTCGGTCTTCTTGGTATTACGATCGACGAAGGTCCATCGCACGATGAGTTGCGGGCAGTTGGTGAATATTGGGAGGGTGCGCCACTCTTAGGTGGTGCTAAAGGTCCTTATATACAGAGTCTCCGTTCAGCACGATACCGCGAGGTGGCAGAGCAGTTGGTTTCGCAGGGGGTCGCGTATCGATGCGACTGTTCCCCCGAGATGCTCGAGCGGGAGCGGAATGAGCAGATGGCGCGGCGAGAAGGGCCGGGGTCCTCGGGGTAGTGTCGTGATCGCACTGTTTCAAAAGATGTGCCCCATGTGATTCGGGTGAGAGTTCCGCAGGGTAAGAGCGATCTAGTTCTCTCGGATGCTGTGAGGGGCAGGATCACCTGGGACGACCTCTCGCTACGTGATACCGTTATTCTAAAACAGGATGGAACGTCGCTCTATCACCTCGCCTCAGTTGTCGACGATCACGACATGGATATAACACACGTTATTCGCGGCGAAGAGTGGATCGCAACAACGCCTCTGCATCTTCTGATGTATCGCGCTCTCGGTTGGGAGCCACCCGTATTTGCGCATGTGTCAGCAGTACTCGGCACCGATGGGAAAAAACTGTCCAAACGTCACGGCTCGGCATCGGTCGATCAGTTTGTCGAATCAGGCTACCTTCCGGAGGCGCTCCGCAATTACGTCTCGCTCGTCGGCTGGTCGCCGGGAGAAGGGGACGCGCAGGAGATCTTTTCACTCGAGGAGCTCGCGCAGCGCTTTACACTTGAGGGCTTGAGCGCATCTGCGGGTGTGTTTGATGAACAAAAGCTTGCGTGGATGAACGGTGTGTATCTGCGGAACCTCACCGACGCGGAGTTTGTTACTCGCGTTCAATCGTATTTCCCCGAGGGAGCTTTTGCTCGATGTGCAGAGGAGTTTCGCCAGCTTGCTGGATTGGTGAAAGAGCGGATAAAGCTTCTCACCGAGGCTCCCGAAATGGTCGAGTTTCTGTACCGCGATGATATCGTTCCTGAGTATGCGTCAGCGTTAAAAAAGGGAATGACACCGGAGATCGCAGTAACATTGATTAATGAGGCGATACCAGCTCTAGAAGCAGTCACCGAATGGTCTCACGATTCCTTAGAGAGTCTATTTCGCACTCTTGCCGAATCGCATCAACTAAAAGTTGGTCCCGCATTTACGGTTTTCCGCATAGCCGTTCTCGGCAAAGCGGTGACACCGCCTCTGTTTGAATCGATGGCAGTTTTGGGCAAAGAACGAGTGCTTGAGCGGCTTCGGCAGGGGGTTAGGGGATTTCGGGGTGAGGGGTGAATTTAAGGTTAGGTGGGGGGATTTAGGGGAATAGTAGTGTTGAGGGAAAAGTAGAGAGAGTTTTGGGGTACACGGAGGTACCCCAAATAGGACAGTCAACCTTGGAATAACCTGAAGGTTAACCAAGGTTAACCGTATCAGTGGTGAGATCGTCTTAGACGAAGTCCCACCAAGGTCATCAGTGCAATCGCGGTTGCGATGGCGCTGATGAGTGCTGGCGCTTCGGGTAAGAAAAGCCCGAATGCCAACAGGGGGGCCACTATGGAGAAAACTCCGAAGTGGCCCCAACGGGCTAGGCTCTCACCTTTTTGGAGAGCCGGGGTCCTGAGTGCCACCAGTGGCATCAGGAACAGTATCAAGCCGCTCAAGAGGAGCGACTCGATGGTGTTGTCCGTCCAGATGTTCTTGAAGAACACCATCGGGACGGCATCCAGACATCCGAGTAGGATGCCTGGAAAAAGGAGCTGCACCCAGCCCTTTGGCTTGGGGTGCAGTATGCTGTGGGCGGCCTCCAAGAGAACGAAGGCTGCTATCAGAGCCACGATGCTCTGATAGCCCTTATTTCCGATGAAATCGGAAATACGAGGCCCGTTATCTTCGATAAAATCGGAGATAACGGGCGCGAACCGCTTCATCGTCACGTGGGCGGCTGCGTTAAGCAGCGCCCAGTTTAGGCGGAATCGGGGACTCCGAAGAGTCGCCCGATTCCCTAATGCGAGGGCCGTCGTGTCCAGCCCGCCTAGGAAGGCGAGTAGGACTACAACGGCCCACTTAAACAAGTAGACCAAAAAAAGTCTCCAACGACTAACCCAAATCCTACGCCCCTCTACCCCCCAAGTAAACCCTTATTGTCGAATATCTCCACCCAATCAACCCGTTTTGCCATATATACCCAGCATTTAATCTCCCATCTATCCCATCCCATCCCCGCACCTAACCAACACTTCGCTTAAAGATCCTCCACACCAATCAATTCTTCGCGTAACATACCGGTGAAGCTGAATTAAAAGCTGGGTCTGGCACCTCAATCCGCTGTCCCTTCCCCATAATTTCGGAAATGTCAAATCATGAGATATATAGAGGTAATTCCAAGTAATTCGCCCCTAGGATACCTCTTGCAGGTCGGTGAAACCGAGCCGCTTGGCGAACCATCACCACACCACCTCACAATCGAAGTGGTCTGCGCAGGGGTGAATCGGGCCGATATTTTGCAGGCTCGGGGTCAGTACGCGCCGCCCATGGGAGAGAGCGCGGTTCTTGGGCTTGAGGTTTCAGGAATCGTGAGAGCTGTTGGGAGTGGCGTTGAGCGCTTTGTGGTTGGACAGCGGGTGGCGGCGCTCCTTGCTGGTGGTGGATACGCCGAGATGGTGCACGTTCCAGCGTGTCAGGTTATCGCGCTTCCGCCGCAGTGGAGCTTTGAGGTAGGAGCGGCGTTCCCTGAGGCGTTTACCGCGGCATATATGGCACTAGGGGTTGAAGGTGGGCTTCACTCTGGGGATGTAGTGATGATAACGGGGGGTGCAAGTGGGGTTGGTTGTGCGGCGATTCAGCTTGCGAAATTGGTCGGAGGACACGTTATTGCATCAGCGGGGAGTGCAAATAAGGGAGAGCTGTGTCAGAGGTTGGGGGCCGAGCATTTCATCAATTATCGTGAAGAAAATGTTTCTGCGAGGGTGCAAGATATCACCAATGGCCGAGGCGTTGATCTTATTTTAGATGTCGTTGGTGGGGAGCAATTCACTGAACACCTCGGATTGCTTGCAAAGCGAGGCCGACTTGTTTTGATCGGATTTTTAGGTGGGCGAAAGGGGAGTGTTGATCTTGGAAGATTGCTCCAGAATCGGTTGCGGATTGTCGGAACAAATCTTCGGAGCCGTTCGAGTGAAGAGAAGGGAACGTTGCTTCGTGGAGTATGGACGATGGTGGAGGAACAGGTCGCCGAAGGAGCATTAGTGCCTGAGGTTGATACGGTTTTCCCAATTGAGCGAGCAGTTGAAGCACACGAAATGATGGTTGCAAATAAAAATAGGGGCAAACTTATAATTAGGGTTCGGTCCGATCTTGGGGAGGGCGAGTATGAGTGTTGAGAGCGCTCCTGATGCAAATATTCTTCCGACTTACGATCGACCGGTTACTATCATAGGTGCTGGCGTTGCTGGTTTGGCGTGTGCGGTTCGATTACATCGAGCAGGGGTTCCAGTGCGCGTTTTTGAGGGTTCGGGTCGCGTTGGAGGTCGGGTTGGAACCGAGCTTTTTGAGGGGTTTCGGCTCGATTTTGGTTTTCAGGTGCTTCTTGATTCGTATGTTGAGCTTGGTGGGGTTCTCGATATTCCTGCGCTGAAGCTTAAGGCATTTGAGCCAGGATGTATTCTTCGCCGATTAGGTGCATTTTATCCTCTTTTTGATCCAGTACGCCGACCCACTGCGGTAACCCGTATGTTGGGGCGAAGGGTTGGTACGTGGGGTGATTGGTTGAAAATTGTCGGTCTTAGGGCTCGATGGGTTAATCGTACAACGGTGCGGCCCGATGAGTTTCCTGGAGAGTCTGTTAGGGACCTTCTTGATCGTGAGGGTTTTAGCCAAGAGATAATAGAGGGATTTTTCCGACCCTTTTTCTCAGGAGTTTTTCTTGAGTACAATCTTCATACTGCTGCCTGTTTTTTCCCATTCATTTTTTCTCGATTTTCGACAGGTTCTGCGACTCTTCCCGAGGAGGGAATGCAGGCGATTCCGGACCAGCTCGCAGCGGCACTTCCGAGAGATTCGGTTCTCTTGGAAAAAATGGTCGTGCAGTTTGGCTCAGATGAAATAATTGATTCCGATGGGAAAAAGTTTGATTCAGCGGCTGTTGTCGACGCGCGCTCAATCGCTGCGCCCGATGCAGGTCCAGCTCACTCTGCTGCTGTTCATTATTGCGAGATTCCCTCAGCACTCCCTGAGCGCCGCGCTCTTTATGTTTGTTCGGGAGATGAATCAAACACCCACATCATTGCTCCCTTATCGGAGGTGCAACCATCATACGCACCCCACGGAAGACACCTTATTGCGGTAACGTGCTATCCCTCGAAGGATGGGGCCCATGATGTGGGCCGAGTTGTTGATGATCTTTCGTCTTGGTTCGGATTTCGCAGAGAGTCGGTTCGACTTGTCGCGTCGCGGGTGATACCGCGGGCATTAAGGCAATTCAATTCGGGTAGTGACACTGTGCCTAACTTCGCAGGAGGAGTTTACCGGATTGGTGATGTTACAGAGTATCCATCGCTCGATGGGGCCCTGCGGAGTGCTAGGCTTGTTGCAGAAGATATCATTCGCCGCTCTTTGGTTCGCTAGCTACAGGTGTATTATTCCCCGGACTCCAGAGAAATTCCGGTTGACCTGCTGATGTAATCTCATATCGTGCAAGCGCGAACAGATAGTCACTGAGGCGGTTGATATAGGTGAGCAATCCGCTTGGTATTGATTCTTCTGCAGAGAGACCAATGATCGATCTCTCCGCTCGACGACATACTGTTCTTGCGATGTGAAGATAGCTGTTAGGAATCGTTCCGCCCGGAAGAACGAATGAGCGAAGCTCAGCAACTTGCGAAGTAAGATCATCTATCCAACTTTCGATCTGGGCGATATCGGCTGCTCCGATCGTTCGTTTAGTTGGCCAGGTGACTTCAATAGGAGATGCAAGCACCGCACCAATATCGAACAATACATTCTGAATGGTCGCGAGATGCTCAACTGCAACGGAGTTCAGAGAATTATTCAGCACCGTTCGGATTAGTCCCATCCAGGAATTAAGTTCATCAATATCGCCGTAAGCAGACACTTTAAGCGAGCATTTACTAACCCGAGTACCACCAATAAGACCTGTTGTTCCATCGTCACCGGTACGAGTATAGATTTTATTTATTTTTACCATTCTAGTTCTCTGACGTTTTTTTAAAGTTAGTACGATGACGAGAGGGAGTTATGAAAATCTCCGGTCTTATATTTCATGACTTTAAGCTCACTGCTCTGAGTCGAGAAATGAATCGAGGTCATCGAGCGAATCGGTTTGTAGCTGACGCTCTGAATCTGCCGCTTTTCTGCTCTCCCGTTCACTTTTTGCGATGATCTCGGAATCCTGAATAACGGGTGCCGCTTCAATCATTGGTCGCGAATTAATCGATTCGGTTCCAGTATATTCCGAATCTCTATCGAGAGTTTTAGCTCGAAGTCCTTCCGCGTTTGCAGAGGGTGATGACCTCTTGCTTAGAGCATTTGATAATACGCCAGACTCGCTCGGTGATAGCAATGGCGGAGAACCTCGCCTTATAGGGAGATACGGAATTAGTAAAACAAGGATTGAAATAAGCGCGATAATTAGGGTTGTTCGTGTTGAGGGGGACATTTTTTTAAACGAATGATACTCGAGAGAAAACTTCAGCATACCGTCTTTATCCAGTAAGGGCCCATCGCCCTCTTTCGAAGACGTTGCCTGTTCGGAACCAAATCATTCTTCGGCGCAAACTCGTTTTGCAGAGGGTCGTTGTGATCCCTAATCAGGGGATATCTCCAGCTAGAGTACCGCTCCGGTTGAACCTAAAGCAAATGGAAGCTTTTTCGATATCAATAGAATGCTAGCGAGAAGTTAGGATACCTAAGTTAATTAGAATCGTCCTACGTAATAAAATTTGATCGGCTGTTCTTCGATGAACATTGATAAACGATCGACGTCTACCCGATCTTAAGGGGATTATTTGGAACTGTTTTCCGGTACGAAAAACTAAAACGTCGCCCATTTCGAAACCGTCTGCACGAGGTTTTTGAATTTTGTTGTCGTGTCAAGTATAAAGTAGCAGTCAATTTTGAATCGGATGAGTTGGATGCTATGCTCCTTGCCTGTCATAAAAGAGTTGGATCGTATTAATTGGATCTAACTATGCGGTTAAGCCGTTAAGGTATAGCGATAGAGTGCCGATAAGTAGAAGGACTCTATGAGAACACGGATTTGTCGATGTTGGGTCGCGGGGTAGGTTTGGCTTAAGCTCCTTTGTACCCTGATCGATAAAGGCTTGGATTAAAGAAGCCGCAATTTAAGCGGTTTTTTCCGGAAATTGGGGTATGCAACTGGAACGGAGGCCGATTCACAGAGGTAATATTGAGTCCGAAGGATTACCTGCGGCCATTACAGATACAGGGTGTGAGCGAGAGCTGAACGAGGATCGCTATGCGGTTATAGAGAGTTCGAGCGGTGTTGCCTGGGTGGTCGCTGATGGCATGGGTGGCGCGTCTGGAGGGGAGCTGGCTGCTCAGTTAGCTATTGATGCGATGCGAAGGCATCTGGAAAGTCAGTCATATCGTGACGTTGGATCGGCTCTCCGAGGGGCGATTCTGGAGGCGAATCGAGCTATTGTTCTTCGGCGCCAAAACCCGATGTTTGCGGGAATGGGGACTACTATAGTTGCGGCGATGTTTCGAGGCTCCGAGGTAGCCTTAGCTCATGCCGGAGATTCGCGCGCCTACCTTGTTCGGGATGGTTCGGTATTTCAATTGACTGAGGATCACACGCTTGTTCAGGAGATGGTCGCGCGCGGAGAATTATCCGCCGAAGCGTCATTAAAACATCCACAGGCACACGTTCTTACCCGATGCCTTGGTTCGGAGCCGGGTCTTCGCATCGATATGACAAAGTGCTGGGTCACTCCCAGGGATGAGAAAAATCACGGTGGTGGTGTAGACAAGCTTGCCCTGGTTTCAGATGGTTTGTATAGCTTGGTATCGGACGCGGAGCTCGGTGCTATCGTTTCAGATCTGGAGCCACAGCGAGCCTGCGTTCACCTGGTAGAGTTAGCGAAATCTCGAGGAGGATTCGACAACATAACGATCGCAATTATCCCTCTTCACGGGAATCTCAGCGATTCTCCGCCTCAGAGTTTTATCGATTCGCAGTCGTTACGAGGTTCATCGGTAGGTGCGTCGGAGGAGGAAGAGGCTCGTTTAAATCTGTTTCGGCTCGGTATTTTGTGGATTGTTGCATCAGCAGCAGCAGCTTTTTTGACTCTGGTGATGTATACCTTTAAGAACTTTGCTTAATTAAATTTTTTGGTGCGATGTCAGGGGGGAATTTATGACAAATGAAAAAGGTTTTGGGATCACTGAGGAAGAACTGCTCGAAAAGGATGCTACACCTCGTGCGCGTAATCGTACCGTTATGCTTAGTCCAGAAATGACAGGTGCTGTTAGAGCAAGACTAGCTCAGGGTCTTGTTTCTTCACAGGGCGGGAGCGAGCCATGGGGCGTTAGAGATTCGATTGAAAGTGCTGCGAGTCGAGCGGGAGACGCAGTAGTTCCCGTTCAAATTCCTATAGATGAACAGAGTGTATCAGATACCGCCAATCATGATGCTTCTCGCAGCGCCCCTTTGTCATCTACTCCGCCGTTCGCAATGTCTAGCTCTACTACTAACCGGTGTGTAATCCAGCAACCATACGTCAATGTGAATTCTGGAAGCTTTACTCGATAC
>JBIJBT010000099.1:0-9029 GCA_044345055.1 Bdellovibrionota bacterium
GATGCTCTACTCGATTGATAGAAACTCTATCGGCCACGATGTAACGACCCAATGCAGATTGAACCGTGTCACAATTTCCTCCATCGCACTGAAGAAGATAGGAAGACTCAGCTTCTCGGAGGCATGTAAAAAATCCCTCCGTTTTTCCCTGAGGGGTAAGGGCCGCTGCGAGACAAGAGTAGCCCACGGGAAGTTTTTTAATATCGTTTGTGAGCCGATTGTGTAGATAGCGAGTGGCATCTTTGCCCTCAGCGCAAAAGATAAACGATCGAGCAAGAGTGTAGTAAGTAAGAGATTGGGTCATGAGAGTTTTGATTAGGAGAGGAGTGTTCTAGTAAATTGGATCGAAAAATTAGCGAAGCTCACCACCGCGAACTACAAAACCTCTATCGCTCTCATCTTCGTATTCTTCCGGTTCGGGCGCATCTGGGTCAACCACAACATACCCATTTCTTTGCATAACGCTTTTCTTAACCCAGCGGTTGCAACAGGTAACAACTGCAACAATTACCGCTAAACCGAGTAGTTTCATCACTACGCTCGTATCGGTAAATCCAGATTCGCTGTAATTCCGAGTACTCATCTTACCCTTCCCCTTTAATACTTTAGAAAAATAGATCAGTTTTTATTAATTTAACGACGTCGCTGTAATTTGGTAGATCGTTAAGATCTCTAACCTTAGCACATACCCTAATTATACATCCTTTACATATCCTGCTTTCAACCCCCTCGGATCTGCGAACCCATCATGAATAATTCTGTGCGAGCGATTTGCTGCGGATGATGAGAGATATTCTATTACTCCATCGAGCTCATTTACGTTAAGAATCCCGCCAAGGCCCCTTATGATAACACTGCTTGAGCGGGGAAGAGATGAGCATTCTTTAAGAAGAATGTACCTGAGGCGATCCTCTTTGGGGAGTTCCCGCTCTGGTGTTCCAACGGGTGTATCGCCAAGTCCAACACTACAAAGCTCGGCGCACCCTTTCTGTATCGGCACAATCGAGCCGAAATAGGAGAGAAGGGCTTGAGGATTTTCATTAAAGAGAGCGGGATACGGAACACCGCGGAAGGTAAGCTGCTCAATGTGGTGCTTGAAACGGGTGCCAGAGCAGCGAGGACAGGTGATAGTCAGATGCTCTTCATGAAGCTGTCCGTGGCCTGCGCAATGTTCACACCGATGAGATTTTGCTCCAAATAGAGAAAGTTCCCGAGCTCCGATTCCCATCGCTTTTGCCGCAGTGGTTTGAGCGTAGAGATTTGTAAAAGCCTTGAAAATGGATAGCGAAATAAAAAATGGATGTATTGATGGAGTTTTGTCGAGGAGGGAATGCACTAGATCAATTTTTTTCCAGGAGTCGCTATCCTCAATCGAGTCCTCAGAAACTTTTAATATCGTTTCTGAAGCGCTTACGGGAAGCGCCATTATTTCACCCGGTGCGAGAGAAAAAAAAGGGGAGTTCGGGTGGGACAAGCTGTCATAAGAACTGTCCGTTGCTGTGATTGAGATTGCTGCCGTCGAAACAGAATTTTCTGGGCCAATATCTAGAGTTTTTTCTCCTCCTAGCATGACTATTGTTTGGCCTTTCAAACTCTCTTTATCGAGCCATTTTTTAAGAGTTACACTTTGCGGTGTTGATAATCCATAGTCAGGTAGTTCGATAGCTAGAAGTGAGCCTCTATGGGGAGATATGGCGAGAAATCTTAAACATAGCCTCTCAGAAAGAGGAAGATCAGATACCCGACTAGCTAGATTACCCTTCACCTCGAATTCGGCAAGAAGTGTGAGCGATTCGGTTATGTGTGGAGAGGCGGGGAGTGAAAAATTAAGCAGTTCTTTGGGCGATTTTGAGAGAAGATTCAGCACTTCTGGATACCACTCTAATTCACAAGAACTAGATTCATGGCTGTGCTCTTTTGCTAATAAACAAAGCCGTGCTGGATTAAGGGGTAGGGTGGATTTTCCACACGATGGACAGGTGGGATTCGATCCGTAATATCGAAGAGCTGGAAAGTTAGCATCACAGGAGCGAATCTCAATAAATAACCCTCCAAGCTCATGCATGAGAGAGATCAGGGAAGAGAATTGCCCCCGTTTCGATGGTGATGCTTTTCCCTCAAAAAGCACTGCTCCAATCCAGTTAGCTGAACTCCAGAGAGAATCTGGAATATCGAGAGAATCCCATCGAGTCCGCTCAATAATCACGGCAGAACACCTCTGTCTTATATCGTGATGGGGAGCGGTTAATGGCGTTGTTATTATAATTTGGCGATCGGAATATCTTTCGATAATCGAAATTGCAATTTCATCCGGGGAGAGAGTTTCAGCCCTGGTTCTGCAATACGGGCAGAGTGCTCCATGTGTCTCTCCAAACAAGCAGATGGTTTCCTCTAGGTTGAGTAATTGGTAGAGGAGCTGAGAAGAGTTGGGGAAGCTTTGCAAACCGAGTAGAGTCATAAGTGGAAGAGGGCCAACACCAATCCTGTGATCCTTTTTGAGACTAATAGAGGAGGCATTTAGCGATGATATTCGGTGTATCTCTTGATTAATGCCCCGAAAAAAACGTCGATGTTCGGAATCGATTTTCAATATAGTTAGTTCACCTGGAGCTAACTCCATGTGGTGGCAGCTGCCGTCGAGAGCGACATAAGAGATCGAGTTTTGGGGATGAGAAGAGCTATGACTCATGGTAAAAAGTGATTACTTCTGGAGAGGTGTGTAAAGTTATTTTCTTTTCGATTATGGTACGACAAGAGAGGTCAGGAGAGGAGTTATTTTTGCCAGATAAAGATCTCTAGAAGGATGCTTTTTTGAAAATGAGCAATAGGACGGAGTGACTCTATGGATGAATCGATATCTGAATCTCCTATCGCAATACTACGCCGTGAAACTGCCAACCTTCATAGGGAAGCTGAGCAAATTTTTCCGGTGATGAGGAATTATCTCACCCTTTTGGAGTACGGAGAAGTTTTGAGGGTACTTTCAGAAATGTATCGTAGTATCGAGCAGCAGATACCCTTATGCCCCTCCTCCATTATTCAAAGATTTGCCGATGAGCGACGCCGATTTCCAACCCTTGAGGATGATTTATCTTCGCTGTCTTTTAATTCTAACGATGGATATCTGATACAACAACTTCCCCAAACTCCGCTCCTCGAGAGCGAAGCTTCTTGGCTCGGTACTCTGTATGTAACTGAGGGCTCTCGCCTTGGTGGCGTATACATTGCGCGACATCTAGAAAAACATTTTGGTTTTTCAGATGGGAAGGGCTATTCATTTTTTGCGGGGGCAGGCCGAAAAACTCGCGAAGAGTGGCAAGTTTTTTGCGAACTTTGCAATGAGTTAGTTGATAAAACAACAATTACGCAAGTTGTAGATAGCGCAAAATTGGCCTTTGGCTGGTTCGGCGATTGTTTTCGGTCGCTCGATTGCGCGGAGAGGAATAAAGATAGTCTCGACTAACTTTTAGTCTTTCTTATCTTCCTCACCATTCTGCCCCTGTTTTGAGAGGCGCAGAACCGATTCGGAACTTGCGCTGGAGCTCACTTTCGCAAAAGCGCCTCGATTTAACTGTTCCGAAAAGGTAGCACCATCTGACGCAAGCTTTATTTTTAGTCTCAGATTGTTTGGGCTATCTGCATTGAGCAGAGCCTCATCAAGAGAAATATCTCCATTTTGATACAGTCTTAAAAGAGACTGATCAAATGTTTGCATTCCAATATTTTCGCCCTTCTCGATAGCTTCTTTTAGTTCAGTTATTTGCCCTTTATGAATCAGATCCTTGATTCGGGGAGAATCGCGTAGAAGCTCTACAGCCGGTATCCGTTTTCCATCATGTGTGTGTATAAGCCTCTGACCGATGATAGCTCGGAGGCTGAGGCTTAATTGAAGATATATCTGTCGATGGCGCGCAGGGGGGAAAAAATTAAGTATGCGCTCCATTGTTTGATTAGTATTGTTGCTGTGAAGAGTAGCAAGGCAAAGATGGCCCGTTTCGGCGAACGCAATTGCGGCATCCATCATCTCAGCTGTCCGAATCTCGCCGAGTAATACAACATCGGGTGACTGTCGAAGACAATTCTTGAGAGCGCTCTCAGCAGAGTTCGTATCAATTCCAATTTCTCGCTGACTTACGATTGATTGTTTGTGAGCATGAACAAATTCTATCGGATCTTCTATCGTTATTATGTGACCGGACGAGGTGGAGTTCCGATGGTCGATCATCGAGGCAATCGTCGTTGATTTTCCTGAACCTGTTGCTCCAACAACAAGAACTAATCCCTGTTTTTGTAGCACTATCTCTTTAAGGATTGTCGGTAACGCCAGTTCTTCAATGGACGGAATATCTGTTTTAATTCGCCTAATGACAAGAGCAACAACGCCTCTCTGTCGCATCAGATTCACTCGAAATCGGCCAAGGGATGGAATATAAAGAGCAATGTTGAGCTCTTTTTGCTCTTCGAATTCTTTTTTTTGGGAATCATCTATTATCGATAGAGCAAGATTATTTGTATCGTTTTGTGTGAATGGAGTTTGTTGAGTTGTAGTGTTAATCCCATTTATTCGGTAGACAGGAGAGCTATCGACCGTAAGATATAGATCGGAAGCCTCCTTCTCCACCATTGAACCTAGAAGTTGCTCGATATTTATCGTTGTCACGTGAAACAATGATCCTCGATTTTAGCGCCCTGCTAGGTTACCGTTCCGAAATAATTCACTATTTCCTGATTTCTCGATCGCTGTTTCTCGCGTAATAAGCCCTCTTTGTGCGAGATCTTTTAGGGCCATTTCCATGGTCTGCATTCCGATTCCTTGTGATGTTTGCATTACACTCGGAATTTGATGAACCTTACCTTCTCTAATTAGGTTTCTAACCGCTGGTGAACCAACAAGAATCTCGAGGGCAGCAACCCGCCCACCTCCTGTTTTTTTGCAGAGAACCTGGCTGACGATCGCCTGAATTGATTCAGCAAACATTGCACGAACCTGTGCCTGCTGATTGGCTGGAAAAACGTCGATAATTCTATCGACTGTTTTGGGAGCACTTGATGTGTGTAGAGTTGCAAAAACAAGATGTCCCGTTTCGGCTGCAGTTATTGCAAGTTTAATCGTCTCAAGGTCTCGCATCTCTCCAACAAGGATAGTATCTGGATCTTCACGAAGAGCTGCTCGGAGTGCTTTTTCAAACGAGTTGGTATGAAGGCCGACCTCTCTTTGGTTGATTAGACATTTTTTATTTTTGTGCAGAAACTCAATCGGGTCTTCAATCGTAAGAATGTGCCCCTCGCGCTCACGATTGAGTAGATCTATCATCGCTGCAAGAGTTGTAGATTTTCCCGAGCCTGTCGGACCTGTAACGAGCACCAATCCCTTCTCTCGACGCGCGATCTCTCCGATTATATGGGGTAAGCCGAGCTCCTGTACCGAGAGTATTTCAGCAGGAATTTTCCGAAAAACTCCGCTTATACCCCGATATTGTCTGTAAACATTGACCCGAAATCGTGCTGTGCTGCCCATTTCGATCGAGAAATCGATATCGTTTGTCTCCTCAAAAAGCTTTCGATGATTATCGCTCATAATATCGTAAAGCATCGCCTGACACTGTTCGGCGGAAAGTGCAGCTGCATCAACCTTCTTCAAATCTCCATCCACCCGAATCATCGGACTCTCCCCCGCACTGATATGAAGATCAGACGCCCGTTGCTCGTGGGTAAAGAGAAGGAGTTGGGTTATATCCATGGAATTGAAAAGAGCGGGGATTTTTAATTGTTGAGGAGATTGAGCTAGTTCAGAAAGGGAGTTCGGATGGTTTTGGATTTTTCTTGAGGGTTTCCTATTCTCCCGATGCCTATGAGTTAAAGAGGCTCGGCGGTAGAGAGGAAGGGTTTTGAACGATCAATGGGAAACTTCATTGGGGGAACGATCCTGGGTCCGCGGGCCTCCGGCCCGCATCTCTTCGTAGTATTGTGGCACCTCATGCGGACCGGAGGTCCGCGGACCCAGAATCGTTCACCTATTCCCATCGCTCCATTCCTATTCTCTCTATGGCTCTGAGCTAGAGAGACTTGTGGGCTAGAGAGGTCGAAGACTATTCTGGGATTGGCGTCATAATAGTCGTAAGTGGATTAGGAATGAAGGGGCTTCGTGGGCCTCGATCTTTGGTCTCTGAAATTGGTTGTTAAGATGGTAAGGAAGGGGTTGGGGTACGCGAGGGGCTTTTGCTGGAATCTTCGAGTGTGCTCTTTGCTTCGTGCGGACCGGAGGTCCGCACGCTCAGGAAGCTTCTCTCCTCATCTCTTTAGCTAAGTGTGATAGCGGTCCTCGGCAGAGGAGAAGGCCCTCTCCGCCTCTGCGCTGAAGAGGGCATAAACATCGTATATTAATATCTTCCTTGCCGTGCCTCATCATCTGGGTCACCTGTTGGACCGGTGCTCCGAGCCTCTCTCATTGCATTTTCATGAGCTAGTTGCGCGGAACTCGGATACGGACGTTCGGCCACAGGAGGTGTCGATGTATTCGGTGTCGAAACGGGCTGTTCCGATTTAGCTACTTTTTCCTGGACAAGGCGAAATGCCAGGTTGTCGGGGTTCATCCCTTTTTCTGTGGCGAGTTCGGCGAGGGCTTCGCGAAAGGCGGGGATGAAGGTGTCGGGGAGGGGGCCGTTGCGAAGCATCTCCCAATGTATTGATAACTTTTCCCGCACAACCTCGGACGCGGCCGTACAAACTGTCGCGATTTCCCCCGTCAACGAATTACCGCTCGGGGGCTCGGATCCAATCGCTATACCATCCCCAATGCGGAGTGGCACAAATGGAGTGTCCCGCCCCGAGAATGAATCCCTTTCTTTTTCCCAGACTCCGAGAACAACGTCCAAAACGGCTTGCGCATCTAGTTCGCCTACGGCAATCACTATTCCGTCAGTACGTATATCTAATTCTTTTTCCTGGCTAAGAGGGGGCAGAAGCTCGTTCGGTCGAGCGTGAACCTTGCCGTGCGCCGCGAGCCCCGCCGTATTGAGTTCCGTCATGATAGTTTCGAAAATTCTAGCATTGTCTTCAATTTTGGGGTTCAGATAAATTCTGTGTGCTAGTGGCGGTGCTTTTGTTTTGGCTACTTCTGTGTCTAGATGGATCCGATTGTCTCCGGATTTGACGTGCACTGCCTCTGCGAGCACCCTAGCGTCAGTCTCCCAATGTATGAACACTGAACGTGGGCTTAAGCCATACTGACAGAAAATGTTTGAGTGGATCGCAGGATGCTGCGCCTCTATGTCTAAGATATCTATTACGCTCCCATCGCGGGCTGTTAAGAAGCGACCCTCGGGGGTTCTTAGCTGGAAACCATCAAAAACAATAGGGGCCATCCCATTATAATCAGGCCATTCTCCTCCCTCAAAGTAATGCTTTGCTATGTCACTGAACACTTGGTCACCGTGGTTCAAATATTCGAAGTACTCACCCTTTGTGTGTCTGACTACTTCCATCATCGTTTGACTGCCGTCGTCGCTTGCCGAGAGACCCGAAACTACGGATATCCTCAGATTTCTCTTAATCATTTCGTTGTAAGGGAGGCGCATTCGGGTGAGGTCTTCCACATTCTGGAGGCTTTTTTCTTCGTCGCTCGCTTTGCACGTTACGAATGCCTCGTATGGGCTCCGACAAAGCCAGAGTATCTGATCATCTGAGAGCGGATTCGATACCTTTGCCGCCTCCGCAAACGACCGAATCGTGATTTCCTGTTTCGCTGGAGTCGTGCTACTCGGTGCCACAGGCGGATTAGCAGCCGCTGCTGCTGAAGTTGTTGCTGCTGAAGTTGCAGCCGCTGGAGTTGCTGCCGCGACCGAAGCCCCTGGCGCTGGTGGAGTTGCTACCGCTGGCGGAGTTGCGCCCGCTGCTGCTGCCGACGTCGCAGGTGCAGACTGGCCCGCCGCTGCCGAGCCATTTCCTGCACTTGGTGGATTCTTCGCTGGCTTCTGAGGGACCGGCACCCGGAACACATCCGCCGTCATAGTGTTACGCTGATCCCGCAACCACCCTTGCACGAGAGCAACGGCTTTCTGCTCAGCCGCAGCTCGCTCCTGCGCAGCCACGGCCGTGTCTGCCACTATGTCAGCGAGTGATTTGATAACGGCGAGGCGATCGTTCGCAAGATTCTTGTCAGTGAACCATCGAACTTGCGCAGCTTCATCCCCTTGACTCTCGAGGGAATCCATCACTTTCTTGAACTTCCCTGCGGACCCACTGCCCCCTGTCAACGTGCTTGCTATGGCAGGGTCACCAATCACTGAAGATAATGCCGCAGCAGCTGCGGGAGAGGCTGTCGGTTGAGTCGCCGCTGGGGCCACTAGCGAGCCGGTGTTGGTGGCTGCGCTCGCTGTGTTACTCGCCGCAACCTGCCACACCTCTGTTGTCGGGGTGATTGGAGGGGTCGGAATTGCCGGTGCTTCTGTTGCGGGCATCGAAGGGGTTCCCGATGCACGGGGCGCTGCTGCCGCATTCAGCAGCGCATCGCATCGGGTCGATGGCGGTTCGACGAGTGCCTTAATCTCGGTGAGGGCGGATGCTCCGTTGTAATTGCTTGAGATATTTTTTAGATAGCTGTGGACGGCAGCGTTTTCAGTATCGTCGGCACTAAATCGGGTATGCTCGTCATACACCGTGCCCTGAAAGAATTGTTTTGCCTCATTTTTCGAGAGCGCGAGAACAAATGCTGCAAAAGTTTGAGCTTGTCCGTTACTATCAACGAAGCGTATCTGGGATGCATCAACCCCCCGAAGATCGATATTCTGAAATTTATCAGGGTTAAAAAGGTTGCTCTCGTTAACGGGGATTGAGGAGCCCCCTCCGTGAGAGTGTTGAGCGTTAACTTGGGCAAGCACACCCTGATCGCGCAGCTTCTTAAAGAGCTCCACCCGTTGAACGTCGTGCGCTACAACCTCGATCGCATCAGCAATCGTTTGCACCCGCTCTGCAAGTCTTTCAGCAGGGGAGAAGGGTGTGGGAGCTGCCGCCGTGACTGCGGTGTTATC
>JBIJBT010000153.1:0-3286 GCA_044345055.1 Bdellovibrionota bacterium
TCCGGGGGTGGCGGAACGAAAACCGCATTGCCGGGTCGTGTGCCACCGATCCAGTTTTGTGACCGGCGCAACTCCCCGGCTTGCTTACCTGCACCTCGGGCCCCGTCAAGCAGGCGACGGTGGGCCTCGCACAACAGTCGCACGCTGATGGGCAGCCCTTTGGGATCGCGCAGTTGCTCCTGCGTCCAGCGAAAAGCACGGAGGTAGTTGGTCACTTCCTCCACATCATCGGTGTTGCTGACCTTAAAGCCTGCTTCTTCGTCGAATAGGTCGGTGAGCGTGGCCTGTGTGCCCTCGATCTGCGACGTGAGCACGGCTTCCTTGCGGATCGCGCTGTACAAAAGCCAGTCCACCGACGGCACCAGCCCCGATACTCCCGCCAAACGCGCAAGTGCCAGTTCGGCTTGCCGATTCAGCTCGGTGAACACCTCAGGTCGCAGGGCGGGATCAGACGGCGGCAAGCCATGGGGCACGAATGCACGCACCGACTCGCCCAGCGTCGCGGAAATAGAATAGGTACCGCTAATACGTGTCATTGAAAGGTACCTTTAATTGAATGTGATCAAATTAAAGCATTCTTTAATAACAAAGGCAACAATTAAAGATATGTTTAATTGGTTGCGATGCGTTGCTTCCCTCCAAACCGGCTTCTAACTATAAGTGGTCGAAATTCTTGGACCTCTATGTCTCTGAGATAAAGAGGCTTGGATAAAGAGGCTAGGGGGTTAGGATTGGCTTGATTTTCGGCTGGTAACGACTGCCCCAATCAATTGTGCTAATTAAGCGTTTTTTTGTTGAAGAAGTGGGGAATAAAAAAAGAAGCTTAAGGCAAAGTACCGGGTGTAATGAGGGTAGTCAATTGCCCTGAGATTCAAAGCCCAATTCTCACTTAGCCGAAGAGACCTACAAGTCCCAGGATAATCTCAAAAACGAACAAGGCGGTTGATCTAGGTATTCATTAGATCTAGGATTGCAAAAATCTCAAGAATCCGTTCGGTAATCGTGCATTCCTGTTTTTGGATTGATCATAAATGATGCAGCATTCTTCGTCTCCTAGCCGAGCCCAAGAGGTATGTGATAGAGCCTTGGGAATTTTTCATAGTGCGGAGGAGTATTTCGGACATGTAAGACTACCCATCTCCGTAGATAGGGGTAGGATTACGAGTATGAGCGCCTTTTCCAAAGGCGAGGATCCTCTACAACTTCTCGTGGATAAATCTATTGGAATGCAGGCACGAGGTATTCAGCGACAGGCGCCTTCACTTCGGGCGGAGCTGAGAGCATATTCAGGTGGCGATATTCTGGGGGTAGACCTGGCCTCAAGCGTCCGATTTGGTGATTGCCCCTAGACGGATAACGGAACTATCGCACGATTGATTGATGAGAATTTCCCCACGGTTGTTAGCTTTGATATAAAAAGACCTAATCACTCTCATAGAAAGGGTGATTACTCCGTCATGGTCGCAAATCATGGTCTCGGACAGCGGATATGGAATATATTTAAACAAACTGTAGAGGAAGATACTTCATTTATCTTAAAAGCTTCTGCCCGCGCCTCTGATCAACGGCTGTCCTTCAACATATCTATTTCGGAAAACGAAGGCGCCTACGCCGTTCTTGAGTTCTGTCAGAAGGCCCTCTTAACAGCGCACAATCCGAGAATTCAAGTATTCGCCACTTCTCACACACCCCTCACGATCGAAACCTGGGAATTAGGACCCTACGTCGAACGTTTCTTTAATCATACGCAGGGGTGTCGAGAAGCTTTTGAGGCTTATGATGCTTGGTGGGAAGATCATCAAAATCCAAACGCGTCCCGACATACTTCAAACTCAACCCAAAGGGAAGTTCTCATACCACCGCATCATTATAGTAGGGGAGGCTCTATCACCTACTGCTAGAGCCCCTGAACGTCTTACCTCTATAGCTCAGAGATATAGAGGTAGCTCAGAGATATAGAGGTAAGGGTGAAGTTAGGTTTGAAAAAGCGGGAGCTCGAGATATGCTGATCAATTCTGTTAAGCCTTATCTTTCGACCTCGAGGTCCCCAAAACATTGGCTCTTTAGCGGGTTTTAATTTGAGGTAATTCACACGATCACGGCCCGAATCCGTACCGCATCACTCACATCCCTTCCGCTTAGTGCACCGGTATGCCATACTTCGCCGCACTAAAAGGTGTGAGTTGGGAGATGAACTCTTCCGGGTCGCGCAAGCGCTCGGTAATGCTCAGGCGAAACGAAATTTTTCAGGAGTGCAGGTCGGTGGAAACTTCTTCGATGTCTGGTGGATCGCTGCTTGACAGCTTGTTGGGGGGGAGCCTTATTGGGCAGATTGTTCTCCTTATTTTGGTGATAATGTCGATCATCAGCTGGTCTGTGATGATCTCAAAGTGGCTAGAGTTTCGCCGAATTCGTCTCGATAGCGACGGATTTTTTACCTTGTTCTGCGAGTCGACTAATTTTCAAAGGATCGACGACTCATCGAATCGCTTCGAGCGAAGTCCACTTGTTAGGATGTTTCGCTCGGGCTACCGCGAGCTTCTTCGTGGAATGCAGGATCGGAGCGAATCGAGCGGGTTTGATGCTGCGTCGGTTGGGGCAGCGCTTCGTCGAGTTCAGTTTAGTGAGTCGCAGCGGCTCGAACAGGGGATAACGTTTCTTGCAACAGTTGCCTCCTCAGCCCCATTTATCGGCCTCTTTGGGACGGTGTGGGGGATTATGACCGCCTTTCAGGGGCTCAGTCAGGTAAAGTCCACGACGATTCAGGCTGTTGCTCCCGGAATTTCCGAGGCGCTAGTCGCAACGGCAGTTGGGCTAGCAGCCGCAATTCCCGCAGCTATCGCCTACAACTATTGCGCGGTCGCGCTCCGTCAGGTGCGGCAAAGAATGGAGTCTTTCTCCGAAGACTTTCTCGGCGTTGCGCAGAAAAGTTCATTCCGGTAGGCCGTTGCTTTTGCGAGCCTCACTTTTGGTAAAGGGGATAACATTCGGAATCCCCGTAGCGGTAAGTTTGGTCAACTCAGTAGTGCTCCTCCTCAATAATGACTCCGAGCTTTAATTCAAGTCTCTCTCTTTAGGCTTTTTTGGTATGGCATCTTCTTCGTACGACTCAGAGGGTCCGATAGCCTCAATCAATGTCACGCCCCTTGTCGATGTCATGCTCGTTCTCCTTATCATCTTCATGATAACGGCCCCTATGATGCAGCAAGGAGTCGATGTTGAACTCCCGAAAGCCTCCTCGGGAGCGATGAAGGGAAAGGATGATCCGTTGGTGCTTTCGATTGAT
>JBIJBT010000032.1:0-27999 GCA_044345055.1 Bdellovibrionota bacterium
AGCCCTTAACTTTATAACCAGACCAAACCGCAAAAAGTCGGAGAGAGAGGGATTCGAACCCTCGATAGGGGATTAGCCTATACACGCTTTCCAAGCGTGCGCCTTCAGCCACTCGGCCATCTCTCCAGAAAAGCTTTCTCTATTAGAAATCCGCCGCCCCGTAATCTTTTCAAAGGTGGAAAAGAAAAATGGCTCGACAGAAATACGGAAAAAAAGAAACGCGCTCTGAGAGATTCGAACTCCCGGCCTTCTGATTCGTAGTCAGATGCTCTATCCAGCTGAGCTAAGAGCGCTTACGGGCTGCATTGTAAACAGATTCTTATCGAATACGCAAAGTCTGCTAGAGCTGTTTTTATTCGATTGGGGGAGAGCTTTGTTCTTGATTCGAAACTCACGGCCGTATCTGGCTCGAGGCTTGCCAGATACGCCCTGTTTCAGGTACCTTTCATAAGCCGATACGGAAGGATGGCCGAGTGGTTTATGGCGCTGGTCTTGAAAACCAGTGACTCCGAAACGGGTCCGGGGGTTCGAATCCCTCTCCTTCCGGTTTTTACGAGTTCCGGGTGTTAAGAGGCGAAGTTTGCGACTAGCCTGTTTCAATTCGTAAAATGGCCGAAGTAATGGGTGATGGCAGAGTTGCCGCAGAATTGACGCCGAATCTTCGCGCGCCCGATGATAATATTCGGGTAGCGAAGTTTGGAGGTAGACGAAATTCTGGAGTGCAGAACTGTGGAGAGATGGCCGAGTGGCTGAAGGCGCTCGCCTGCTAAGCGAGTGTACGGCTTTTAAACTGTACCGAGGGTTCGAATCCCTCTCTCTCCGTTCAGACTCTTGTTAAAGGCTCTCTCTGGTTGAAGGAACCAGAGCTGCTGATACGGTAAATCGTATGCGCAATCGGTCGCGTCGCGTCACTCCTGAGGTCGTCAGCGATTGGATGGGGTACGCTCTCGAGCAAGCAGCTGAGGCTTCGGCAGCGGGGGAGGTTCCGGTCGGGGCTGTGTTGATTCAGGATGGCCTTATCATCGCTCGCGGACGCAATCGCACCGAGGAGCGTCAGAGCCCGGTAGCTCATGCAGAGCTGGTTGCTCTTGAGTCTGCGTCGCAGAGCCTGGGGCAGTGGCGATTGGCGGACTGCACTCTTGTAGTCACCCTCGAACCGTGCACCATGTGTGCGGGAGCAGCGATACTATCTCGAGTGGGGACGATTGTGTATGGAGCGAGAGAGCCGCGAACTGGGGCGCTCGGGTCTCTATACGACGTAAGTCTTGCTATCGAAGAAAATATCCGTCCTCTCGTAATCGGTGGAGTGCGGGAAGTTGAGTGCATCAGCCTTTTGCAGAGCTTCTTCGCGGGAGTTCGGCGCTAGTAGGGGTCGCCAATAGGGCTCGCTGAGTCGCAAGCGGTGCTCGGTTGGGTGATTGAATCGAGGTGGTGGATCGGATAATCTCCGTTTTCTGTTCGATTCTGAGCACGCAGAGCAGGGATTGGCAGGTTAAGCAGAGGGAGACGGTTAGGAGAGAAAGTTAAGGAGAGCAATTTAAGGAGAGCAATTTAAGGAGAGATGGCCGAGTGGCTGAAGGTGCCTGACTCGAAATCAGGTTTACGGGAAACCGTAACGGGGGTTCGAATCCCTCTCTCTCCGTTTTACATTCTCCCTTTTTCGCGCCCCCCCGATTCCGAGCAGTTCTTCAAACCCCACGCACCAAAACCTCGCTCTATCGGAAACCCAAAGTTTCCAAGACGTGAGCAATAATCGCTGATGGGTCAAAATTGCTTCCCGTTAGGCAGAGAGTTATTCCATCGTCGAAGCGGGCTTCTAGCTCTCTTTTCCTACGGGCAAGGTCGCGCACGTTAAGCTTGTCGGCTTTTGTTACTATCACGATAGCCGGAATGCGACGCTCGCGGGCGATATCAATGACCTCGAGCTCCTCATCCTCCGGATCTCGCCGCACATCGTTAAGCACACACACAGCTGATAAAGATCGTCGCTTCAAGAGATAAGCTACCGTTGCTTTCTCAAGGACTACCCGCTTCTTTTTTGAAAATTGTGAATAGCCAAACCCCGGGAGGTCAACAAGCATCATTTGATGTCGTGTTTCACCATCGATAATGTGAGCCTGAAAGAAATTAAACTCTTGGGTTCGACCTGGAGTGCCGCTTGCACGTGCTAAGGAGCGTCGGCCTGTGAGCCGATTTATAAGGGTCGATTTACCTACATTTGTCCTTCCGATGAAAGCAACTTCGGGTATTGATATGTCGGGGAGGGTTGCTGGATCAGCCGCGCCCAGAATAAATTGAGCCTCTACCACCCTTACTGGACTATTTTTTTGAGTCATCTGTTTCTGTCCCCTTGCTCATTTTGACTGAAATAGCTCTCTCTATTTTATTTAATCGGTGGGTCAGCAAGAAAATGTATCCAACGATAAAAATCCATATTACCGCATAACCGGCAAATAGAGAGGGGAAGGTATCGGGTGTTGTTGTCATAGAAGTGAACGGAAAAACTTACAAATTCTCGCCGATTGCACGAGTTCCAAAAAGGCCAGCTCTGTTTATTCCTGATGCAGAATGGCACGTTCATAAAAACCGATTCGCGATCGAAGAGCTACTAACCAAATTGTAAAAGCGCAAAGCGCCACGGTTGTCACCAGAAAAGCTACTACGAAAAGGGGATGGCGAAGCCCTTGCTGTTCGACAACCTGGGGATGAAGCTGGGATGCCTGAGGTAGCAATTTTACGGATAACCATACGAGGGGTACCGTCGAAGAGCCGATGATCGAGAGAATCGCGGCCTGGGCGGAGGAGCTCTCTTTACCAGCGTAGGTGCGAAGAAGTACAAAGGCTAGAAAAATCAGCCAGAGGAGAAGAAAAGTTACGAGGCGAGGTTCCCAGCGAAACCAGGTGTTCCATGCCGAGTGTGCCCAGATCATGCCGGAGAGCAACACGATTGAGCAGAGCAAAAATCCAACCTCGCCAGCGGCTTCATTTAGCGAATCATAAAAGTGGCTCTTTGAAACGAGAAATAGGACTCCAGTAATAAAAGCTACTCCAAACGCAAGATATGCTCCAAAAGCGGCACCAACATGAAAATAAAAAATTCGTTGAACTGCTCCCATGACCTGCTCGTTCGGAACTTTCATGAAAACAAGCCAGAGCGCTACCGCCACAAGAATAGCAGCAGCGGCTCCCGAGATCCGTTCAGTCGTAGTGTGCCAGTGTGGAATCATGACTTCACCGCAAAATCATAGAGATTTAGTCCGCCGACACCATATACCACATCGGCGACGATGAGGAGGGGGAGCCAGGCGGAGTTGCTGATTCCACCGCCAATAAGGGATTCCGAGACAAGCTCGATTCCTGCAAGGGTAAGGGGAAATGAGAGGGGAATTGCAAGGAGCGGGAGCAATATTCCCTGAAGGCGAACATTAATCGTGATCGTCGCAAGAAGAACCAAGAGGGACGCATAGCCCACCGAGAGCAGGCTGGTAATAAGTATTAGCTCTTGCCATGCGGAAACTAGCGATACTCCGAGAAGTACACAAAGAGTTGTTGTGCTCACCACTGCGCTTGCCGAGATAAAGAGCGTTATGGCCGCTATCTTTGATAGGAAGAGGCACGAGGAGGGAATTTCTAAAACTCGAAGAGCATCAATCGCACGTTCTCGATATTCTATGTTACAGCCATGCTCAACGAACGACATAATCGAAAAAAAGAGACTTGCAACGATAAGTGCCGGAGCGATTCGGGTCACGATATCGGTGGACAATAGAGCGCTGCTTATGCCTATTGCAAGCACAATAGCATTCATCATCGAAAGGGTGGCGAGGGAGAGAGCACCCTCACGAGAGGAACAAAAAAGGGAGATATCTTTCCTGAAAAGAAGCCAACAGATTCGCAATCCCGAGGGACGATTAGGAGCAGTGGGTAGTGTCTGATGTACCATAAAGCAGCACTCTATCGATTGAGACGGTGATAAATATCGAGCGCTTCAGAGATGTCTCCACCGCTGCCCGAATCAGCTACTATCGTTCCCCGACCGAGGACTAAAACTCGTGATGCAACAGGTAGGAGTCTTGAAATGTCGTGGGTTGCAATAATAGCAACGCACCTCTCTGTGACCTTCGCAGAGACTGTGTCGATAAAAAGGTTGGTGGAGGAATCGTCGAGGTTGCTTGTCGGCTCATCAAACAGGAGAAGTTGAGCCTGAGAAGTTAATGCTCGGACAAGCGAGAGTCGAGTTGTCAAACCACGCGAGAGAAGTGATGTGCGGGTATGCAAATGCTCCGAAAGTCCCCACTTGCTGATAGATTCTTGGGGAAGTGCTTGCCCATTGAGTGAACAGAGGAGCTCAAGGTTTTGTTGAGTGGTTAATCCTCCATACATCATCGAGTCGTGGCTTACCAGGGAAGTACCCCGATGGTGCCGAATAATCGTGCCGCTTTGAGGCTCAAGTAGCCCAGCTAGAATTCTCAAAAGAGAGCTTTTGCCAGCACCGTTTTGACCCAGGAGCAATATTATTTCGTGAGGCCCTCCGATTAGAGATACCTTAGATAGAGCAAAAGATCCGCGACGAAGAGATAACCGATCGGCACGAATGAGAAATGTCTCCTCGGTGTTGAGCGCAGAGCTGTTTTTATCCATGCCATCCTCTTTTTAGCGCGATTCACCCGCGTGGAGAGGCCCGAAAAAAACTGGAATAAAACTAATCAGCGTCAAGTTCTCCCTTCATTCGGGAGAAATCGTCAGGATCAAGTTTCCCCAATTCTTGGTCCGCCACTAGATCGGCGAGCTGTTGGTTGCGTCGAAGTGTGCGGTCATTCGTGTCAGCAGAACCGCCCACCAATGGCTCGCGAGTGGGGGTATCACCTGCAAAAATTGGAGCTAATATCCAAAGAATCGACGCGAGAGTGATGATCGCAAAAATACCGTAGATTACTAACACTGAGAATTCCATATTCGATAGCGGAGCTTTATTGCTTTAAAGTGGTTGATTCATTGAGGCGTGGTATTAGGGCTGCAAGAGTTCCCGCTATCATCACCAAAACTCCGAACCACAACCAGACCTGAAGAGGGTTGATGAAAACTTTGATGGCGACACTACTATCTTCTGGATTAACCCCGGCAAGAACAATATAGAGGTCTTCAAGCCAGTTCATTCTCAGAGCAATCTCAGAGGTCGTTTCGCTATTTCGTCGATAGCGACGCATCTCGGGCTTCATAGTGAGGAGCGGAGTTGAAGCGGTATCCCCAGAAAACACACTCAGGTGAGCAACGAGTGACTCGTAAGTTGATGTTTCATCACCGGTCACCTCATCGAGCACAAGTCTATATCGACCAACGGTAGCATCACCTCCCGGCTTTATGCTGAGCTCCCGCTCAGTTTTATGTGCCATTGATGCAGTTATGGCTATTGCCGTTATTGCGACCCCAAGATGAACTAATCCCCCGGCTAGACGTCGTTGGTGCTTTTTCACTGCCGTTGTTGTTGCCGCGATGAGATTTAAATTGGTCGCGCGCTGTGCACGAATCGCGCGAGAAAATTCAAGCAGCACTGTGAGAGCAACAAACCAGCTTAGGGAATAGGAGAGATTCGCGTAAAGATTATGGACTCCGAGTATCAGCAAAAAGGTTCCCACCAGAACGGCTCCGATAGCGGGGGCGAGACACGCTTTGAGCAATCGTTGTGGATTTGAGCGACGCCACGCCACTGCTGGACCGACTCCCATGAGAAGGAGCATGAGCAAAAAAAACGGTATCGTGACTGCGTTAAAAAATGGAATACCAATTGTCTGCTTTACTCCCGTTACTGCCTCTGAAAGTACCGGAAAGAGAACCCCCCAAAGAACGGCAAAACAGATGCTCAGAAAAACGAGATTATTGAGGAGGAAAAACGCTTCACGGGAGAGAAAGCTCTCTAGAGAACGCTCCGAGCGAAGTTCGTTCCGACGGAGCCAACTGAGCCAACTTAAGGTTGTAACCAACCCTCCGAGATAGAGAAGAAATAACCATCCGATATCGGTTGAAGCGAATGCATGGATGCTTTGGACGATGCCCGATCTGGTGAGGAAGGTGCCAAAGACGGTCAGCCCGTACGTTAGACCTATCAACCAAACATTCCAAAATCGGAGCATCTGTTTGCGCTCCTGAATCATGACAGAGTGAAGAAAGGCAGTTCCTGTAAGCCACGGTAGGAATGATGAGTTCTCGACCGGATCCCACGCCCAAAAACCTCCCCAACCTAGCTCAAGATACGCCCAGTGACCTCCGAGCGTTATACCAACCGTCAGAAAACCCCATGCTATTAGGGTCCATCGCCGAGTCTTCATTATCCACTCATTCGAGAGATTTCCAGAGGCAAGTGCGCCGAGACAGAAAGCAAATGGGATCGCAAACAGAGTGAAACCTGCGTATAGCATAGGCGGGTGAATCGCCATGTAGGGATTTTGAAGAAGAGGATTTAATCCATTTCCATCGGCGGGAACCACGGGGACCTGAAGGTATCGGAACGGATTGGTGCTAAAGAGAGTTACTGAAGTGAAGAAAAGAGTTGATGAATGGGCCGCTACAAGAACCCAAGACATGAACGGCGACGCCAATTTTCGAGACTGGTACGCAAGCAGAGAAACACCCAATCCAAGGAAAGTTGCCCATAAAAGCATGGATCCATCCATGCCACCCCAAACAGCCGTTACCTTATAAATCGTCGGCATATCTCTGTTGGAAAATTGCCAGACGAACTGATTTGTATAGTCATTTTGCAGGAAAGCTCCCGCAAGACAGCTAAGCGATAAGAACAAAAACAATCCGCAGCATATCGTTCCTCTCGCCGTTGCGGAAAAAAGAGATGGCGATGACCTGCGAGCAGCCACAAAACCGCATACCATCGAAGAGACGCAAAAGAACCATCCGAGTATGAGGAAGAGGTGGCCGAGATCAGAAAACATGACGAATAACTACAAATACGGTTGTTGTTCAGCTTCAGAGTGTGAACGAGTTACTGCTCCCCAAATGGGTGCAAAGTAACGTTTTTCACCCTTAAAGCAATTATTTTTGACTCTTCTCGGAGCCAGGTACAGATGGCTCATATTTTGAGGGACACTGGGTCAGCAAGTGTGCCGCATAAAAAGTTCCCCCTTTCCAATCGCCATCTACTAAAACGTCGCGTCCAGGGGCAAACATATCGGGTTTTATGTCGCGATACACGACCGCAACTGTTGAGCCCGGTCTTTCTCTATCTTCGAGACGAAATGAGAGGACAAATAAGGGAGTTGTTTCGTATGAGAGGCCATCAGCTGCGACCCGTCCCCCCATCCGTACCCTCAATTTATCCTCATTCGAAGTGGCAGCGAGATCAGCCGGCGTAAGGACGAGTGATGCCGTGGAGCGAGTCGATTGCCAAATGAGGATGATGGCTATCGTAAAGCAGCCGAGGAGAAGACTTACAAAACGTGTACGACCTGACATAGCAGTGGGACATTCAAATGGTACAGGCGGAACTGATGAGTGCCTTGTACTTTCAGCTTTCAGAAAAAAGCTCTCTTGAGCCCGATTTGGCAGCGTGTAGCTTCCGCGATTAACCGAAAGGCTCGAGGGAATCTTCCGCCCTCAAGTGTATACTGAACCGCAGGTAATGCAAAATGAGCGCGATTTTGGGCCGCTGAACGAAGAAAATCTAAGTATAAGTGCTTGCAGAGTGAGGAGAAATTGATTTTCTTTTACCCATTTTGGCTAAAATTCACTTAATTCGGGTAACCGACATACTCTCCAAGATGAGACGAGAACCATTCCTCATCAAAGAGGTATTTTGGATTTATCGGGACTCCACCAAGAAATGCACCCACAAAGTAATTGCCGTACCCGCTTCCGGAGCGACGAAGAGGAGTGCCGATAATCGACGGTGCGACAACTTGGGCCCCAGGCGAGAGAGAGGACTTTTCAAGAAGTCCATAGACCACCACGATGCCCAATCCGCTATCTACTCCGACAACGGTGCCAAGTGGTCCCAAGTTTTGATTGAAAATTACCGTTCCATTTCCGACCGCATCAACGACGCTCGAGCTAGTTTCGTGATATTCAAATGGCATTGAGCCTAGCTGAAATTCCCGATCGTCAGTAACCACTGAAATATGGCTGCCAAAGGGCGCTATTAGAAGACCAGCAGGACGTAAGAACGGCTTCCTCGGATATCCGTACAGATTTAACTTCTGACCGAGAAATCGATTAATAGCTGCCTTGCTTAAATCAAGAAACGGCCCAAAAAATGATGTTAGTGGGGTTTTTGAGTCCAAACCTTGATCTGAAAAGATTGTGGTGGGCGCATAGAGAGATGCTTCGGGTCTCAGGAGCGATTTTGTGGCGGAGATAAGTTGGTTTATCTCTTCGGGCTTCATCCTGATTCGTCGGTTCTCCTTTAGGGTTGGAGTAAACGAGACCGATATCGGCTGAGACTTTGTGTTAAAAGCAGCATTCCTCGCAAAAGCCCTTAAGGAAGCTGCTTCTTTGTGAGAGGAAATGGCAAATGGAGCGAGGAATAGGTTTTCTGGCCCTCCTCGCCCGAGCTGTTTTAGCGGTATTCCGACGACCGTTCGTGAACCCATGAGAAGACCTGCGGATTCCAAGTTTTCCGGATTACTTTTTATTACCGCAATAACTGGTTCACCCTCACGCGCTAACGAAGGAGCGGTTACAACAGATATTGCGGGAACCTCGTTGTTGAAAGGAACAGCATATTCCTTTCGAGATTCCCGACCTCGTGCATCTTGGGCAGTTACTTCTAGAATGAACTGAGCTTCCGACAAAGATTCATTGGCCACACTCAAATAAACCTCTTCTGAGGCTGATTGAGTTGGCGATGAATACACCTGATTTAGAACGACCCTTTCTCCAGAAGAGCTTTTTTGCTTGACTGAAATTAGACTTATTCCATCTGCATCCTGAGCAGTAATAACTATAGCTGCTGGTGCAAGGCCAACCGGCCGCTCTTGTTGTAGAGAAATTGAGGGGCCCCAAAAATTAAACGAGCCCTGGCAGCCAGAGAAAAAGAAAATTGTTCCGAAGATTATCGGCGAAATTCGATGTCGTGGCGTACAGCGGCCCGTTTTTTGGTTAGCTTCTTTGGCGATAATCACATTTATCCCGTTCTATTGAGACCCGTTGGTTTTATTTGGATTCTATAGCAGCATTCCTTGGAATTCCCTCCGAAGAAGACTACTGATTTAAGATACCCCTCTGAAAGATGCGGCTTATGGGATAATAGTATCAATTTCCCGGCATGATGAATCGGGTTGGGGTGGAAGTGAACCAATCCTCCACCATCTTAAACAAACGGCTTATCATAGCCAAGATGTTTAACTCTAAAGGGAAAAAGCCGAAACTTTTCATAAATCGAAGATCGGCACAGACATATTATCTGTAAATCATCTTATCGCATACTTCGGCTCTCGCGTCCGAATATGCTCTAAAACCTCCTGAGCAGAAGAGGGCCGATCGTTCGGATTTTTCGCCAAAAGTCGGGCCGTTAGAGCCGAAAACCATCGTGGTATCGACCTATTTACCTTGTGAAGAGGGGTGGGGGAGTAGGTTAGATGTTTGAACATGAACTGCTCATTAAGCTCTGCTTCAATAGGAAGATGTCCCAAGCAGAGCTCAAAAAATAAGACTCCGAGAGCATAAAGGTCTGATTGTGGGCTCGGTGATTGGCCTTTCCATATCTCTGGGGCAATACATTGAGGAGATCCAACGATTTCTCCCGCAGCCTGAGTATCATCGGCAAATCTGCGAGCAACGCCAAAGTCGATAATTTTTGTCTCTCCAGAGGGAGTCACTAAAATGTTCGATGACTTTACATCTCGGTGGACGATGCCTGCATCGTGAATCGCTTGCAGTGCTGCCGTAATTTGGGCGAAAATAGCGAGCAATTCGGAAAAAGTGCAGGGACCCTTTTTTGCCCACTCCGAGAGCGTTTCTCCGACGATATGCTCCATAGAAAAAAGGGTCGACTCGCCCTCGACAACGTAATCGAAAACCTCGATTACGTTTGTGTGGTCGATAGATTTTGCCAGCAGAAATTCCTCCAAAAGGGGTCGAGATTGGAGGGGGGGGTTGGCTGCTGAAGGGTTCAGCATTTTTAGTGCTACGGGCTGATTGTTATGGCGCTCGTTGAGGGAGATATCATCAGCAAGGTAGACGATACGAGAGCCACGGTTGCTGAGAATTTCTTTAATAATGAATCGCTCGGCGATGATATTTCCTTGAGGAATCGTCACGTTTTTTTCTCAAAGTGTAGAGCAATTAAAGTGTCGCTAACGATCTTTTTTTGCGAGCCTTCTAATCTTTTACTCTCGTTTTAATCTCGAAAATTATTTTATACCAAGGTTCTTGTGAACCTCATAAAAATCAAACGGAGAAACTAGTATGGTTGACTCAACTTCCCAATCAATCACCTCTCTCACAACCAGTACTGGATCGAGCGAGCTTAACGATGCACAGAAGCAATTTATCACCTTTCTAGTCCGTAATAAGGTTCTGCTCTTTGGTGATTTTGTCACGAAGTCGGGACGTCAATCACCATTTTTTTTGAATTTTGGTCAGGTATTCGAGGGAGAGCAGGTTAAAACGTTGGGGAGCCTGTACGCGAAATGGATAGTTCAGGAGTTTGGTCAGCAGTCTTTTGTTATCTTTGGTCCCGCTTACAAAGGAATACCGTTGGCAGTGGCAACAACGATTGCGCTCGCCGAGATGGGGTGTCAGGCGAGCTATCTTTTTAATCGGAAGGAGGCCAAACAGCACGGTGAGACCGGAACCTATGTCGGAAAAATGCCCGGTGCAGGGGATGTTGTTATTATCGTTGATGATGTGGTAACGGCCGGTTTAACGCTGAAAGAGATAATTCCGCGAGTTAAGGAGCTCTCCAGTGGTGCACACTTTGAGGGAGTCGTTGTCGGAGTTGATCGAAATGAACGGGGAGAAGCTACCTCTGCGCGGCTTGAAGCAGAGAGGGCATTCGATACAACGGTTCGCCCGATAGTTTCAATTATTCAGGTTATTGATTACCTATCGAATCCAAACCCCTCTGGAAAAGTGCTCTCTGATGGAGAATTGAAGGCGTGTCGATCCTATCTTGCAGAGTTTGGAGCATGTTAGAGAGCTTCAATTTTTAGAGCAGAAGCTGGGGCGCGATTTGGTTAATTGAAAAAGTAGAGGAGAAAGGCGTTATGTCTTGGCCGAAGAAAAACTTAAAACTTGAAGGTCAGCTCTGGAGCGTAAATCGAGCGGTGCTTTCTATTGCCTCTTTGCTCACAAGTTTTTTGCTAACAACCTCAGTAGCGCTCGCTGATTATGAGGATTCCGCAAAGCATTTGTACGGCACCGTAATGAGTCCCTTTTGCCCAGGTCGGCTATTATCAGATTGCCCGAGTGAGCAAGCATCACTTCTCAAGGAGACTATTTTGGAGGACCTGAAAAAGGGCAGTTCAGAGGAGGCGATTCTCGCGGAACTAGAGAGCAAGTACGGCTCAGAGATTCGGGCTATGCCAACGGTCTCTGGGATGGGGCTGGTCGCCTGGATAGTTCCCCCCCTCTTTTTTGTCGGAGTTCTTGGTGCAGGAGCAATATGGTTGGGGCGGCGTAAGGCTCAGTAAGGGCCTCCCTCCTCCTAAAATCTCAATTAGCAGCTCGCGCTGAGAGCTTCGCAACTAGAACTTGGCATCTACGACGATTAGCAACAAAAGTAGCGGCAGGTAAAGAACAGAGGCTTTTAGAAGGTTCCTTGCATCTGCGAGGCTGCGCGATTTTGCGGCAATAGCGCTTGCTCTTAGCATAAAGAGGCCAAGTAGCAACGAACCCACCATATAGGTCCATCCGGCCATACCTATCAAACAGGGTAAAAACGCAACTGGTATAAGGACAAGAGAAAAGCCCATTACCTGTCGAAACATGCTATCACCCGTTGGGTCTACGACTGACAGCATTTTAAATCCCCCTCGTAAGTAATCTTCCCGATACATCCACGCAATTGCGTAAAAGTGGGGATGTTGCCAGATGAAGAGAATTAAAAAGAGAACCCATGCACCCGCATCAAGAGTCCCAGAGGCTGCAGCCCACCCTCCAACGGGGGGAAGTGCTCCAGGAATCGCACCAATCAAAGTGTTAAGCCACGTAAGTTTTTTAAGGGGCGTGTAGACAATCACATAGAGAAATGCGGTCAATATCGCAAGAAACGCAGTAAGGAGGTTCACCTGCCAGAGCAACAGGCCGGTTCCCGAAAGGACTAGCAGAACACCGAAGCTAAGGGCGTGAGCCGGCGGAATGATCCCAGCCGGAATCGGGCGGAAGCGGGTCCTTATCATCCGCTGATCAGCGTCCCTTTCAAGATATTGATTCAACGCCCCCGAGCCCCCGCAACAAAGAGCGGTCCCGATTAGGCAGGCAGAAAGAGAACTTGTTAGCGCGAGAGACCCTCCCGCGAGAAAATAGCCGAGCAGAGTGGTAACAAGAACCAACGAAACTATTCGCGGCTTTGTAAGCTCAAGGTATGGGGCCATCAACGCCTTCAAACTATCTCTCCTAAGAGCGAGTGATGATTGCGAATTAAGTTCGGTGGCAGCGGCACGACCGCCCCCAATTCCATTTTCACCCCGTCCCGAATCCGGTCCTGACTCATCCATGTAATCCTCAAGCCACACCCTTAATTGTGACAAACTGTCTACAGATAGGATTGTAAATTGCTTAAACAAAAAAGTCGATTCGCAAGAGAAAGGGTGGGGGCTTTGCCCATGATGCGTGAATAGAACCTTTGAAGCGCCTTACTGTATCCGAGGTATCGCTGCTGATAGTATAGACTCAGATCGTGTCGGTATAAAAACTGTTGTTTTCTCGTGAGCCACGCAAAGGCTCGGTTCCCAACACTCTTCAACCACTAAACTCTGCTCGGCTTGGGCGGCGGAGGAGATTTTGGAGGGCTTCGGAGGGGGTTGTTTTGCCGCTGATGATTAGCTGCATCTGCTCGGTTATCGGCATTGAGAGATGATAGCGCGAGGAGAGCTCTAGGACCCGCTCTATGGTTTGAACACCCTCTGCAACAGAACCTAGTGATTCTATGATGGCGGTCAATGTTTCTCCTTGACCGAGACGAAAGCCTACTGTGCGATTTCGGCTTAGGGAGCTTGTCGCGGTCATGATGAGATCCCCGAGCCCCGATAATCCAAAAAGGGTCTCTGCTTTTGCTCCTGCTGCCGCGCAAAAAGGGCGCATCTCTGCGAGCCCTCGGGTGATGACCGCTGCTCGGGAGGAATCTCCGAGCCCTAATCCATCGCTGACGCCTGCTGCTATCGCAATCACATTTTTTAAGATACCCCCCAGCTCAACCCCGAGAGGATCGTCGGAGGTGTAGACCCGAAGAGGGGTGCCAACGAAGAGCTCGGCAACGAGCCTCGCATCGTCCTGATTTGTTGCTCCTGCAACCATTGCCGCTGGTAAACCACGGAGAACGTCTGCCGAAAATGATGGTCCCGAGATAACAACTCGCCGATGATGAGCTGGAAGCGATTGCTCGAGCACCTGAAGGGGAGTGCGACAGGTGGCAGGATCGAGCCCTTTGGAGGCGCTTACCAAAACAACCGAGGGAGAAAGAGAGGAGAGGGATGAGGCGACCTCAGCAAAATAGCGAGAAGGGATCGCCAAAATTACGACATCAGCGGCCTTCATATCCTCGAGTCGATCAACGATTGTTATCCCATCGTGAAGAGGTTCGACGATCTGATACATCGAGTTGCAGCGCGTTGTGCGCAACATATCACGAACGGCTGGATCTTTTGTCCATGCGATAACAGAGCCGTGACGCTGACTCAGGCAGTGGGCGAGCGCCGTCCCCCAGTTGCCTAAACCAACGACGCCAATCGTTCTAGTTGATTGTCCACTCATTGCTAAGGCAAATTATAGATGGATGAGTACTGCACGCTAATTGAGATATCGGCCCACAAAAGCCGGATTACTGCTGTATCTCATCTTCAAGCACTAGAGGAGTAGCCGCCAACACCTGTTCACCCTCATCGAGATTAACGAGCTTCACCCCGCGGGTATTTCTTCCGAGAACTCTCACATCTTTTGCAGCGAATCGAATGGCCTTTCCGCCCGAGGTCATCAAAAGAACACCTGCATCGGGCGGTATAAGAAATGAGCTGACGACCGCTCCGTTTCTTTCACCTGTTTGGATGTCGATGACTCCTTTACCACCCCGATTTTGAACTCGATAGCTGCTAAGTGGCGAGCGCTTGCCGAAACCGCGCTCACATATCGTAAAGAGGGTGAGCTCAGTATCTGAAACAACGATATCTGCTTCGCCCTCAGGGATCTCTGAATCTCCAGTCGCCCCAATCACCCCAGTCACCTCAGTAGCCTGAGGTGCTGTAGTCATTGAGATAATCTCATCTCCATCATCAAGATTAATCCCTTTGACTCCTCTTGCAGAGCGACCCATCGCTCGCACGTTATCCTCGTTGAAACGGATAGACATTCCTTGGCGAGTGCAAAGTACGATATCGTCCTGCCCAGTTGTGATGCCAACTCCGATTAAAAGATCGCCCTCATCGAGCGAGCACGCAATAATTCCGTTATTTTTGGCCCGCGCGAAATCAGTGAGATTCGATTTCTTTATGATGCCGCGCTGTGTTGCCATCACGAGATATGAGTTCTCGGTGAAGGCTTGAATTGGAATTATAGCTGTAATCTTGTCGTTCGGTTCAAGATTAAGGAGATTTACGAGCGCCCTTCCATGCGAGACTCTTCCAGACTCTGGAATTTGGTAGACCTTGAGCCAATATAATCTACCACGCGAAGTAGTGAATAAAATGTAAGACTTCGCACTCGCCACGAAGAGGTGTTCGATGTAGTCCTGCTCTTTTATTGCAGCTCCACTGATACCTTTACCCCCCCTGCGCTGTTGTCTGTATTCCTTGAGAGGCGTGCTCTTTATGTACCCCGCATGGCTAATGGTTACCGCCATCTCTTTGTCTTCGATGAGATCTTCGAGAAGAATTTCATCTCCTTCATCCTCGATAATCTCAGTTCTGCGGGCATCGCCGTATTCTTCTCGCACCCGTTCGAGCTCCTCGATAATTATCGCATCGACCTTCTTTGCGTCAGCAAGAATTCCGATGAGTCGCTCAATCTCAGCCGCTAACTCTCCATGCTCCTGTTCAATCGCGAGTCGCTCAAGGCCTGTGAGTTTTTGAAGTCTAAGGTCAAGAATAGCCTGGCTCTGGATCTCGGATAGCTCGAAGCGACTAACAAGAGCATCTCGAGCATCCTTTGGACTCTCTGCAGAGCGGATTATCTGAATAACCTCATCGAGGTTTAGGAGTGCTATTCGGAAACCCTCAAGGATATGCATTCTTTCTTGAGCCTTTTTGAGCTCAAACTGGGTTCGTCGCGTAACAACGTCACGCCGATGATCGATAAAGCGATTCATCAGATCGCGACTTGAGAGAGTAACCGGTTGACCCTCGACGATCGCAAGGTTATTTACCCCGAATCCAACCTGAAGAGGCGAGCTCTTGTAGAGCTGATTGAGAACAACCTCTGCGGTTGCATCGCGCTTCAGCTCCATCACGATTCGCATACCCGATCGATCCGATTCGTCCCTTAGTTTGGATATGCCCTCAACGATCTTTTCAGTCATGAGCTCGGCGATCCGCTCAATCAGAGTCGTTTTATTCACCTGATAAGGAATCTCATGCACTATTAATGCATCAACCTCGCGGGTTGCAGTCTTGATGCGCTCGATCTCAACGCGACCGCGAACCTGAATCGTGCCCCGTCCAGTAAGAAAGCTTTGACGGATCCCAGATCTTCCGAGAATCATTCCGCCCGTTGGGAAATCTGGGCCGGGAAGCAGTCGAATAAGCTCCTCTGAGGAGATTTCTGGATCAATAATTAGAGCTATCGTAGCGGTGATCACCTCAGATAGGTTGTGCGGAGGCATCCGACACGCCATACCTACGGCTATTCCCTGAGCGCCATTTATTAGGAGGTTTGGTGCTATTGCCGGAAGAACGGTGGGCTCTTCACTTGAATCGTCAAAGTTCGGCTGAAAATCGACCGTATCTTTTCCGATATCAGCGAGAAGCTGCTCGGAGAGCTTTGTCATCCGACATTCCGTGTATCGGTATGCTGCAGGAGGGTCACCATCAACCGATCCAAAGTTTCCCTGTCCGTCGATCAGGGGATACCGCATGTTCCACCGTTGGGCAAGTCGAACGAGCGCATCGTATACCGGTTGATCGCCGTGCGGGTGGAGCCGCTTAAGCACCTCTCCAACAACCCCAGCACACTTCGAGTGTTTTTTCCCCGGAAGATGTCCCTCTTCAAACATCGCAAAAAGAACGCGCCGCTGCACCGGCTTGAGTCCATCTCGCACATCGGGAAGAGCTCTTCCAACGATTACGGACATCGCGTAGTCCATGTAGGACTGCCGCATTTCATCTTCGATATTTACCAGCGAAAGGGCTTCCATGCGTGCCTGTTTGATCTGCTAAGGGGAACTACTAAAGAACGAGTTCGCGCGGAACCCGACTGTTCGATACTCTGAATCTTTTTTTAAACTCCGAGTTCTCTCAAAAGCTCAGAGGACGAAAATCGCGAGCTCTGACCCTCGGTAGCCTACCTGTCGGGGAGTGCTGAGGCAAGCTTCTGCCGACAGTACGACGACTCGGGTTATGATTTTCGCTTTCGTGGGGAGCTCTTTGGCTGGGCATTTTTCACATTATCGACGGCGGCACGACCGAGCATCTCCACCACTCTCACCAATGTCTTGACCGCAAATCCAGCCCCTCCTTTCGGGGTTGAGCCGCTTCCCGATTCATCAAATGCAGGTCCCGCGATGTCGAGATGGGCCCATCGCGCTTTTTTAACGAATCGTTTCAGAAAAAGCGCCGCCGTTATCGCTCCTCCCCACTGATTGCCGATATTCTTCATGTCAGCCACCGAGCTCTTTAGAAGCTCATCGTACTCAGTTGCAAGCGGAAGACGCCAAAAAAGCTCACCCGATCGACGAGCGGCATCAAGAATCGTCTGACAAAGCTCTTCATCATCAGAGAAAAGACCGGCATATTTCGTTCCGAGCGCGACAACGCAGGCCCCTGTTAAGGTCGCAACATCAATTACGATATCGGCCCCTTCACGCTCCGCAAGGGTGATGGCATCGCAAAGAATAAGCCGTCCCTCGGCATCGGTGTTCAAAATCTCAACCGTTTGCCCATCGAGGCTCTTTACTATATCGCCCGGGCGGGTTGCCTTGCCATTGACCATATTTTCAACGGTCGGAATATAGGCTCGAACCTCGATCGGTAACGATCGTTCAGCAAGTGCAGTCATTGCACCGATAACCGCTGCCGCTCCCGACATGTCAGCTTTCATCTCCATCATCGCTGCTGCGGGCTTGATTGAAAGTCCACCGCTATCAAAGGTGACTCCCTTTCCGACAAGAGCAACTACCAAACCTTTCTTTGCAGGAGGCGGTGTGCTGAGCGTTATCAAAAAGGGTGGTTGCTCAGTTCCTTTCGCAACAGAGAGAAGAGTGTGAGCACCAATTTGCTCAAGTTTTTTCTGATTAAAAATTCTGCACTTCAGGCCCCCTTTTTTTGCAAGAGTTTCACTATAGCTTGCAAGGAACGAAGGGCTGCAATCGTTCGGTGGCATGTTAATAAGATCGCGAGCCGAGAATACGGCCTTAGTGAGCGATTGCAGATGACGAATTTCTAAATCGGGAAGAGCCGCAAATCCAAAGAGAGTGAGCTTTTTGGGCGGTACATATTCTTTGGATTCAGCAGTCTGATATCTCGAAAATCGATAACTGGCAGCGAAAAAAGACTCAAGAAGAGTCGTCGTTTCCTGTTCGCTCACCGGAGAACCGCCCGACTCAAAGAGCACAGCTACTGAGGACGGTTTTACCGAAGAAACTTCGGCACTCATAGCTGAACCAACCTGTCGAAGGGCAAGATTTACCGCATCTCCTGGCGATTTTCCAAGACCTACAAGCAGGATCCGAAACGCACCATTTTCGATATCGAGGGTGCATCGTTGGCCCGATTTTCCTGAAAAGTCGCTCTCTAAAATTCGCTTCTGTAGAGCACGAGCGTGATTCTGTTCGAGCCAGTTAAAGGGTTGAGTGCTCTTGCTCTTGTTATCAATCTGAAAGCAAGGAACGACAACTAGATCAAAACGGTGCAGAGAAAAATTTTCTGTTGCAAACTGAACTTTCATCGGAACCCTCGCTTTATGAGATAAAAAAAGACTCTACTACTGGATTACTCCAGTACTGGGAAATCCTTTGCTGCAAGGGGACACTGATTGGTCCCCTTTTCGTCACCCTATTATCGACGAACGCACCCCAGTCCTCCTGGTAGTCTCATATCTTTGCATCCACGCCGCCGTTCTTCAGGGGAACATTTCTGTTCGCTCGGCGAAAATCCGGAAGGGCACACCTCTCGAACAGGTCTCTCGCGTTCGCGCTCTCTTTCCCGTTCCCGCTCGTATCTGTCACGAAGCTCATCTTCTCGGCGGCGGCGCTCCTCGTTTCTCCTTGCTTGCTCAAGAGCATCACGCTCTGCCTCAAGCCTGTCGCGCTCCCGCTCAATTTCTCGCCGCTCCCTACGATTAATGTCGTGTCGATATCCATCGTTGTACCCACCTCCATAGTTTGGCTGAGAATAGGGGGAGTAGTAGGGGTCGTAAGCTTGCTGAGAGGGGCGAGTACGATACGGATCATAGGGTTGATTTAGCTCCGCGCACCCAGTAATTAGCAACCCAAGTATTCCAACAACTGGCGAGTATCTACGACGTATTTGATTCATGAAATTTGTTCCTCAAAGGTAGCGATTGAGCTCAGAAGTGTTTTCCCACCTATTCAGCTTCTGCCCCGATAGTAGCCAAGAGCGGATAAATTCGGCAACACCGGTAGGAGTTCTTTGGTTCGGGTACGAACAGTGATATAGTGTGGAAGTTGAAATCTGGGAAGGCGAGGCGGCTTTGGACCGCCCTTTTTGTTGCCAAGTGCTTGATTTTACTATAGTTGAGTCAATCGGCTACAGCCGGTTGTATTCGGGGGAACACGGGGGAGAGGGAGTACGCTCATGGATTCTTGGAACGTTGAACGAAGCAGAGAGCTATATCGGGTTCGGGAATGGGGAACCGGTTATTTCGATGTTAACGAGGCTGGAAATGTTATTGTTCGGCCCGATCCACACGGTGAAGAAATAGACCTATTTGAGTTAACACGATCTCTGGAACATAGGGGTATATCTGCGCCAATCCTGTTTCGATTCGATGGTATCATTGAGGATCGGGTGAGACTTCTTCAGACCAGCTTTGATGATGCAATTCGGGCGTGGAATTTTAACGGGGTTTATCGTACGGCGTTTCCAGTAAAGGTAAATCCGCTCCGTCATGTTGTTGATACTCTCAGAAAATCTGGACATACCCGAAATATTGGCCTTGAGGTTGGTAGCAAACCAGAACTTCTCGCGGTACTGGCGATCCATGATCTTCCGGATACTCTTCTTCTATGTAATGGATATAAAGATGTCGAGTATATCGAGCTCGCATTGACCGGGAGAAAGATCGGTCGACGATCGATTATCATCGTCGAGCAGTTTTATGAGATGCAACAGATATTGGAAGCTTCCCGAAATCTCGGTATTGAACCGGAGCTTGGGATTCGAATGAAGCCACTCACCCGGGGTGGAGGATATTGGGATAAATCGGCTGGAGATCAGGCAAAATTCGGACTTACTACCTCTGAGCTCCTCGGAGCGATTCAGATGCTCAAAGATAATGGCTGTGAGCATTGGGTCAAGCTGCTTCATTTTCACGTGGGGAGTCAAATCCCAAATATTAATAGTGTTCGTAGAGTGCTCAAAGAAGCAACTCGGATGTACGTGGAGGTAGCTCGTCTCTGCCCATCTCTCTGTTTGATGGATGTCGGCGGCGGGCTTGGGATCGATTACGATGGTTCAAAAAGTAATTACGAATCCTCGATGAACTACACGATGGATGAGTATGCCGACAGCGTCGTTGGTGCTCTTTTCGAGGCGTGTGAGCGAGCGGGCGTTCCTCATCCCGACATTATTACGGAATCTGGAAGGGCCGTAGTTGCGCACCACGCTGTTCTCGTGACTGAGGTTATTGATGTGGCAAGTGCGGTTCCGCTTCGGCTTGACGAACCGACACCGGGTATAAGTTCAAACGAGACGTTGGCTCGTTTCGAAGAATTAGGTCAGGAGCTGACGGTAAGAAACTTGCGAGAGACTCTCAACGAGGCGCTCAGTTTGAGAGAAGAGATGTTTCACCAGTTTGTTAGTGGTCAGCTGGGCCTTGAAGCGCGAGCACGTGGAGATATCCTCTATCGTCATCTATGCGGACAAATGCTCGAAATGAGTCGTGGACTCAAAAATCCTCCAGAGGAGATTAGTAAAATCGCCTCGGACCTGCGCGATACACTTTTCTGTAATTTTTCACTGTTTCAAAGCATGCTCGATTCGTGGGCAATCGATCAGCTTTTTCCGATTATGCCGATTCAACAGCTTAAGGATGAGCCAGTAGGACGAGCCATTGTTGCTGATTTGACCTGCGATAGCGACGGCACCATCGCCCGTTTTATTGATTCTAGAGATGTGCGGGGCGATCTTCCCTACAACAGGGCAGCGTTTGAGTCATCTCCATACTATTTGGGAGTCTTTTTAGTCGGTGCATATCAGGAAATTCTAGGCGGTCTTCATAATCTCTTCGGCGACACGAATGCGGTACATGTACGTATTGGCGATGATAAGGAGATAGACATATGCGAGGTCGTGAGAGGTGATACGATACGGGAGGTTCTCTCCTACGTGGAGTACGATGTAGCTGACCTTGAAGAGATGTATCGCCGTTCTCTTGAGCGGGCGATCAAGTTAAATCAGATAAAACCTGATGAATCGGCCCATCTTTTGAGACGATATCGAGAGGCTCTCGCGGGGTATACTTACCTAGTTAAGTAGTGGCTGGGGAAAAGGAGGCGGTATTTGATAACCGGTAGCCCACCCCTTTTCTCACTCTTTTTCTGCATCGAGCCCGAATTTTTGCATACGGTATCGAAGAGACCTTAGGTTAAGACCGAGCAATTCTGATGCAGTTTTTCGAGTACCTCCCGATTTGTGGAGGGCCGCGATAACGTAATCTCGCTCTATTGAAGAGAGGATGGCATCAAGATCGCATGGAAGTTCATGGATCGCGGTCTCCTCTCTTATAAGGGCAGGTCGAGTTTCTAGTGCTTGAACCTGCTCAGGAAGATGCTCAGGGAGGATAAGAGATCCACCGAGAACAACGGCTCGTTGGATTATATTTTCAAGCTCTCGAATATTTCCCGGATAATTGTACGAAACGAGGAGACGAAGGGTTTCTGACGCAAGCTCGGGTAGCTCTTTATCTTCTTCCCGTTGCAACTGTCGCAAGAAGTGTCCTATCAAAAGTGGAAGATCTTCTCTTCTTTCGCGAAGAGGTGGAATCGTAATGTTGACGACATTTAATCGATAATAGAGATCTTCGCGAAACTTACCAGCCTCTGATTCGCGTCGTAGATTTTTGTTCGTCGCAGCGATAATCCGAACATTTATCGGAATATCTGAACTTCCTCCAACGGGCCTAACAGATCGCTCCTGAATTGCGCGAAGAAGAGTGGCTTGCACAGCAATAGGAAGCTCGCCGATTTCATCAAGAAAGAGGGTGCCATTCATTGCCTCGCGAAAGAAACCGATATGATCTGTCGTAGCGCCAGTAAATGAACCTCTTTTATGCCCAAAAAGTTGACTTTCGATGAGAGAACTCGGAATCGCTCCACAGTTGACCGCAACAAACGGGCCTTTGCTCCAGCCGCTTTGTTGATGAATCGCTCGTGCTATAAGCTCCTTCCCCGTACCAGATTCACCATAAAGAAGAACCGTCGCATCACTCGAGGCAACTCTGCGGACTAGGTCGAGCACCTTTCGAAATAGTTTACTTTCTCCAACAAGACCCGCGGTACCGATGACTGGTTCTCGGGCAAGCTCGACTCGATCTTTAGCAACTTGATACTGTAGCTGAGCAAGCCTAGTTTCTTCCGATTTTTTTTCCTCGGTTATATCTTTGAAAAGAAATATTGAACCTCTAGCATTCCCCTCAGGTGTAAAAAATACCTTCTCAACGCACTCGATAAATTTTTGCTGATTATTTTCATCTCTGAGGGTTAATTGCTGCTTCTTTTCCGATTTACCGTGAACATACCCGAGGAAAGAAAATCCAGGAAAAATGCTACGAAGAGATTGATCAATTGACTTACCAAGCAATTCGTCCCCCCGTCTCAATAGGTCTTTAGCAACACTATTTACCGATGTAATAAATCCAACTTCGTTAGTTGTTATCAATGCATCAGAGACAGCATCAAAAATGAGGCGATTCCTCTCCTCTCCTTCAGTAATTAATTGAGCAGCATCACGAGCTGCTCGCTCTTTTCTATCAATGAGGCTGCGAAGGTAGTTTGTAGCGAAAAAAACGGCACTCATTGCAACAGCAAGATTTATCGCCTGAAAAAGAATAAAGGAATAAGAAGCTGTAGTGCCGGAATAGGCTGAGGGGACCAAAAAAAGACCCAATCTAATCCCAAAACCAATCAGCATATTGAGTGCGCTGCTTAGGCAAATAATAAAAACTCCGGAGTCTCTCCCAAAAAAGAAAGCTGCATAGACAACAAGCGGAACAAAGAGAAAAACAAATGGGCTGAGCGGTCCCCCAGTGGAATAGACAAGGATGGAAATGATAATTGGATCAATAGATAGCTGCTTGAGTGTTGAAATTTGGGTTGATTTCACATTCCTCAAAGTAACCAAACTTTTAGCAAAAAATCCAAGTAATAAGCCGATTCGGATTACATCAAAAAAAATTGATGAAAGTGGGTAAGCAGCCGAACAGATAATTGTAACAAGAATAAAGAATATTCTTACTGCTACGAGCATGCGAAATGGGTGCATAAGGAAGATAGTGTCGATATCTCTTCGAAATTGAGAGAACATCAAAGCTCCTCACGGAATATCAAATTTTAGAATCATCAAAGATTGATAGCTCGATTTCTCCTTAAACTTCATCTATCAACAATTGCTCCCATCTTGAATATCGGCAGGTACATGGCGATAACTAGCGCACCGATGATCACTCCCAAAAAGAGAATCATGAGTGGTTCTATTAGCTGTTTTAAACCAGATACTGCAGTATTTACCTCGTCTTCATAAAAATCAGCTATTTTTTGGAGCATTGAGTCAAGGGCACCAGTTGCCTCTCCAACTCCGATCATTTGGACCACCATAGTCGGAAATACTTTTGATTCGGTCAGTGGTTCAGTTAATGATTTACCCTCAGAAATTGCCGTTTTGGCCCGTGTAATATCATCCTCTACGACAGTATTTCCAGCGGTTTTTGCGCAAATAGTAAGGGCATCTAGTATTGGAACGCCTGAGCTTATCATCGTTCCTAGCGTTCTTGTAAAACGAGCCACTGCAACTTTTTTGAACAGTTTGCCGAATATTGGTAGTTTAAGAATGAGTGGATGAATTGTCCTTTTACCTCGAGCTGTTTTCGAGAAATTTAGAAAAAGTAAAAGAGCTGAAATTAGCCCACCAAATATTAGATACCAATAAGATGCAAAAAAATCGCTTATGTTCATTACGATGATTGTAGGGAGTGGAAGAGTTGCTCCGAAATCAGCGAACATATCTTTGAAAGTTGGAATAACAAAGATCATTAAAACAGAGGTAACAATAATAGCAGCTAGTATGACAACCGATGGGTAAATCATCGCTGCCTTTACCTCACGCTTCAGTTTTAGCGATTTTTCGAGGTGTATTGAAAGTCTTTCAAGGATGGTATCGAGAATACCTCCTCTTTCTCCAGCAATTACGAGGTGAATGTACAGTTCATCGAAAACGCGTGGGAACTTAGCCATTCCGTCGGCCAGAGTTCCGCCGTTTTCAACCGTCTCTTTAACTCCGAGTAGGACTTTTTTCTGAGCAGGATTCTCTGATTGCTTTGCGAGGATATCGAGACTTTGCACTATAGGGAGACCGGCATCGACCATCGTTGCGAACTGGCGGGTAAATACAACTATCTCTCGTGTTGTTACTCTCGGACCAAGGCCTGGGATGTTTATATCACGGTTAAAAATACCCTTCTCTTTGATCGACGAGGCATCCGGAATGATTCCTCGATCCTTTAGAGATACAAAAACCTCATGCCGGGTAGATGCAACCATCTCACCGCTAATTTTTTTCCCAGCCTTGCTTCCAGTCCAGATATAGCTCGTCATAAATTGGCTCCTTGATCGGAGGCCGTTACTCGAATCACCTCCTCAAGAGTAGTTAGCCCCTCCCTGAGACGGCTTAATCCAGAGACCCGCAGAGTCGTCATTCCTTCCTTAATAGCCTGTCTTTTAAGATCTGCAGCAGAGGCTCCGTTTAAAATAAGCTCCCTCAGCGATTCAGTTACCACCATCGTTTCATACAGAGCGATTCTGCCTCGATAGCCCGTTCCGGAGCATTTTGAACAACCTTCACCTTGATATACCGTCATGTGTGCGGCCTCAGCTGCTCTCATTCCTGCTGATACGAGAACCTCTGGATTGAAGGATGTTTCAGTTTTGCAGTTGAGACAAATTCGTCGGGCTAGTCGTTGAGCAACTATAATGTTTAGTGATGAAGCAACGAGAAACGGCTCAACCCCCATGTTGAGGAGACGGTTTATTGTTCCAGGTGCGTCATTTGTGTGGAGAGTTGATAGAACTAGATGTCCGGTCAGAGAGGCTTTAATCGCTATCTCGGCGGTTTCATAATCTCTTATTTCGCCGACCATGATGACATCGGGATCTTGTCGAAGAAATGCCCGTAATGCAGCGGCAAATGTAAGTCCTATGTCCTCATTTACCTGAGCCTGATTTATACCAGGTATGTTGAATTCGACCGGATCCTCGGCGGTATTTATGTTAGTGCTTTCTTTGTTTAATTCAGTTAGCGCGGAATAGAGTGTTGTTGTTTTTCCGGACCCGGTCGGTCCAGTGACAAGAACCATTCCGTGAGGTTTGCTGATTGCCTCCTTTAGTCTGCTCAGCTGAATTGGATCCAAGCCGAGTTTAGACATGTCTATTTGTAGATTTGATTTATCGAGTAAACGAAGAACTACTTTCTCTCCGAAAAGAGTCGGTAGAACGTTAACCCGAAAGTCCATCTCTTTTTTCCCACCAAGAGATAATTTTATCCGCCCATCCTGAGGCAATCGTCGCTCAGCGATATCGAGGTTCGCCATTATTTTGAGACGAGAGATAATCGCGTTTTTCAATTTTTGAGGGGGTGTCATCACCTCGTATAAAATTCCGTCTATACGAAATCTTACTCGGAAATTTTTCTCATAAGGTTCTAGGTGAATATCAGAGACATTCTTTTGGATCGCATCAAGTAGGATTGCGTTAACCAGTTTTACAACTGGAGCATCTTCTGCTGGCAGCTCTATCTCTAAAAAGTCGGTGTTTTGCTCTGCTTCGGTTACAACCTGAATATCGTCGGCAAAGGAGTCGAGTAGCTCATCTAGATGAGGGCTTGATCCAAAAAGTCGTTCCTGGCCAGCTATGATTGAGCTTTCAGAGGTAAGTCTTAGCTCAATATCCAGATTTGTTAGAAATTTGAGCTCGGTAATAACGGAAAAATCAGATGGGTCAGCGATCGCAACGATTAGTTTTTTTTGATTAAGTGAAAGTGGGATTATTCGATGCTTCTGGCAGAGTGCGGGAGGTACAACTTGTAAGAGACTGTTATCGATGGAGTACGGGTCGATCTCTATCGTTGGTATGCCGAGGTGCACAGAGAGCGTTTTAGTGATATCCGCTTCGGTTAAAACACCCATCAGTACTAGCTGAGCGCTGAGCGATTTTTTCCCATCTGCACCGCGGATCCGTTCTGCTGAAACTCGTTGCTCATCAGTTATCAATCCCGACTGAACAAGAATGTCCGCAATACGAGAGTTCATTGGTGATGCACTTCAGCTTTTATAAATTACTCAAAGAATTATTTGGGTTGTAAGGAGATGAAACAGACTACCGTTTCAGCCATAGGGGCCGATAAGATTTTTTAAAGAGGTATTTGACCGCCCTACACCGCTATTTTGCATCGGCAATTTAGGGATAAAGCTTGAATGAAAAGCTGAGGTGCTCTAATTTGGTGGGCAGATGCATAGTGCCGTGAGGGACATTCAATGAAATCGGGTGAGAGCGACGAAGGCTCAGATAGAAATGGGGATTCTCGTGATGCCGAATCGGCAGATGAACGATTGGAGCGTCATGGGATTGACGATGCCGTTATACTTGGCGCTGATAGTGATTCCGTGGGCGACGAGGAGCTCATGGAGGAGGTGGAGCTCGATACAACCCTTCCTGTCTCCGTTGAGGTGGATGAAGCAGCTGATGAGCCCCGCGAGCAGGGACTTGTTCGATACGATTCGTTGTCGGCTTATTTGAGGGAGATTAGCCGTATTCCCCCATTAGGTCGAGAAGAAGAGCGAGAGATCGCGGTGCAGTACAGAAGAGATGGAAGTACGGAGGCGGCTCGGCGGTTGGTTTTAGGAAATTTGTGGTTGGTTGTTCGGGTAGCGCGTGAGTACGAACGGGCTGCTCGCAGTATTCTCGACCTCATTCAGGAGGGTAATATTGGATTAATGGAGGCGGTGAGAAACTTCGATCCTGAACGAGAGGTTCGATTTCCCTCCTATGCGATGTGGTGGATTAAGGCGTATATCATTCGATACGTAATCGCCAACTGGAAAATGGTAAAGATCGGCACCACGCAGGCTCAGAGAAAACTATTCTTCAATTTAAACAAGGAAAAGGAGCGGCTTGAGCGTGAGGGATTTTATCCGAGCTCAAAATTGATAGCGGAAAAGTTAAATGTGAGGGAGAGCGACGTCATTGAGATGGAGCAACGGATGGAGGGCTCCGATCTTAGCTTTGAGGCTCCTCTGCCGGGCGATTCTGATATGAGCCTCGTTTCTGTTCTTCCTGCCGATCAGCTAAGCGCGGAGGATGCAGTAGCTGAAAAAGAGCGAGAGCAGATGGTGAGGGAGAGTTTTGCAGCTTTTACCCTTGAACTAAACGACAAAGAATTACTTATCTTTCAGGAGCGGCTCTTGGCAGAAGATAAAGCAACGCTCCAGGATTTGTCCGATAAGATAGGTGTAAGTAAGGAGCGGATTCGACAGATAGAAAATCGAATTAAGGATAAGTTGCGATCGTTTCTAACAAAGCGTCTCGGTCAAAATCTTACTATACTTACTGGGGAGAGTAGTTAAAAACGAGAGAACGAAGACGATAGGGCGATCGGCTTCTTACCGGAGCCACGAAAATGTCCCACGAGATTCTCCGATTAGGATCGGAGCTGATTCATTTGCTTGTCTTCTTATACTAGCAAATCCGACCGCGCCATTACTCGTCAATACGCTCGAGCATACCTCACCTATTTTTTCCATCGAACCGTCCTGTTGCTCGGTAAATAGCGGAGTATCGATTGATATAGCCTCTTTAGAATCAGATGAAAAACGGGCAAGAAGACGGGGTGTAGCTCCTCTAGATGCCACTCGCTCGATAACTTCCTGACCGACGTAGCACCCCTTATTGTGACTGATAATTCCCTCTACAGGGGCCTCTGTAAGTAAATGAGAGTCATTTAACTCATCTGGAAATTGGGGTTTGCCAGATGAGAGCCGAAGTTGGTGATAATCGGTCTCACTTAGCTGTTCTGCTTCGGACAGAATATGAGTAAGCTCAGCAAATCGTGGATCGGTTCTAGACACCCAAAGGTCGAATCCATCAAAACCAAGCCTATTTCGCGGTATTATCGCCTTAATTGATAGACTATTCTCGGGTGCACAGTGGCTCTTTATCGCGCCTTCAATCTCGGCCAGAGA
>JBIJBT010000155.1:0-3149 GCA_044345055.1 Bdellovibrionota bacterium
AGTTCACCCTCGAATACGCAAGACTCCCCGGCTATGAACATCTCTCTCAAAGAGAGTACGCCCTATTGATGACCCGTCGCCTAGAAGAGCGTCGTCAAGAGATTCTCAAAGCCCGAGACGCTGAAGGGAAGAAATTTCTCGGCCCAGCCGCCTTAAAAAAGATCAAACAAGGCTCACTCCCAAAATCCACAAAAACCTCAAACCTAACCACCCATCGCCCCCGCGTCCTATCGAAGTGCGACGTTCGCCGTGCCGAAATGAATGATTGGTATTACGATATCTACTTCCGCTTCAAAGTCGCTTCCGAGGTATATCGAAGTGGCAACCTCACCACAGAGTTCCCACCGGGAACTTATCGTCCCTACGTCGGACCAGTGACATAAGTCGCCCCCCTTTCAGAAATCGCCCCCATCAAATCCCATTCTTAACCCGCGACCTTCAGCCGCATTCGCGGAGCTACGACTAAAAAGCAATTTTCGAGACAAAAACGGCCAAAAAATCGGTGTTTCTACCCCGAGAATGCGCCGCCTCCCCCCCGATCGCCGACTATTTTCAACTGAAAACTCCCGAAACCCACCCCCAGCAGCTGTGCTTGTTTGGGGGAACCTCTATAAGTCTGAGAAAAAAGAGGAAGTATAGAGCGATGGGAGATGGACTATTTGAGGCCATTTTTAATCAGAAGTGCATTCTTGAAGATCTCTTGGATGCCGGACGGTGCATGGGAAGAGCGGGGTAATGCTTTGATTGGAGCTCTTTAGGTGAGTTCTAGCGAGGATACCTCTACGCCCCTGAGCAATAGAGCTCCTCCAAAAAAACACACCACTTCATCCCTTTTCAGCGGTAGAGGATTGACCTATCACTATGCCGAATCGACTTTTGAAAAAATTGGTTAGCCATGTGCTCGTTGCAAAAACTTGAGCTGCTGCCGCACCCCAGATTCCAATTAATGCGCCCGCGAAAATATCAGAAGGGTAGTGGCGAAGCATGATGATTCTACCGATGCACCCAAGGACGCCGAGAACTATGAGAAGCTTTCGATAACGGGGGAAAAATAGGAGTAACGTTGCGATACCGCACCAAACCGTTTGAGAATGACCAGAGGGGAAAGATGCGTAGCGAGGCGAGTTCGAGAAGTGCTGGAACATAATCACACTCCTGAGGAAAAATTCAGATGGGCGAGGACGTCCCACAATATATTTTAGAAGAGTGACAACTATTCCAGAAATAATGAGGCCCACTGCGAGTTGGAGAAAAAAACGGTTAAGCTCTCCAGGATCTCGAAAACGAGCCGGGCAATAGGAAGACTTTCGACGCGCAAGTATCCACACGAAGAGGCATCCTACTATCCAAAAGGTCGTTTGCCCCGGTCGGCCAAGTACCCAGGTAACTTCTCGAAGAGCGGGAACAGGGTTTAGGAAGACACGATAGCTCACCGGAATATCGAGAAAAAGCCACGATACGATCCCAAGAATAATAAGGGGCGCGAATAGAGGGCGAAGGATTGTGCGGGATGATTCCATCGGAGCTTTTTTACACTACGATAATTCTATTGTGTGGAGCGAGCGAGTTAGGGGTTGGGAAGGAGTTCGTTCAGAGCGTAGGAGATAGGGTGCAGGGGATAGAGAGTCGAATAAGGTGAAGCGTCATGTATTTCCCCTTTGAATAGTTGAATCCGCTTAAAGTTTTCACCTCTGTGAGGGTGTTAGCACAACTTCCTAGGCCCTCACGAAAAGAGGCTAATTGCCGTTCCTCAACCACGGCAGTGGTTGCTCGACCGCTTCGCAAGCTTTCGGCGGCTCCTGCTCCATCGGTGAGTGTTATCTCTGTTCCGAGTAAAAACACGGCGCTCGGCTCCTGATAGCCCGCGATAACTATTGAGGAAGGATCGTCAATCTTTCGTTCGGAGAGCTCTTGATGAAGGGAACGAGAAAGCCAAAGAGGGTTAAGGCCGGGGAAAAGCGCTCCAAAAAAAAGAATGTAGAGAGAGGTTGCTGATAGTAAAAGTGGAAGAAGGAAGGCTGCGGGCTCGGATATTTTCCCCAACCCAATCCGATAAACAAGCGCTCCAAGTACGATGGCGATCGGGATAGAGGCTACAAGTGTTCGTCGTTCAAAGACAACTGATGCCGCAACAAAAAAGATAGCGATACCAACAGTTGCAAGAATCCAAAAACTAGTAACGAACAGTGAGAATCTGCGTTGAGTGATGGCGCCCGATCGGATCACAGAGGTCAGCCAATTACCTACCCATAAGGCAAGAGGCGGTATGAGTGGGAGGATGTAGTGCGGAAGCTTTGTCGGAACTAATTCGATGACAAATAGCCCAGGTATGAACCACGCAGCGATAGCGCGGTTTGCTGCCTCGTGCCGTCCTCGCCAGGCCGCAGCAATTGCTGGAACTACTCCAAGTGACCACGGCCAGAAGGTCAATAGCAGCAGTGACGTGTAGTAACCTGGGAATCCGCCATGAGATTCATGAACTCCCAAGAGCTTGGGAGCGATATCTCCTGCAATCGCGCGAGAAAAAAAAGCCCCATTTGAGGCTATTGATATGGCGATAGCCCAAGGAGCCACTAAAACTATAAAGAGTTGAATGCCAAGGATGGGACGAAGTGATACGAGCGCAGCTCGGCGTGTGTTGCGAAATAGAAAGAAAAGCGAAAGTCCCGTAGTTGCCGTCAAACCAGGCAGAACTGGTCCTTTCACGAGGGTTCCTACCCCGAGCGCTGCCCAGAATATCAAAGCCTGCCCTCGACTAAGAGGAGAGCTCGCAAAGGCCTTAACGAGCGTTCCAACGGCAGCGACCACGGTAGCAAGTAGTGTTGCATCGGTCTTTGCAAGATGCGCCTCTGCTACCACCACCAGCGATGAAGCAAGCACGATCGCCCCGATAAATGCAGTGTCCCGTCGAAACAGCTGCGACCCGATGCTAAATGTAAGTAGGACCGCCAGAATTGCACTGATTACTGATGGAAGACGATAGGCCCAAAGAGGCGCCGTGGGACCGCCGAACGGGAGGGCGGATGCAGCTTGAAGCCAATGAATACCGACCGGTTTTTTTTCGCGGGCCGTTTGCTGAACCCGAATTCGAATGAAGTCCCCTGACTCCATCATTTGCCGGGTTGCCTGAACATATCGAGCCTCATCAC
>JBIJBT010000070.1:0-14614 GCA_044345055.1 Bdellovibrionota bacterium
GGAGGAATAGATCCTATCCCTGGAACAAACAGAGCGATGCAAAGCAGAAAAAGAATTATATAGGGGCGGTTGCCTGAGCAGCACCGATCTAGGAGAGGGATTGAAGGATCTGTAGGACAGGTATCAGATGAAGATAGGATACCTTCATTAGTGGCTTCTACTAACAACCCCGCCATGAACCTCCTCTCGAAAATGTCCGCATTCCTCCGAAGAGTGAAGACCACTATCGGTGAGATTCATAGCTAGTGCTTAGTTGATAAAATAATACTCGCTATTTTATCAACTAAGCACTAGTCGCTAGCGGGGGCGCACCCTAACGACGGTTCGCCCCCCCTTAACTTACCAGCTCGACTTGGTTACCCCAGGAATAAGACCCTTGAGAGCCATTTCGCGGAAGGTTATTCGGGATACCATAAATCGACGAATTATACCGCGCGAACGACCGGTCACCTGACATCGATTTCGAACCCGAGTCTGGGCTCCATTCCGACGGAGACTCTGAAGCTTAAACCGTGCTGTATCTCGATCCTCGTCACTTACTCTTGGATCTATCGCACGCTCACGCAGCTCTTTTCGGAGCTTTCGCTGCGTATCAGCCATTTTTCGTCGTTTTTCGTTGCGTAGTACTACACTCTTCTTAGCCATTCAGCGCCTTTTTCAAATCTTACCTCGGCCTCGGGTTGGGACTCACTCTCCTCGACAGCCCGTTACGGTTTTGCGTTGCCGTTTATGACACGTTTCTCGATAAAAGACAACTTCCTTGATCTCAAATGGGTGTAGAGATCTGATACTGGAGCTTGCGGGTCTAGCGTTCGAAGGCCGTAGGAAATCGATGAGGGGGCAGAGTCGGTGAACTGGTAAATGAAGATATATTCAATATTCCTCACTTTCTCAAGTAAAAATGGCCACATCTGCTCGCCATACTCCAGATGTTTGGTCACGCCCTGAGCGCCACTTTCGGTTATCCAAATCGGCTTGCTAAGTCCATTAAGAAAATCAGCAACTCCACCACTGCGAACGATGTTCTCATATTGTCTGCCATAAATATGGGCTGCCCAAACGTCGCAGAACGCTTCAGCACCGGCATCTCGCATTGCTCGGTTGTAATCTCGATTTTCCGGAAATCTCTGATTCAAGGCGGTTGTTGCTGCGATGACCGTCTTTTTTCGCGGTGCGCGGTTCTGGATTACGGAGTATGAGCGAGCAAGAACTGCCACATACGCCACAGGATCGTTCACGAATCCAAGCGTTTGGTTGATTCCAAAATCGGGGTTATTTGGCTCGTTTCCGATCTGGAATCCGATGACGCGAGGGTTGTCGCCGTATCGATTGACGGCCAGCTGTACCCATCGCTCAACAAAGGTTCGACCAGCATCGCCTCCGATCCATTGCGAACGATCATTCATCCAGGTCGGTACACTTGTAAGCACGATAAGTGCCGTTTGTCCCGGCGCAAGCCCCGCTATGACATTGTCGTAAAAGGAGAAATTTGGTTCGCTCCTCGGGGTGGGTTGAACGTTGTCGTCCCACGCCATAAGAACCCTAACGCGAGATATCCCAAGCGTTGATCGGACCTCGGAGAATTGACTCGAGATGCTTCCAAAGCGTCCATCGTTTGCAAAGGCATTAATTGCTAACTTTGAGGTGTCGATCGGTTTTCTATCAACCCCATCAATGATATCGACGGCATCTTCGATACTCGACTTACACCCAATAACTGCAACAACAAGAGCGAGAGTGCAGCCTAGAATAAGTTTTCTTGTTCGATGGAACATTTTACGACTCCGTAAAGAAAAAAAATTACCCCTCTTTTATCGGAAAAAATTGTTCAGACCACGAGCGAGTTGTACCCGATTGGCCCTGATAGTGGCCTGTGCCCTGTTCGCCGTAAGCAACTTTCGGCGGAGATTCCATACCCATAAAAACAAGCTGTGCTATTCGCATGCCGGAGGTCAGAACGCGGGGGTAGGGGCCAAGATTCTGGAGCTCAAGAGTGACCTGACCGTTAAAGCCACAATCAATCCAACCGCTGAGGCTATGATTTAGCCATAACCGTCCAAGGGAGCTTTTTAGCTTAAGATCGCACACGACATCGCGAGGCATCGTCAGAGTTTCTCGGGTGGTTGCTAAAATAACCTCGCCCGGGAAAAGGGTAAACGAAACGCCTTCAACCTCCTCTGGGTCGCGGGTAGGGCATATCCAGTGCGAACCGAGAGTAACATCATAACTAGCGGAATTAACCTGTTCAGGGTTAAATGGGGCGATTCCGCCGCTGCTTCCAAATGAGTGAATCCAGTGATCCGGTTTTATCATAGTGCCCTCCGCTTTTATCGCGGGAATATACGGGAAAGCGATCTGATTGTCATCCTCAACATTCTGTTGCGAAGTTTAGCGGATACAATGCTATCGATTTTGTGCTTTATTTCGGGCATCATCCCGTGCATCATCGCGCCGTCCAGTGAGAGGTGCCCGATGCCTGATTGGAGTGGTTGGTGAAGTAGTGGTCGTTAGCAGGGTGGTGGAAAAGGCCAAGTTTGGGAATACAAGTTTTTGGGATTTAGTGTTATGTCGGTTCGATCTCTCGTTAAGCTTCTTAGCATAGTTTTGGTCGGCTTTATCGGCTGTAATCCTCGGGGGGAAACTAAAACCCTCGATGAAGTTTTTCGCGCAGCTGAGGGGCGGTTCTATCAGGTTTACCGCGCAGATGCTGCGGGCAAGGGACAACCGGCGGTGTCAAGTTCACTTCGTGTCGTCGTGGATACCCTGAAAGAGATCGAGGGTGCTGGAGGAGAATCTTTGACAGATCGATACCAAGCGGTCGGAAAGGCTCTTAGTGAGTTGACGACTTATGCGGGATACACGACCCGTCCTGCGTTGGGAGAGCTCGCTGAACAATGGATTGGGCTTGCTGCTTCCGCAGATGCACCAAGCACCCGTTTGCTGATAAGTCGAACGTACGGTGTGCTTGCTAGTGAGCTTGAGGCGGTTGGATTTGCAATCAATCCTTAGTAGGCTCCGATAATCTGCCCGATAACCGATATTATAGTCCGGTGCCGCCGATTATGCCGTTGCCAGCTGGGCGTTGGCGGCGTCGGCGCGGTTTGTCAGTTCGGTTAGCCACTTCGCGCGGGGAAGGCTAGGTTCTAACTGAAAGAGCCCCCGCGACATATTAACGAGCACCCCTTTCCCGGGCGCGATTTGCCCTGCTAATGCCTCCGAAGCGCTTCCTCCTTGCGCTCCAAAGCCCGGAACAAGAAACATTGCATGAGGCATAAGGCCTCGAAGCTCAGCAGCCTCGGCTGGATGAGTTGCTCCGATAACGGCACCGATCGAGGAGAGTCCCGAGTGACCGATGGCGCGTGAACCCTCCACGTTAATGGCGCGCGCTATTTTTTGAGATACAGATTCCGCTGAGTTTTCAATCAAGAGATCCTGAATGTCGCGCGATCCGCTATTGGATGTTTTAACTAGAATAAAAACCCCTTTCCCCTTGGCGACGCAGGAGGCAATAAATGGGGCGATCGTTTCGAATCCGAGGAACGGGTTTATCGTTATCGCATCAGCGTGCACGATATCAACGGGAGCTCCGTTGACCTCTAGCGGTTCTAGATAGGCGTTTGCATAGGCTTGTGCTGACGAGGCTATGTCGCCTCGCTTTGCATCTAGAATAAGGGGGACCCCCATTTTTTTGCACAATAGTGAGATCTGGTGCAGCGCTCTATATCCACCGATTCCGTACTGTTCGAAAAAGGCCGCATTCGGTTTTACGCACGCGACCCGCGGCTCTAGTACTTCAAGCGCTGCGGCGTAGGTTGTGAGAAGCGCTGAATAGAGATATTCCTCTTGAGTTGCATATTTCGAAGAGGTTTCAAGGGCGAATGAGGGGAGCCACCGTAGGTCAGGGTCAAATCCGGCGCACAAAACGCTTGATGTTTGGGTAATTTTTGAATGTATTGTGTCAGCAAACATGGCAACTCATTTCAACAGAAAATCATTCTTTAACGCCCTGCTAGTGCGTGATTACCCGCAGTGTGCATGAATCGTTCAAGTGAATCAAAAATATCCTCATCGCTTCGATCGCGAGTATCAAGAAATGAAATAAATTGCTCGATCTTTGCAAGAAAACGGGAAAGGTCTGCCTGTTCCTGCTGATAAAGGGTATTAAAAAGGCTAAGTTTTCGGGTGTAAAGAAAAAGCTGAAGAAACTCAGCATTGTTTGCACGATGAAAGAGTTGTGTGTTGATGCCAAAATTGCGAGCCTGAATCTGAATCGATTCAAAAGCCGCACGTTTTTTGGTCAATTTTTCATCGCGATTCTCTGGAGAGTCATATATTTTTTTTAACTGATGATACAAATTCTCTGTTAACTCCGACAAAGCGATTTCTCGGGCGAACCGTTCAGCGGCGGCAGTATAGTTTGAGGCATCTGCTGGATTACGATCTTTGAAGAACTTAACCGTTTCTGCATAACCTATAAAATTAGCGAGGCTCTCGTTAAAAGCGGCATCACCCGGAACCCAAAGAGAGCGATGAACAAGTTCGTGAATTACAGTATTAACCACGATCTCAGGCGGGCTTTTGAGAAGCGGTGTGAGGACGGGATCGTCAAACCATCCTAATGTGCTAAATGCGCTCGCACCCCTTACAAACGTTTCATATCCTTCAGCATTAAGATCTTGAGCTTCGGAAACAGCATCACTCTTCTCGAAATATCCCTTATAGGGGACCGACCCGACTATCGGAAACCACCATTGCTTCGCTGTAAATGAGTCAGGCTTACAACCCATTACTACCCACACTAAACTATCCTCATCGGTTGGGGAAAAGGTTGTAAAGATACCTCCGGCAGTCAGCCCTCGCGTCTGTGCGTATATCCTAGCTTCGGTTACCAATCTGAGTGATTCAACCTCGCTCGGTGCAACCTCTTTCTCTGCGATCACCTTTTCTATATCTCGCCGATTAAAAAGAATTCGGCCTTCGTGGAGCGCAGCTTCCATTACATAAATCGGGTTGCAGCCCATGAGTGCGCCAGCTGTAATAGCGAGAAGAAGGGTTGCCTTTTTATAAAATCGGAATTTCATCGGATGCATCACGCTTCACCTCATCACGAGCCGAATCAGGCCGATTACTCCACCCGCGCAAACTCCCGCAACGACATCGTCTAACATCACTCCGAGCGCTCCTGGAGCTCGTTCCGCCCATCCGACAGGACCGATTTTTGATATATCAAAAAAACGAAAAAGAACGAACGCGACAGCAACCCACGATATGCTCCGATCGGGACAACATGTGAGTGCTATCCACATTCCACACCATTCATCAATGACAATCCATTGTGGATCTGCGTGCGCGGACGCATCGCGCATGACGAACAGTGAGGCGGCATAGCCAACAACGCCGAGGAGAACAGTTGCAGCGATCTCTTGTTGTAAATTCAACGAGGGGAAGGCTATCCACGCAATGCACGCTGCAATACTGCCGATGGTGCCGGGTGAGATCGGCGATAATCCAGATCCGAGTCCCGAGGCGATGAACTTAGCCAGAGATGTTTTTAATGAGAGTGAAGTTTTGATCTGAGGTAACACAGGACAGTCCGAGGGTTTTTAAGCGAGCGCGGTCAGTTTTTAAGAGATGACGCTCTGAAAAGATAATTGACGGGTTCGGGCCGTGTTGGTATAAGTCACTTAAAGTAATTCGCGGTGACCGCTACTTTTTTGAGGATACAGCCCTTCGAGTTGCGAAGCCAGACCTAAGAAAGAAGCCACGATTCTCGCCGAATAGAAAAATTTGACTTGCGCGCTACAAACGGGAAGAGGTAATGGAAACTGACGCTGGCAGAGAGAAAGATTCAACAGTCACGACCCGTCTGAAGAGGCGAGATGGACAATCGCTGTCGAGTGATTCCGGTCTTGTGGTGGCGAGAGGCACGAAGGAGGGGCTTGTAATAAGGCTCGATGCAGGCTCAGGTTATGTACAGCTTGAGGATGAACTGAGAGATTTTCTCGTCGCTCGACATAATTTTGTATCTGGGCAAGAGGTTACGCTGGAATGGGTAAACGATCGTGCTTCATCGGAGGAACGGTCGCGAGTTGAGGAGGTTGTCCTTCGTGATTTCGATGTTCGGGTGCGTTCGTCGAGAGTGTTGCGCGGAGGAGGAGAGAGCGTTGAGCAGGGAGAGCAGGGCTTGGGTATCGGTAGCGAATTTCGAAAGATTGCAGCTGGTTTGGTCGGTGCAAGATCAACAATTGAAGCGGAAGAAATTTCTGAAAAAGCAGCTACTCCCACATCGCTTTTTTCGGGCTTTGGTACATTTGAACGGGATTCAGAGAGAGGCAGCGCTGATACGGTAGCGTTAGGTGGGGCTGTCTGGGATGAGCCGAACGCAAAGGTAGTGTGTTCCACCCTTCGTTCTGGTCAGAGAATAGAATCGGAGCATACCGTCGTTATTCTTGGCGATGTTAATTCGGGTGCCGAGGTGGTCTCAGGTGGGCATGTTGTAGTGCTCGGTAGTTTACGCGGATTGGCGCACGCAGGTGCGTTTGAAGATTCTGATGGTCCCGCATACATCATCGCCCTCAGTCTTCAGCCAACGCAACTTCGAATAGGTGGGGTTATAAGTCGTAGTAACGGTCGTTTGAGCACGAATGAATCGGGTCCGGAGATCGCTCGCGTTGATGGGGACTCGATCGTTGTTGAGAGGTATCACCCGAGAGTGGTATCACAGCGGGCGGGGCGTTTTTTTTGATCGGTTTTGCTAGGGAGGAAATGAGCGGACTCTATTTAGATGATCTAAAAAATCGATCTACGGCAATTCATTTCGTCTGAAAAAATCGTAAAAGCGAAAATCCTCAATAAAAATATTCACCGAAACTTAGAAACAGAAAGAAGGGAGAAAAAATAATGTCAGAGCAAAAATCAGCCGAAAAGGGGAGTGCCTCGGGTGGAGCAAAGAAGGGGCAGGCCGAGGTAGTTGTGATTACCTCCGGTAAGGGAGGGGTAGGAAAAACCACGACAACGGCAACTCTCGGAGCGGCCCTTGCTCTTCGTGGAAAAAGAACTCTCGTGATTGACGCTGACATCGGATTGCGGAACCTAGATGTGATTCTTGGTCTCGAAAACAGAATAGTTTTCAATCTCGTTGATGTCGCTCGTGAGGCTTGCAAACCGAACCAGGCGACTATTAAATCGAAAAAATCGAACAACCTCTATCTATTGCCAGCCTCACAGACTGATGACAAGGATGTCATCGGCGAAGAGGATATGCGAAAGGTTGTATCTTTATTCAAGCGCGAGTTCCATTTTATACTTATCGACTCGCCCGCAGGTATTGAGCAGGGATTCCGGAATGCCTGTGCAGCGGCTAATCGTGCGGTCGTTGTAACGACTCCGGAGGTCTCGGCGATAAGAGATGCTGACCGAGTGATCGGATTATTGCACTCCAAAGAGGTAGAGCCACTTCTCCTCATTAACCGTCTCGACCCCGAGTTGGTCAGAAAAGGGGATATGATCTCTATCGCTGACGTTCAGGATATCCTTGGAGTTGAGCTTCTCGGTGTCGTTGAACGGGATGATTCGGTAATTGTTGCGGCCAACAATGGAGAGCCGGTTGTCTACAACCAGAAATCGAAAGCTGGTCAGTCTTTTGATCGGATTGCTGGTCGGCTGAGTGGAGAAAATATTCCGCTTGAGCACTTGGCTTCTCGCTCGATTTGGCAGAAGCTTGCACGCCGACTTGGTGTGTAGTGAGTTCAGGGATGACGAGTGCCCTTGTTTAAAGAACTCGCTCATTGATGGAAAGGATCGTTTTTCGGTAGGGAGATTGTATCGTGTTCGCAGCAATCAAAAATATGTTTCGGGATCGCCGCGCGAGTAATGTCGTTGCAAAAAGCCGTCTTCAGCTCGTGCTCGTTCAGGATCGTGCTGGGCTTTCAAATGAGGAACTTGCTCAGTTTCGTCGTGAATTGATGGATGTTATTCAAAAATATTTCGTAATCGATGAGTCGGGTTTTGATGTCAATTATCAACGTTCCGACGATGAGACGACTCTCTCGATTAACTCGCCGATCGTTGTGCGTCGCGAGGGAGAAAAGGGAGGTCAGCTTGCGAGAAAGTCCTCATAAGAGGGCCGATCCTATGCAGAGCGGACTACGTAGCGGATATTTTTTGGTATTCGCTCCTAGTTTTCGAGCGCGAGTTGCGGCTTTTTAGGATAGTTCGTATAATTTTATCCTAGAATTTTGCTGCTCCTTGCCCAGGTGCTGAAATTGGTAGACAGGCATGATTCAGGTTCATGTGCCGAAAGGTGTGGGAGTTCGAGTCTCCCCCTGGGCAGTTATTCATCGGGAACCCAGATTTAAATCACAAACTAGAACGGTATGGTATGATTACAGCGAGCGGCGATTGCCCAACTCAAACTGAGAAAACCGGTGGTATATATCGACAAATCGCGATAATCGGAGCTGTGGCGGTTATGGTGGTTGTCTCTGGCTGTCAACGTAACTCATTTGAATATGGCGGTGTCGCCGATAAAGATGACGGAGCCAAGTATACCGTAGAAGTTGACCCTAATGGTCCAGTACGTGAGATAGCAGCTCCTGAAGGAACTCCATCACCGTCTTCGATGTAGTGAAGCAGCCGAATCTTCCTCCCCATCGTCTTCCTGCGCGCCGTCTCGAACCTTTTAAGCTGGTCTCGTCCTATACTCCACGTGGGGACCAGCCGAATGCGATAAAAGAGCTTAACGAGCGATTGTCCGCCGGAGTCCGATTTCAGACATTGCGGGGTATTACGGGGTCGGGCAAAACATTCACGATGGCGAATGTTATTCGCGATCAGGGTCGTCCAGCGCTCATTATCGCTCCCAACAAAACTCTTGCAGCACAGCTCTACGCAGAATTTAGGGAGTTTTTTCCGAACAATCAGGTCAGGTATTTCGTTAGTTACTACGATTATTATCAACCTGAAGCATATATTCCATCCACCGATACATATATTGAAAAAGATAGCGCGATAAATGAAGAGATCGACAAGATGCGCCATGCTGCAACAAAGGCTCTCCTTGAATCGACCGATGCTATTATTGTGGCGAGTGTCAGCTGTATTTATGGATTGGGGGCTCCCGAGGAGTACTTCAAGGCGATGTTGTACGTTGAGCAGGGAGAGCAGCTCAATCGTAAAGCGATGCTTAGGACCCTTGTTCAGATGCAGTATGTGAGATCCGACAACGATTTTTATCGAGGAACTTTTCGGGTTAGGGGAGAGTCAATAGATGTATTCCCCTCGGATCAAGATACCCGTGCTATCAGATTTCTTTTTTTTGGTGATGAAGTTGAGGAGATTCACGAGATTGATGGAATCACCGGTACAGTAACGCGAAAACTATCGAGCGCGGCGGTGTATCCAGTGAGTCACTTCGTGACGGCGCGTGAGAAGGTAGTCGCCGCTGCAGAGAGTATCAGAGCTGAGCTTGAGGCAAGGCTTGCCGAACTTCGCTCAGCGGGAAAGACGAGCGAAGCGCAGCGGCTCGAGCAACGCACAATGTACGATATAGAGCTTCTCTTCGAGGTGGGATTTTGTCCAGGCATAGAAAATTACTCTCGCCACCTTGATCAGCGAGCCCCGGGAAGTCCTCCATCAACGCTCCTCGATTATTTCCCGAAGGGGTTTTTGCTGTTTATTGATGAAAGCCATGTCACTGTTCCTCAGGTTGGAGCGATGGCAAGGGGCGACAGAGCGCGTAAACAGACTCTCGTTGATTATGGGTTTCGGCTTCCCTCTGCTCTCGACAACCGCCCTCTTACGGGCGATGAGTTTTGGGAGCGGGCGGGGCAGACGATATTCGTGTCGGCGACTCCGGCGGATTTTGAGCTTTCGCGGAGTGGTACGGCGGTGGTGGAGCAGATTAATCGCCCGACAGGGTTGCTCGACCCAGAGGTGTTTGTGCGGCCAGCGCTCCATCAGGTCGATGATCTTCTGAATGAAGCACGGGAGGTGGTCGATAGAGGTGGTCGTGTCCTGGTTACGACCTTAACGAAACGGATGGCGGAGGATTTGACGAGCTATCTGCAAGGAATCGGTATACGTTCGAGATACCTTCACGCTGATATAAACACGGTAGAGCGGGTTGAGATTTTGCGCGGATTGCGTCGAGGAGATTTCGATCTTTTGGTCGGTATTAATCTGCTTCGTGAGGGATTGGATCTCGTCGAGGTTGAATTAGTGGCGATTCTTGATGCGGATAAGGAGGGATTTTTGCGCTCGGAACGGTCCCTTATTCAAACAATGGGTAGAGCCGCTCGAAATATTCGTGGTCGGGTGATACTGTACGCTGACCGAGAGACCGATTCGATACGACGCGCTCTCCGCGAAGCTGAGCGGCGACGACTCATCCAGGCAGCGTATAATGCTGAGCATGGAATAGTGCCGCAGTCTGCGCAGCGTGGGATCGAGGGCGCTCTGACGACGGTGGTTTCGGAGCTTGTTGATCCGGAGACCGGTGAGATAGTGACCCTTGATGAGCCAATTCCGGCAGATCCTAAGGGTCAGCAAAAATTGATAGAGAATCTGAAAGCAGAGATGCTCGAGGCTGCCTCTAAACGCGAATATGAGAGAGCCGCTGAGCTGCGTGATACCGTAATTCGGCTTCAGCGATCATTGCTGGTATGAGCTCGCTATTAGGCAGGTCCATGTATTTTATTTTTCCGGTTTTCTCGGCGCAATAGCCAAGCGATAGCGGCGATATGATAAGAATTCCTCTTCCCCCAACCCCATAAAAGGATCTAAATCACTATGTCCTGGCAACAAACCATTGAGGAAACAAAGGGATCGATTGTAGCGATTATGGTCGATCAGGTACGGGCGTTTGAGGATGACTGGCAACATTCTGGGCAGGCATCGGGCTTTGTTGTTGATGCGGAGCGGGGAATCGTTCTCACCAATCGCCATGTTGTTACCACGGGGCCGATCGTCGCGCGGGGTATTTTTGCAGATTTGCGTGAGGTTGTTCTGTGGCCGCTGTACCGTGATCCAATCCACGATTTTGGATTTCTGCAGTATGACCCATCGGAGCTGCGGGGGGCAGTGCCGCGAAGCTTGCCGCTCTATCCGGAGGGTGCGCGTGAAGGAGTAGATATCCGCGTTATCGGAAATGATGCGGGAGAAGGATATTCAATCCTCTCTGGTACGTTGAGTCGACTCGATCGCGATGCGCCTGATTATGGCGAAGGGAATTACTCCGATTGGAATACCTTCTACATGCAGGCTGCATCGATGACATCAGGGGGCTCTTCCGGTTCGCCGGTTATTGACGAAGTGGGCCGCGTTGTTGGGTTAAATGCGGGTGGTCATCGCGAGGCGGCAGCTGCCTATTTTCTTCCTCTGCGCACGGTTGTGAGGGCTCTCTCTGCGCTGCAGCGAGGAGAGAAAGTTTCCCGCGGGACCATTCATCTGAGGGCATCGCACATATCCTACGATGAACTGCTCCGTCAGGGGGTACCTCGGGATATTCTTGCTGAGAGTATAAAGGCGTTGCCCCGCTCAACTGGTTTACTCGTCGTGGATCGTTTGCTCCCGATGACGGAAGCGGCGCGAGTTCTCCATGTGGGAGATGTGATTGTTAGGGTTAATGGAGATTTAATTGATTCATTTGATCCATTTGAGGAGGCACTCGATCGCTCGGTTGGAGGCTGTGTTTCTGGAGGCTCTGTTTCCGGAGCCTCTGTGTCTCTTACCGTTGTGCGGGCGGGTTCACAGCTCGTCGTTACTCTGCCGATTGATGATCTTGATACACTAGTGCCAAAGGAGTTCATCGAGGTCGGAGAGGCTATATTTCATCCGATTTCAGCAGTACATACCTGGCACCTCAATACGGCTCCGCGAGGTGTGGTTTTAGCTGATCCTGGCTATATGTTTGTCGATGAGGGTTTTAAGAAGGGAGCGCTTGTTGAGACGGTGGCAGGAGTTGCTATTGATTGCCTTGACTCGTTGGCGGCTGTGTTTGAACGGCTTAGGCAGGGAGAAACATTCTCGATACGATATCGTCATTACAAACAGCCATCGACTCCTCGTCACGCAACGTTCGTGTTTTCAACGAAATGGTTTCCGTGTCGACATTGGAAAAGACAAGAGGGTAAGGAACGATGGCGGAGTGAGCTTCTAGCAGCAAGTGGTGAGCTGCTTCCCGAGGTGGCTAATCTGGTACAACGGGGGGGCGCCCTCAAATCGGCGTGGCATAAAGTCCAGTCCGCACTCGTTCATATCCAGTTTCGAGCCCCTTACGTTATCGCGGGTTGGCACCGCTACGACACACCGCGGGGTACTGGAGTCATTATCGATAAAGGTGCTGGTCTTGTTGCAACCGACCGCAGTACGGTGTGGCATGCACTCGGTGATGTAACGATCACGATAGCTGGGAATGTTGAAGTTCCAGGTCGGGTGGTATTTGTGCATCCTCTCCATAATCTAGTTCTTATTCAATATGACCCGCTCCTTTTAGGTGAGATTGTTGTTGGTGAAGCTTCTCTTGCAGCTGAAATGCCGAGTGTTGGAAGTGATGTGCATCTTATCGGTGTCAATGAATATGGCTCAATTCAGGTAAAAAAAGCCGCGATTACGAGTATTCGTTCATCTTCAACGCGCCCTCTTGCAGGATCTTTTTTTCAGGAAACTAATAGTGATCTGATTCAGCTTAATGCGCGTCACGCCGATTTTAATGGGGTTATTGTTGGTGATGAGGGGTGTGTCATCGGGTTTTGGGGGATATTCGCCTCCAAGGAAGATCAGGACTTTGAATTTACTCACATCGGATTGCCAGCGTTCTTTCTCGATGATCTTCGAGCATTGGGGAGGGGCGAGCGGTGTTTTCGATGGATAGAGGCTGAGGTTGCGCCGATTAGGTTGCCAGAGGTCCGGCGTCTCAGGGTGACTACCGAATGGATGAAGCGGATAGGAGATGCTATTGGCGATGGGCGTCGGCACATATTACGGGTTGTTCGTACATCGGCTGGGGGCCCAAGCGACGGTCGGCTTGAGCCTGGAGATGTAATTTTGGCGGTAAATGGAGTAGTTCCTACCGATCACCGAACCCTCGAAGAGTTGGTGCAGGCAGAAAGTGTGACCGTAACTGTGTGGCGCGAGGGGGCCGAGCATTCCGTTGTTGTCGAGCCGATTAAGTTATCGGGTGAAGGAGTTAATCATATACTCCATTGGGCAGGAGCGGTTCTCCACGCTCCACACCCTGAGGTGAGTCGTATTTTGGGCGAGATGCCTGTCGGAGTTCACGTTGCATCTGGCAATTACGGATCGCCCTCATTCCGATTTGGCGTTGAGGTAGGAAGTCAGATCATCTCCCTAAATAATCGTCCTACCCCGGATCTTGCAAGCTTTATCGCTGAGGCTCGCGCGCTCGAGGGGGCCGGTCCAGTCGTAGTTCGATTTATTGAATCTGGATCAATAGAGCGGCTGGTAACACTTTTACCTGAGCCAGATCTGTGGCCAACCTATGAGCTTGAGCGCAATCCTGATGGAGGCTGGGAGCGGCGAGATTGGGGGATATGAAAAGATCTTTAGGCGGGTGGTGAGAATGGTTCTGAATCATTTTTGAGTGCCCTGTTAGGTGCAATAACGGTGTGGATCATCCACACCTAATTGACGGAGGACTTGGTGATGAAAAAGCTGTGGGGTGGACGATTCGCAGGGGGGACGGCGGTTTCAAGCGAGGAGTTTCTTGCATCGATTGGGTGTGATTCGGCGCTGGTTGAATATGATATTCGGGGAAGCCTGGCTCATGCGAGGATGTTGGGGGCGAGTGGAATTATCTCTGTAGAGGATGCGGAGCGATTGCAGGAAGGGTTGCGAGCTGTTCAGCGAAAGATCGCATCGGGAAACAGCTCTTTTACCGCAGCAGATGAAGATGTTCACATGTGGGTTGAGCGGCTGCTCTCGGAAGAGATAGGACCAGTGGCCGGAAAGCTTCATACAGCGCGCAGCCGAAACGATCAGGTCGCGGTGGATACTCATCTCTATGCTCGTGATATGGTGTTACTTCTCGGCGAGCGGGCGGTCGCGCTTATTAACGCGCTTGTCGAGCGGGCTGATGCGTTTCCCGATGTTCTTTTGCCGGGGTATACCCATCTCCAGCGAGCCCAACCAATTTTATGGTCGCATCACCTTCTTGCTTATGGGTGGATGTTCCAGCGTGACTGTGAACGGTTGCAGCGGTGCTACATCTCCTCAAATCGCAATCCTTTAGGTTCGGGTGCGCTCGCGGGAACGACATTTCCAATCGATCGGGCCATGGTGAGTGAAGAGCTCGGTTTTGATGGGCTGTACGAAAACAGTATCGATGCAGTTTCGGACCGTGATTATCAGCTCGATATCCTCACCGCATGCGCGACAATAATGATGCACCTCTCCCGTTTGAGCGAGGAGTTGGTGTTATGGACCAGCCATGAATTTGGATTTGTTCGATTGTCAGATGGATTTTGCACCGGCAGCAGCATTATGCCGCAGAAGCGCAATCCCGATTGCGCTGAGTTAATTCGAGGAAAGTGTGGCCGAGTATACGGTTCGCTCATTTCGTTGTTAACAACGATGAAAGGATTACCTCTTGCATATA
>JBIJBT010000004.1:0-58314 GCA_044345055.1 Bdellovibrionota bacterium
GAGCTATGTTTGGGTATTATGGGAGAGATGATTGCTGAGATGGTTCCTCAGCATCATGCGATGTCAAAAGCGATGGAATCTGGTTTTCTTAATGCCACAGAGCTTGCTGATTTTCTCGCGGCTAGGGGAGTTCCGTTCCGTGAGGCTCATCATATCGTGGGAGCACTTGTTTTACGGTGCGAAGAACAGGGTAAGCGTCTCGAGGATCTATCCGATGCGGAGCTCCTTGAAGCATCGCCGCTTCTTACCTCTGAAGCCCGTTCGTGCCTGAGCTATACCCGCGCAGTTGAGAGGCGTACTTCGAGAGGAGGAACCGCTCCGAGCGCCGTAGCGCAGCAGCGCCTCATTCTCGGGGAGAGATTGAGTGAGGTTGTTGAGTGGTTTGGTAAGCGTCGCAACACCAGTAATCAGTAATAGTAACTATTCACCCCTATAATTCCCAATAACCTCCCACAACCCCTTAGGGGTGGCGGGCGAAAGCCCGCCGGGGGGAAACAACTAACTATTCAGCAAAAAACTGCCGACGAGCGTTGAGCGAGTCGAGCCACCCAAATCACCACTGCGTTTCATGTTTTTTTGTCTTTCAAAGGACTCCTTTAAAAAGGTGGGCTGAATAGTTACCAGTAATACTATAAATCGAGCGTATAACCAGATTTATTTATTGTATTGGGGGGCAGATCCTTTTGAAGCCCCCTTTTTTTCCTGCCCTCTCCCCTCCCTTTGCATAAAAAAAACCGCACCTCTACCTATCGAGCCGCATCTGATAGGGTGGCACCGTTATCTATCGTTCAACTGATTCGACTTGCAAGCGCCTGTCGTGAGGTTCCTTCTTCAATAGTTATCGGGCAGTAATGTTTTTCCAAGCAGTAACGCAGTTGGTTCAGGAGTGCAACTACGAGGGGTATTGTGCAGGAATCATCGGAATCTGGGCGGAAGAAGATATTAATTGTCGACGATGAGCCCGCAATTAGGGATTCACTCCAGCTTATTTTAAATGCTCATTTCGATGTTTTGGTGGCCGAAGATGGTGAGGCAGCTCTTCAAATACTCTCCACGCTAATTCCCGATCTTGTGCTGCTCGATGTTTCGATGCCAAGGCTCGATGGATTAGAGACGCTCCGCCGGATGAGGGATCAGGGAATCACTATCCCTGTTGTTATGTTAACAGCCTCAACGACTGTTAGAACCGCTGTTCAGGCGATCAAGTTAGGTGCAATAGATTACTTAAATAAACCATTTGACCTTCAAGAGTTGACCCGTCTCATCGCATCGGTCTTTGACGGTGAACGACACGATGCTTCCTCTGTATCGGCTAAATCTCCGCGAGCGATCTGCACCTTTGTTGAGGGAAAAAGCGGGGCGATACGGGAAGTTTTACAGCGAGTAACAAAGGTTGCTGAGCGAGATACAACGGTTTTGATATCGGGGGAATCAGGCGTCGGCAAAGAATTGATCGCTCGGGAGATTCATCAACGCAGCGACAGACGAGACGGCCCCTTTGTCGCGATAAATTGTGCAGCGATTCCGGAAACTCTGATTGAAGCTGAACTCTTTGGACATGAAAGGGGAGCATTTACTCACGCTGTTGAGAAGCGAATCGGGTATTGCGAACAGGCGAATGGGGGAACACTTTTTCTCGATGAAATCGGGGAATTAAGCCTTGCTGTTCAGGTAAAATTACTCCGTTTTTTACAGGAACGGGAATTTTCTCGGGTTGGTAGCTCGAAACTTATCTCGGTGAATGTCCGTATCCTTGCCGCGACAAATCGTAATCTTGAAGAAGGGATTCGACAAAGAACATTTCGGCAGGACCTTTATTATCGGATCAATGTTGTTCATATAAATGTTCCCCCTTTGCGGGATCGTTTTGAAGATATCGAGCCGATGATTGAGCATCTCGGAAATAAGTTGGCCCCTCGCTATGCAGGGCGAAAAATGGTGTTCTCTCGTGACGCGCTTGACGTACTGGTACAGTATCCATGGCCGGGGAATGTTCGAGAATTAGAAAATGTTGTCGAAAGCTTGATGGCGCTCAGCCGCGAAACAGAGATCGGTGTCGGAGATCTTCCGAGAAAAATTCGTGAAAGGTGGGATCTCGGCCACTCGCCGAGTCAGCCGACAGGAGTTCTCTCCCTTGAGGATGCCGAGCGTCACTTTGAGCGCGATATGATTGAGCGGGCGTTGCAGAAGGCGGGCGGGGTCCAAACGCGCGCAGCCCAGATACTCGGGATTAGTAGAAGAATTCTAAAATACAAGATGGATAAGCTCGGAATTTCTGATGGAGCTGCTCGCGGGGAGAGTGCGTCCTCTGGCGGAGAAGAATCATCTCACTGAGAAGGGGAGGATTGAGGAGCTACTTCTTAAAAAGATCATCCAAAGATTTCATCAGATCTCCTTTTGACTTATCTATTGAAGTTTCGCCGTTCACTGCGGCTAAAGCGCCATTTTTTGGGCGGAAAAAATCACAGAAGTTTGCGCGGTCCTTCGCGACTACTCGCTCTGCTTGAGGTTCGCGACATTCGTTGTACGCGGCTCGATCGTAAAAGGTGCAATTGAGGCAGACCCGAAGATCACGCCGACAATTAGAACATTCCTCCGAACGGGAGCGAATATCGGCCGAAAATGGGTGGGAGCAGGCGTGGCACCGTGGGCTCATGGCGATATAAAATAAAGTCGACGGTTGGCGGAATAATTGCTCCAAGTGATCGAAGAGCTATGGAGCACAGGTCGTTGTTTAATCTCCAACTACCTGTAGATTACCCGAAACGTGTTAGCTGGGAAATCCTTGACTCGATTGGCTGCTCGGAGCTCAAAATCCCGATTCACTATTCAAATGGTCGAGAGTCGGATACCTTAGTTAGCAGTGTGAGTTGGCGCTGTGATTAAACGATTTACGGTAATAGCGATGACGAGTGACCGAGTGATGATGATAAATGATGACAAGAGAATCTCTTCATCTCGTCGCGGCTCTGAGGAAGGGGGAATAATGAAGGTGGTATCACCCGAGATAGTTGACGCTATCTCGTTTCCGAGAAGGTTGATTCAGACCATCTTTAACGATCTAAAGTATATAATTCGGGTAATTATTTCAGCTTCTGATAGATTCTATTGGGATAATGGTTTCTCCAAGGCGGCATCTCTTGCCTACTCGACTCTCTTTGCGCTTGTGCCCCTTACGGCTCTTTTCCTTGGATTTCTTGGCTCATTTACCGGAATGGCAGCTGATGTTCCTGAGTTAGGAGATTTTGTCGTCCGACAGTTTCTTCCTAATACTGCGGGTGTCGGAGAGGTTGTTCAGAAGGTAAAGGAATTTTCTCAAGTTGTCGCCTCGCTAAATATCGTCACGATCCCCTTTATCGTGGTGACCTCGCTGCTTTTGATAAGTTCGGTAGAGTATGCGCTCAATCAGGTGTGGCAGGTTTTTGAATCTCGACCGATTTCACACCGCATTGGTATATATTGCGCGATTCTTGTGCTTGCACCGATTTTAGCTCTATCTGCTTATTATACCGCAAAATATCGAGTTGAGCCCCTTTTATTGAACGTTTCGGGAGAAGTCGATTTTATCAATAGGTTATACGATAGCGCAGTTCCATTTGTTATTGATCTTATTGCGTTTGTTTCGTTGTATTATCTGGTGCCCAAAGCTCCTGTTCAGTTTCGTTCCGCCCTTTTTGGTGGGGTATTTGCTTCGCTCCTTTTCGGATCCGCAAAGGCAGCGTTTGCGATATATATTCGGGGATTTTCGTCGTATGAGCGGATTTATGGAACACTCGCGGCGATTCCAATCTTCTTATTCTGGCTCTATTTGGCGTGGACTATTGTCCTATTTGGGTGTGAGTTGTGTTATCAGGTCCAGTATCTTCCGCGCAGTGGGCGATTATGGAAACGTCAGCTTCTGAGTGTAGGAGACGGAAGGTTGCTGCTTGCGATTCAGGCGCTGGTAATAATAGGAAAATCATTTGAAAAGGGTGAAAAGCTACCAAACGAGCTTGAGCTTTCGGCTCGGCTTGGTTGCAGCAGTCTTGTGTTAAAACCTGCGCTTGAGGCACTTCGGGTTGCTGGAATTATATCGAGGGGAGATTCTCGAGATATGCCTCTTACCTTGTCGAGGTCTGCCGATCTTATTACGATGCAGGCAGTTCAAAAGGCGGTAGCCCAATCGCGGGAGCGGGTGGATTGTGCCGATGAGGTTGCGCGAGTTCTAAAAGCGTTGTCGGTCGAAGAGGGTAGCGAATCGTCGCAGCCCTTGACCCTGCGCGACCTTGTTCGGGGGGAATGAGATACCGGCTTGAGGGGGTGGTGTTTGATGATTTTGTTCGGGAGAGATGTGGTGGTGAAGCACGAATTTAAAAAGCGATTGCTCGGTGTGGTAGCTGGTGTTGTTACTGCAATGTTTGGTGGAGTTGCTGCAAACGCTGAAGAGCTACCCCGTTTACAGCTCGGTGCCTGGGAGCAAACGATTCAGCTCGAAGCACCTCAGTTTAAGGGGCTTCCTCCAGCGATAGCTCAACAGCTCGTAAAGCAGCTTGGCGAAAAAAAAACGCGGCTCTGTATTACGAGTAAAGAGCAGAACGGTTTGATGGATGGGTTTCTTGAGGGATCTGAGGGAAGGTGTGCCATCAAGGATGTATTACGAAAAGGAAATATCTATTCCTGGGTTGCTGCGTGCTCTGGGGATAACGAGTTGGTGGGAAGCGGTTCAGTTCGATCGACCTTTACCATGAATAAATCTTCTGAAAGTGCTTATACCGTTAATGTCGTGAGCAAGGGGCAGATTCGCGGAAATCCGATGGCGCATTCGATGTCTATCGAAGGGCGCTACTTAGGTGCTAATTGTAAGTCGTTTGGGGCGAAGACGGGAGAAGAGGTTCTTGAGGGCGCAAAAAAGAAGGGGCAAGCTCTCGCTGAAAATCCCTTCATCGCCGAGATGCGCCGAAAATTAATGCAGGATCAGAAAGGTTAGGAGGGAGGAAAAGGGGTGCGCTTGAAATAAGGGTGAGAGGCACTTCGCCCCTCACCACATCGCCAAACCGTTACGCAACGGTAATTTCAGGACAGAGGTATACATCCTGAATTGCATTCAATAGCTCGACTCCATCCTTCATCGGCTTTTGGAAAGCTTTGCGGCCCGAAATCAACCCCATTCCTCCTGCCCGCTTGTTGATAATCGCGGTTTTTAAGGCTTCTTTGAGGTCGTTTTTACCGGAGCCTCCTCCTGAGCTTATCAATCCGACCCTGCCGCCAAAGCCGTTCACGACCTGATAACGGGTGAGATCGATTGGATGATTCGATGAGAGTTCGGTGTACATCCGCTCATCGAGTTTTCCGTAGCTTGAATCTCCGGAGTTTAGCGCTTTGAATCCGCCATTTTGCTCCGGTAGTTTTTGCTTAACGATATCTGCCTCGATAGTCGCGCCAAGGTGGTTAGCCTGCCCTGTCAGATCGGCCGAGGTTTCGTGATTGATACCATCTACCTTAAAGCCGTTATTTCGGACGTAGCACCAAAGGATCGTCGCCATGCCGAGTTCGTGAGCTGCAGCAAAGGCGGCTGAGACTTCCTGGATTTGTCGAGTCGATTCAGGCGAGCCGAAATAAACGGTCGCACCGATAGCAGCGCACCCCATCTGCCACGCCTCTTTAACCCGCGCGAACATCACCTGATCAAACTTGTTCGGATAGGTGAGAAGCTCGTTGTGGTTGATCTTAAGTATCAGTGGAATCTTATGGGCGTAGGCGCGAGCAACAATACCGAGCGCTCCGTATGTCGTCGCACATCCGTTGCAGCCACCCTCAATCGCAAGACGGACGATATTTTCAGGATCGAAATAGGCTGGATTTTTCGCAAAGGAAGCGCCCGCCGAGTGCTCGATTCCCTGATCGACAGGAAGAATCGAAAGATAACCTGTGCCAGCTAGTCGTCCTGTATTGAGGAGCGATTGTAGAGACATTAAAACGCGTGGGCTGCGGTCCGATCGAGACCAAACTCGATCAATAATATCGCCACCTGGGAGAGCAAGGTTTGCTTTTGGTATTGTTTTACACTGATGTGAGAGAAGGGGGGTTATCTCATCACCAACGGCTGTCTCAATTTTACGAAGGATATCACTCATTGATCTGCTCCCTTAACATTGAATACCTATGACAGCACCGGAATTTGGACAACCTTCAACAACCGTTTAGAGAGAGCCGAGAGATTGTCCAAATTCCGAAGCTGAATCGTTCGAAATGGCCTTAAAAATGGCCTTTGCAAAGAGAGATGAAAGTCTTCAATCTTCGCCTTATACGAGCCGTTATAGCACCGGATCTGGTGCGATCGCAAACTGGTGATGGCTACCAATTTATAATCGTTAACGATTCAAAATAGGAATGTGAAGAGCCTGCCATAACCTCAACTAACTGTGCCGATGAATCATCCAGAGCAATACTTCACATTCTGATATTCTCTCATTCCCATCGAATGTCCTTCGCGGCCGATGCCGGATTCTTTGATTCCGCCGAACGGAGCGTGTACGAGAGAGAGGCGGGTTTGATTGAGCCCTATCATACCGGCCTCGAGATTTTGGGATGCCCACTCGAGTCGTTTGGCGGAGCTGGTATAGGCGTATGCTATGAGTCCAGCAGGGCTGGCGTTTGCGCGGGTTATTACCTCTTCGTCCTCATCGAAAACAAGAATTGAGCATACAGGACCAAAAATCTCCTCTTTGGTTATGCGCATCGTATCGGTAATGTCGGTGAGGATTATGGGAGGCATGATCGATTGCGCGGGATCGGTAAGGGTGCCGAATGAGCATGTGGCACCGGAGCTGAGGGCGTCATTTACGAGGTTGTTTAGGATATTGTGACGATTTGGTTGGGTAAGAGGCCCGAGGGTGGTTTCAGGATCAAAACCGTTTCCAGGACGAAGTTTTTCTGCTTGTTCTGAAAGAAGCTTTACGAATGGTTCCACAACTGAACGGTGAACGAAGAACCGATTGACACTGATACAGGTCTGACCACTATTGCGAAATTTTGCAGCTGCCCCGTCGCGCGCTGCCTGTTCGAGATCTGCGTCATCCCAGACGATAAAAGGGGCATTGCCGCCAAGTTCGAGAGTGGGGCGGATCATCCGCTGGGCCGCTTTCGCCATCAAAAGTTTTCCGATCGCAGTCGAGCCGGTAAAGCTCAACTTTCGCACGAGTGGGGATGAAAGAAGAAGATCTCCGATCCGCGGCGCGTCCCCGGTGATTATCTGAAGGGCGCCGGCGGGCAAACCGGAAGCTGTTGCAATCGCGGCAAAACGGAGGGCAGTAAAGGGGGTTTCGGGTGCTGGCTTGCACACAACGGAGCATCCAGCAGCCCACGCCGCAGCTGCTTTTCGGGTGATCATCGCAAGAGGGAAATTCCAAGGTGTGATGAGAGCGGCGACTCCGACTGGTTCAAATCTAATTTGAATTGATCCAGTTGAATCAGGTCCATCGAGTATTTCTCCACGAATGCGCTCAGCTTCGCCCGCAAACCAATCAAGGTATGCAGCACTATAGGCGACCTCAGCACGAGCCTCGATGAGTGGTTTGCCTTGCTCAAGAGTTATGGTTTGAGCGAGAAGATCCTCCTCCAATCGAAGCGCAGCCGCGATGGCTCGCAATAGCTTTGCTCGCGAGTGTCCGGTACTTTTTTTCCACTCCGTAAAGCAGAGGTGAGCTTGGGAGATCGCTTCGTTGACAAGCTCATCATTGAGCTCGGGAACCTGTCCAATGGGAGTTCGGTCGAATGGATTGTAGATTGTTGTTTTTGGTCCTGCAGAGTTTATGAGGGAACCCTCGATCCACGAACCGTATAGGAGAGGAGGCCCAGAATGTGGTGAGTAGATATTTTTCATGCGAGCCCTAGAAAGACATCAGAGTACCTTGTTTACCCTATTCCTGCTAAAGGGTAACATAAGGGCGGAAGCTCAAAGAAGGTGTCAATGAATCTGCAAAAAGTAGAGCTAATTAGTAAAAATATACTGTCCATGAAGTAGCCTAAGCTACATTGCGAGCAGCGAGCATTGGTCGCAAGATGCTATGCCCGACTACTGTGGTAAGTTTAAGGAGAATGTCGATGATAAAGAGGTTTCAATCACACTTTCTTGTACGTTGTATGCTCGCAGGAGCGCTTACCTTTTTGCTTGGCTGCGGAGGTGGTGGCGGCGATGATGAACAGACTGCGAATGCATGTGGTGGAATTGGGTTAGGAGCCAAAATAATAAACGGTCAGAGCTGCGATGGTATCGCGAGATCGACTGTCGTGCGTATTGGTGCGGTTGTTTCGGTATTCGGAAGTGAGCGGATTGTGCCGGTCTGTACGGGTACGATGGTTGCTCCGAATGTGGTTTTAACCGCCGCCCACTGCATTATCTCACAATTAGAGGGATTTCCCGTCGTCGATCAGGGCGTTCTTATCGGCGAGCCTGGTTCGGCGTCGTATTTTGCTGGTCGCTCCGTTTCAGTTGCACCAGGATATCGTTTTGACCCACAGGTAGGGCGCTCCTTTAACGATGCGGCTCTCATCTTTCTGAATCGGTCGACGAATTTGCCCGTAACGCCGATTCTTAATTCTCGAATCCCCTCGGTGGGTGAGGAAGGTTTTGTCTATGGGTATGGCATTCGCGAACAGAACGATACTCAGGGTGAAACTGCTGATTTCTTTTCCCTTGAGGCGGGTACGATGACTGTGTCGGAGGTTACGGAGAACCATCTTTTTGTGCTCTTTTCAGGGGGCGGAGTCAATGTGTGTAACGGGGATTCCGGAGGGCCGTTACTCGTTCGAGATGCAGAGGGGCGTCTTGCGATCGCTGGAGTGGTTTCCGAAGGGAGTGTGCAGGGGTGTGTTGCAGGGGATGTGACGACCTTCACCAACATGCAATCGTCGGTGATTCAGCGATGGCTTCGAGGAGTTTTATAGCGATTATTCTTGTGGGCTCACAGTTGTGGGCTCATAAGAGCTTTTCCGCCTCGGCGCGAGCGATAAATCGCGCCACGATCGAGGCGACGCTCTCTATCTCCTGAATGCCACCAACGCTTTTACCCGCTGACCAGAGTGCTTCCTCTGAAAATTGGCCCTTCTTTATCTTTTCCCATGGCTGGCCGGATATCAGCGAATAACAGCGACGGAGCCACCGCTTTCGATTTGGGGTTCGGAGCATGAATTGTTCGGGGAGGGTGAATTTATCGCCGAGGCGGGCGATTCCGGGGGTGCGAATCACCGCAAGTGGGACGCCGATCTGTACCTTTGGGGTTGCGATGATATCAGCCTCGGATGCCGTGACTATTGCCTCTTTATAGCGTTGAGGTGCTGTTGCTTCGGTTGTCGCGATAAAGCGGGTCCCCATTAACACTCCTGCGTAGCCGAGCTTGAGTGCATCGCAAAAGTGCGCCTCTGAGCCGATGCCCCCTGCGCATATAACGGGAACACCAAAAGCTGAGAGTTCACTCCACAGCTCCTCCATCGAGTTCGGTCCTGCATGGCCACCTGCTCGGTTGTTTACCGCGATTAGGCCATCAACTCCCGCATCAATCGCAATCTGAGCGTGAGCGCGATTTGTCACCTTATGATAGACGACACCCCCTGCCGCGTGAGTTTTTTCGACGACTACAGTTGGTTTGCCGAGTGCTGTTGTTACGAACCGCACTCCATGATCGAGTGCGACACCGAGCCAAGTAAGTCCCTGTTGGCGATGTTCAGGGGTGCCCTCAATTAGCACATTGATTCCGTAAGGGCCGGTTGCCAGCTCCTGCATCTGAGAAAATGCCTCAGGGAGCGGGGTTCGGTGAGTCACGGTGAAGCTGACTGGTTGAATCTCGCCCAGAATACCTGCTCTTGCACATTGAGCAACTAGGGTGGGGCTTGAGATCTGGTACATCGCACCCGCGATTATCGGATAGCGCGCCCTGCTGTGGGCGAGAAATAGTTCCTGCATCGGTGATGACATCTTATCCTTAGAGGCGGCGCGGTATCCTGTGTGCTTTACTATGTGGCACTGAGCTCTTAAACGGTTACGAAGAGGGTTGACTGGCTGCTGGTTGGTCGAGCAGCTTTTCTATCGCCTCAACGAGACGGCTCGATGATGGTGCGGTAGTTGAGTGAAAATAATCGACCAGTTTACCGTTGCGATCGATCAGGTATTTGTGAAAATTCCACTTAGGAGCGGTTCCAAAACCGAGCGTTTCGCGGGCCCATAGATAAAAGGGGTGAGCTTCGCTGCCTGAAACTACCTCTTTTGCGGTCACCGGAAAGGTAACGCCGTAGTTTAATTTACAGAACGAAGCTATTTCTTCAGAGGAGCCCGGTTCCTGATGACCAAAATCATTACTTGGCACCGCAATAACTACGAGCCCACGATCGTGATAGGTTGTGTAAAGTTTTTCAAGACCTTCGTATTGGCTGGTGAACCCGCACCTTGACGCAGTATTCACGATTAAAAGTACCTTGCCCGAAAATTGTGAAATAGGAAGCGGTTTTCCTCCCATTAATTCGACAAAGGAAAAATCGTACGCAGACCCACCCTCAGCCTTTGCTTCTTGTTGACCAAATAAGCTACCGAGTAATCCCATCATGACTCCGCAAAAAAGAAAAAGTTGAAATAAAAGATGCCTCATATGATCACCTGAGGAAAGTCAATCTCAGTATCAGCAACGTGGTTGAAAAAATTTGTTAAGATATTCATCGCGACTACGACAACCGTTTCGACGATCTCGGCCTCGCTTAAATTAGCGGTCCGGGCCGCCACGAGCGCATCATCAGGAACATTGCCCTGAGTTGCGATAATTGATTGCGCGAGTGAGAGCATCGCCTGACTCTTCGGATCGGTCGATTCCCCTTTTCGTGCGGCTTCGATCTCCTGTCCAGAGAGCCCGCTCATACCGCCGATAAGGGTGTGTGCGGAAAGGCAATAGCCGCATCGATTAAGCTGTGCGCTTAAAAGGGCGATTCGTTCGCGATCCTGGCCCGATATACTGGTGCCGGTGAGCGATTGAGTGAGGTGGAGAACCCCCTCGAGTGCAGCGGGTGAGTGTGCAAGGGTTCGGTAGATATTTGGGCAGGTTCCGAGCTTTGTTTTTAGTGATTCGATTAACTCGCGGGAACGACCTCTAGCATCATGGTCAGGAACAGGGTGAATACGTGGCATGAGAGGGCCTCCTTTCGGTGGGTGGTGAGAATCTTAGCTTACTTCGACTACCTAAATTTTTTGCGGCGGGTGTCTCGAGAGTAGGACCGCGCGGCTCGGGCGTGGGCAGCTCCAATTAACAGATATTTCGCCCCCTAAGATTTGAGCAGTTCGCTATCGCCCAAACCTATAACCGTGTACGATTCCGTTCGAGTCTAACCTTCGACGGTAATCGTAAGAGGATCGTCGCATACCGGGTCGGATCGTGCTAGGGGGCTCTGGTTGCATTAGATATCCCAGTAATCCACAACCGCGATTTATTTAGACGAATTATTATTCGGAGTAATTTTAGGAAAGTGAAAGACCATGTATCTCGAGGAGTCTAACAAAGGTCGATATGGTAGCGATGAGTCACTGCGGGTGGGCCGAGAGCCGAAATATCTAACAGCAGAATCGGTACCAGCCTCCTTTGGCTCGGATTTTGACCGGGAAGCGCTGGTTCGTGTGTTCAATTCCTGTGCTCAAATTGCTTGTAGTCGAACTGGTAGGGAGGCTGTTGGTGGTGATGAGCGAGAGCTGTTAGCGCTTTTCAAGAAAGAAGATTTTGTTGGTTGGTCGGTTGATAAAAAGAAGGAGCTCGTTAATCGACTTCTTCATGCAGATGACGCGGTTGAGATGCGCGAGAGCTTTCTAGAGCAGGTTCTGGCAGTTGTTCTCCGGAGAGTAAGTGGGGAGAATTTTGACGAGCTGCCTGCGTCAGATGATGCGCTTCGGGCGGTACTCGATCATCATCCGCGAGGCGAAGCACTCGTTCACAAGATATTTGCGGCATCGCCGATGCCTAATAACAGATCGGGAATTGCCCGCATCGTTGGAGCCGTGAGTCCCGAGCTTCAGAAAGAGCTTCTTTCGTCGGTCTTTGATTCGCTTGTGACTGATTGTGAGCAGTTCGGGCCGGGGATGGCCGAATCCGATGGCCTTGCTCTATGTGCATTGCGGTTCCATGATTCAGTGAAGTTGTTGCAGCGGGTCGAGCGGCTCTTTGATAGAGGTAGCCGCGGATATGAGGCGGCTCTTGAGCCTTTACGTGTTGGTGTTAAATCAACGCTTGAGGCGCTCGTTGTTAAAGATCATGGGCTAATCATGATAGAAGTTTTGAAAAGAACTCTTGAAAGCCCCCTCTCCTATGAGGAACAACGCTCAATCCTCGTGCCGATCATTGAACTTCTCGGCAAGAACAAACTGGCTACCTTTGCGATCACGGCTTTTATCGCGGTGCCTCCGGTTACGGAGTGGCTCGGCTCGGAGCATTGTCATTCTGAATTAATGCCACCCCCTTTCTATGTCAGTTCGCCGATTAGTCAGCGTGCAATTGAAAAAGCGGTAGATGCTACAATAAAGCAGGCCGAGCCCTCCGATTTTGCCCGGGCTCTCCTCAAAATAATGCGCTATGTCAGCCGTATGAAAAGGGATCTTTCGCCTAGTTTGCTCGGAGAGAACCAGCTCAGGGATGTCAGTAATCGCGTTTTCTCCTCCGGTCAATTTTCTTCCGGCCAGGGGGCTCTGAAGCTCTATTGCGAGATGGTCAACATCCTATCGATTCAGCCCAAAGGATGCGCCGTTGCGATGAAATCGGTGTTTGGAATCCTTGCCGATGAAACCGCTCCTCCGATAGCGGTGCCATTCCTGCTAGCAGAGGTTAGGGGAGCTCTTGAGCGGTATCCAAACATAGTGCTTAGTGAAGCGGCGAGGTCGAGAAATCCGAGCGTTGCGATGGACTCAGTAGTTAAGTCACTAGTCTCTGCCGGTAAAGGAAAAGACCGTCGTGCGAAGGAGATATTGGTCCGTTTGTTCTTGTTGCTCGATGATGGTCAAGGTGACACACTCTTTCAGGGAGCTCCACTCTCGATTGATCAACAGCGCCAAGGTGCCTCTTGTCTAAAAAGTTCGCTTCGCGCGTCAAACGGTCGTTTGCCCGAGCGTCATGAGTGAGGAAGCCCGTCGGAAACGACTGCTCAGGGGCCCGTGCAATTGGCGTTTCTCGGATTATCTTGGCTATCTCCTGCGAGGAGGGCATTGCATTAATGCTGGTAGAGCTAAAAATCGCCAATTTTGCGATCATTGAGGAACAATCTGTTCACTTTGGTCCCGGTCTTAATGTCCTATCCGGGGAAACAGGAGCGGGTAAATCGATTATTCTCAGTGCTCTAGAGCTGATTTTAGGTGGGCGGCCGAGGCCGCATGCGGTGCGACACGGTGCCGATTCTCTCGAGGTTGAGGCGCTCTTTGACCTGACTCGGGTGCACGAGCGTACGGTCGCTGAGCTACCTGATTGTGCGCGAGGGGATGAGCTCTCAATTGTGCGGAGTGTTTCTGCCTCGGGTCGGGGTCGGGTGTATATAAATGGCCGCATCGGCACTGTTGCGCTTCTCGAAGAGATCGTCTCTCGGCTTGTAAATATCTGCGGGCAATCGCACCATGTGCGGCTGCTTGATCCCGGATACCACCTCGCACTTCTTGATAGCTTTGCGGGCAATGAGGATCTGGTGAGCGAATATGGTCGAGCGTTCGGTGAATATCGTGCGCTTCTTGAGCGGGTACAATCGCGGGAGGAGGATCAGCGGCGGTTGCGGGCTCGGCGAGAAGACCTTCTGCTCACGATTAAGGAGCTCTCTGCGGTTGAATTGACCGAGGGAATTAGGCAGTCGCTCGAGGAACGTGTCGTTCGGCTCGCGAATGCGGAGCGGCTCCTAGCGGGGGTTCAGTCCGCAGGCGAGGCGCTTACTGATGATCAGGGAGCACTCAACTCACTTCGCTCGGCGATTCATCAGCTTTCCGAGCTCGGCCGTCTCGATCCCATGCTTGCGCCAATAATTGAGCAGCTCTCCTCGTGTCAGGTGCTTATTCGCGAGGGGGTGCGGGATATCGATTCGTACGCCGGATCGCTCGAGGTGGATCAACAACAGCTCGAACAGCTTCGTGAGCAGCTCGCTGAGGTTGCTCGACTTGAGCGTAAATATCGAACAAACGATGGTGGCTTGGTTGCGCTCCTAAAGGAGGCAAATGAGGAGCTGTTGAGCCTTGAGGATGAATCTCGTATTGAGCTTCTTCAGGAGAAGCTTCGGCACAGTCATGCAGAGTCGCAGCGACTCGCTCAGCAGCTTTCTGCGCGGCGTAACGAAGCAGGAAAAGAGTTGGCCTCACGTATTGAGCAGGAGCTTGTTGAGGTAAATATGAAGGGGGCGCGGCTGGTCGTCGAGCTGAGTCACCTTGCCGAGCTTGCGGCGAGCGGTAGTGAGCGAGGGGAGTTCTTACTCGCGAGTAATCGGGGTGAAGCGCTTCGCCCTTTGCGACAAATAGCCTCGGGTGGTGAGCTATCGCGGATTTTATTGGTTTGCAAAAAAGTGCTTCGAGATCGCTCCGGGGTGAATGTGCTTGTGTTCGATGAAGTTGATACCGGAATCTCCGGAAGTGTCGCGCGGGCAGTGGGTCTCAAACTGAAGGCGCTTGCACAGGATTCTCAGGTTTTGTGCATCACCCATCTTCCACAGGTCGCCTCACTCGCCGACACACATCTTCTAGTCACCAAGATTGAGGAAGATCGCACCCGCTCGGTTGTAAGGACCCTCTCGCGCGAAGAGCGAATTACGGAGATTGCGCGGATGCTTGCCGGAGCAGAGATAACCGCAGCAGCTCGCGAGTCGGCCCGAGAGCTGTTGGGGGCGTAGACCAAAGAGAGGAAGTAATGCTGCGGGAGCTGGTGTAGAGGTACGGTGCAGAGGGACTAAGCAGAGGAAAGGCGCAAAGGGGACTTTGCAGAGAGGCTATCTAAAGCCCACCTTCCGTAATCCTAATCCGTTTAGCCCTCCTTTAGCTCTTCGGCGGAAGAGTGACTGCCGCAGCTTTCTTTTTCGCCTCAGCGATAATCAAAGAGAGCTTTTTCCCGAACGCTTTTCTCTCAATCTGTTCAATCACCTTCTTCGATTTAAGACGACTTGCGGTCAGATTAGAAAGGGTCCTTAGCTTCGCCTGATATCTTACCCAGTCCTTATTTGCTTTGGTTAGGCAAGCCGATTTCTTTTTTGCGCTAACCAGAGAGGAGCAGAAGTTTTTGCTCGTTGCTTTTCTTTTTTTACTCCCAAAAACAAGCTTTGGCACCGGTCTTCCGGAGACCGATGCCGCGGTCAATAAAGCGGCTGCTTGGGGAGTTATCGTCATCGGCGAGCTCTCCTTAAGAGCTGCAACCGAAAATCCATTAACCGAAAGGGGGAGATTTATCTTATTGAGAAGCTGTTGCAGTCCGCCCTGCACGGTCTGCGTAAATAGACTCTCTCCGCTCCAAACTAATTGAAGTAGCGCGTTCTCGGGGTTAAGAATATTTCCAAAGCCACCCTCTAGAAGATTTCCGAGCTGATCTCCAATATCAAGAGGAGTCTCTGCAAGGACTGAATCTATCATACCGAGGAGAGATGAGTTCATGATGCCTAATATAGGCTCGAAGGAGCCGAGAATTGAACCGAATTGATTCATGACGAAGGCTTCGGCACCTGAGGCCGAGAAGAGCTGCTGAATCAGTTGAACAAGACCTAAGCTGCCGATTCCTAGCTTTCCAAGAATTTGGTTCGCTAATCCCGGTATATTTGCCAAACTAAGGCCATTTAATACTGGCGAGAGTATTCCCTGTGCTGCCGATAGAAATGGGATATTTACTAGGTTCAATAACGACTGTGTATTCAACAGTCCCTGAAGCTGTCCTGTAAGTGAACCGAGCTGCGATTGAAGCGGCCCAAGAAGATTATTGATCCCTTGAGTCAGTCCGAGAATGTTAGCAAGTCCTCCTCCGGTAAGTGTTGACATCAAAGAGTTGAGCGACCCTTCGAAATTTCCTAATTGAGAGAGAATCTGTCCTACATCTCCACCAACAAGCTGAGATAGCCCTCCTCGAAGTGCTCCTACACTCTCAAGCACCGAAGTGAGTTGTCCGATGTTTTTGATATCTATATTTTTTAGGCCAGCTAAACTCTGCAGGAGACCCTGGCCAACTCCGCTAACTCCGCCCAATATCCGGATAATTCCCTCCACCTGTTTTATCTCAGTATTGATCTGTAAAAGCCGATTTTCGGCCTCTTTAAAGCTATTGGAATTGTTGAGAGCAAATTGCGTAAGACCCTGAACTGAGGCCTCCGAAAAGACTCCATCAGGGGCGCTTAGCAAAGAATCAAGACCCGTGAAAAATTGCTGATGAAGTGAGTTGAAAACCTCCAGTTGGGAAGCGGTCAGTTCGCGGGGATCTGGAAAAGAGGGGAGTTCAATTGGCCTATCATTTATCTCTATACCATTTATGGTAAATCGTTCGGTCGTAAGTCGAATCCGTTCGGCTCTCGCCTCAAGGTATGCTTTCCCGAACGGGCTCTCAGTAAAATCAGTGAGCATGGGGATGAAATTTGGGCGTATGTTAGCCTGATAAGCCAATCCTCGCGCGCTTAACTCTGTTTCCTTTAGATCTTCGAGCGCCTGATTCACGTCGGTAGCAATATCTTCGTGCAGGTCGATGATCGCATCCACCGCTGGTTTCTGTATAGAGCGACTAACCCGCTCCATCGCTCGAAACGACGGTAGGGTTAGTGGTGTGGGTACTGCGTGGCAGAGGGCAGTCGCGAAGAAGCAAAAGGAACCGAGCAGACAACAAAGGATGCGCTTGCTGGTGTTTGAGAGTGCTACGCTTATCATCGTTTGGCCTCATTACGCTTTAACTTGCCGCTCGCTTATCGACCCGGTATTGAACCCTCGGTTTTGTTTGAAGGTTCACCGAGGGTTATGAGACAGATTTTTTGGAGGGTTACTTATGGGTAGGGTGCCATTAGGGGGGGAGTGCCGGATTTTAATTTTTTTCTACCCTGCTAGGCCTTGCCCAAGCCTTTAAATCCTCTAGCTCAGAGGAATGGAGGAACTATGGGCCAAATTTAACCTCGTGACCTGATCCATTAACTCTGGCAAATTCTCATAATTTAGCAAATAAAATAGCCCTGACGACTCTCTTGGGTACTCAAGTCTCGTAAATAAAGGGGAATGACTAGTTAACATACTTTTTGGATCTCGGCTGTCATTTGACCGCATGAGATTATCGGGACCAAATAAGGGTCCTAGTAAAACTCTAACTTCAAGCAGCTTTTCACCATAAGGGGGGTTCCGCATCCATTTTTCGAGGCTATCTTCGACCTTTGAAATAAATGGGCCGAGAACCTCATGATCTCGAAAGTCGTGAGCAAGAGCTGCAATTCGCTCTCCCGCATCCGTAATCAGTTCTCGAACATCGCTCTCGGATATTAGAGGTTCGCCCTGAAAAAAGCGGGTAATTGGCGGTAGAGTTGTGCGAAAAAGCTCTCCAAATTTCCAAGTCAGTGACTCTAACGGAGTCGCCGGAAGCATCGCAAACGTTACCTCAGCATGTGATTGTTTTTTTAATGCACTACATGACTGCACTTTTTTACTCCTTAACACAGATCGAACGACTATCAAAATTTAGTGCCTATTAAGAGCGATCGGCTAGAGATAAACAAATTTTTTTAGTTGGTATAATTCCATCCAAGAACCCAATGAGTCAAAGTTCTTGAGATCTTTCTTCTTGAATTCCGCCTACAGCCTTTTTTGAGCAAAGGATCGCCTCAGAAACTCCATAACCCTAAAAACAGTCAGGAGTCGTTGGTCAGTCCCTGAATCGAGCTACCTCGACACGATACCGCTTCGGCTGTAGCCTAAGAGGGTTATTCGTTTAGAGGCAAGTTTTTGTTAAAAGATTTCTTAATAGATGGCCGAGGATAAACAGGTGAAAAGGGGTTGGCGGCGCATTGTGAAGGAAGATAAGGGGAAAACTAAAAAGGGGATAGGGCGCTTTCGTTGGGGAAGAGCGGTTTGTTTTGTTTCTCTTCTGGGGGTCGGTCAGCTTTCGGATGCGGTGGCCGAACCGCTGGATGGTCTCGGCAAAGTAACGCCAAAGCCGACCTTAAATACACCGTCAACGATTCGCGAGGATCAGAACCAAGAACAGAAGAAAACCATTCCACTTATTCGGCACGTTCGTTTCTCGAGCGGATTGCCGTTCTCGGCTTCGCGCCCCGCTCAGGACTTACAAGCTCGCCTATCAGAGATGGTGAATCGCGAAGGGGGAAAGAGCTTTGAAGCTCTCCTCGAGGCATCAAAAAAGGATCTAGAAAAGCTAGAACATCCAGTTCCTCTTCCTAAGTGTGGTTCTGCGCACGAGGAGAAGCTAGAACTGGGCTTAAGTGAACAGCTGCCGTACGAGGTAATTATCGAGGATCTTCTTTTTCTCGGTGAAGATCCCCCGCTCGATGCTGAGAGCCGGTTTGGGGAGTCGGCGATGATTTATGTTTTGAACGAAAAGTCGAGCGCATCGCTGCGAGGGTTTAGCGATGCGCTAGCTGTCTCTTGTGTGCCTTATCGGGTCCGCACAACTACTCAGGCGATTTACCGGTTTGAGGGAGAGGCTGCGCTGAAACGGTATGAGGATGTTATTGAAGAGGACGGCAAAAAATAAGAGCGGCGAGGGTGTCGTGGCGAGAGGGGCACGGCTTTTTGATCATCAGGGGAGGTCGTTAATGGATTGTGTGGGTCAAAGCAGTGAGAACGGTGAGTTATCCCGAAAAGGACCGCTTTGGCGGCGAGCGGTTATGCTGTGGTCCAAAAATAAAAAAAATGTGCGAAGTTGGCTGTTAGTTGTTTTTCTCGTCGGGATATTCGGTAGTCAGGTGGTGGCAAGAGAATGTTGGGGGGTGCCGAATCCGGCGGATTTGAGGGAAGCCGAAGAGAAGGCTAAAGGAAGGGGGGAGGAAGCAATTAGTGACGCGGAAAAGTTGGGTGAAATCACATTGGGTGATTTGCCACCGAACTTCATGGGCCAAGCTAACCCGGGCGCGGCAGTTGGTAACGTTCTCTCGGACACCATAAAAGAGGCAGGAAATTTTTTGCCTAGTCAGTGTTTCGATTGGAAGCCCTTGCCCGGTTGTTGTTGCGGGCAGTTAGGGTTGTGTTTTTTCCCGGCCTACGAATATCGTTGGCCGATGACTCGGTACGAAATTACCAGACAGCCTTTTCAGAGCGATTATTGGCCGAGTCCTGCTATGAAGCTTTTTCAAAAAATAACTCTTGAACCAGCGGTCGCTTTGCTCGTTAAGCTCGATTTTAGTACTGTAGTCCTCTCCTTGCTAAGGCAAGGCTTTAAGGTGCCGAAGCCATCCGTTGCCCTTGACTTTATAAAAAGTCTCGTCAATGTTTCATTCCAAAAAGTGCCTAAACCCGAAGATAATAAGGCCCGAGGTGGTGGTCTTCAGGGTGATGGAACTACTCAAACGAGTGTCCACGCGTATCCGTCTCCATTGAGATTCCCGCCCCTGTCTCACGCGTTTGAGCCTCTCACTCTTTTCGGTGCGGTTAAAAGCCATATCGCGGATGGGTTTGACGCAATGCCCCTACCCGACTTTACCGAGGGACCTCGACTTTCACCCTTCGCTCGGTCGCCCGGTCGTTCGGCGTTCATTTCGAAAGTAAAAGCGTTGGCCGAGATGTGGTCGCGTCATCTCGCCGATCCGAGAGCGTGTGTGCGGTTTATCATGGATGAGTGGAAGAAGCACGATAGGGAGGATGGTCCAACCGTCGGGATGGTACCGGGGTTGATTAACGCAGGTTCTGGAGATGTTGAACCGGACAAACACCCATGTCTTCGGTTTGGAAATATCAAATGGTTCCCCTTTGACTTTCATCTAAATGTTTCGTCGGAACCGATGGCGGCTTGGGTCTCGATGATCAAGATGGCAAAGCTTATGCGTTCAACGCGAGAAAAAGGGTTATGGTCTGATATATACGACCTGAAAGACGACAAAGCACAGTATCTAAGGGGGGACGGCTTAACTGGAAGCAGTTTTCGGTGTACCGATATTGAGAAGCCGTACGAGGAGTTTGGGGATGCAAATAAGCTAGAACAACCTGCTGAACCGATAATGATTGCTCATTGGAAGCGATATTCTGGTTGTCCGCCGAGTTGGAACATGTATGGGTCGTGTCCGCGCGGCAAGATAAATAGACAAAGCGCCTTCAACCCTGAAGTAAAAAACTCAACCAGAACACCATGAGCTATTTCCTGCGTTTACCATCGCCAAAGCAACTTAACCAGCTCTATCAAAACAGCTGCATCTTCCCTGCGCTCGCAATCCTAGCCCTTCTCCTCCCTTCGTTCGCCGTCGCCCAAGACTCTCGCTCAGGCGGGTTCTTCCCGCGGGATTTTGTTAGTAGGCAGCAGCTGGGTTCTGAGCGAGAAACGCCGACTCCGCCGCCGCCTCTGATACCGACTCGACCACCTCTTCGGAAGAAGGAGGAAGGGGGGGAGACTATGGAAGATAGTTTTTTTGGGCCCGAGAACACACCCACCCCAACGCCAATATCAACCCCTGAACCGTTAGTGCGGGGTACGAATCAGCGGGTGACGGCGGTGACAGGTGTCGTTGCGGGGCGGTCGACCTCGGAAGCTCTGCTTCTTGTTGCTGAAGCAGGCCGGGCGCTAAAGGAGAGACAGATCCCGATGAGGGAGCTATTTTTCTTTGGCGATCCATTTGAGCTTGCGGGCACTATGCAAAAAGCCTTTGAGCCAATCGCAAAGGATCGCGAGCTGATGGCTGGCTTTGATTGGGTTGCGGAGGGGTTTCAACTTACTTCTGAGGTGCCGGAGCAGTACCCCGTTACCCACTCCCCCGCCTGGATTATTGAAACTGCCGATGGTGCCACGGTCGTTGAGGGAGCTTCTGTTCCATTGGCTCAGATGATATCTCCCGAGGGAGAGCTGCTTGTTCCGATGGGTGGCGAAGAGATAGACCTAAAAGCACCGAAACGAGGTCCTTTGATAGGTGGTGGTGCTCCATCGGCGGCTCCTAAGCCTAGATAATCGCGGACCTTATCATTCCGATTCACCGCCCCTCAATCGTCCGAACATATCCAATCGCTAATACCTTCTTACTCTGCAAAATCCCCGCTTTGAGCGGTAGCACCCTGATGCCGAGCTGTAGTACGATGCGGCCGAGTATGTCTGTCGAGTAATAAATCCATCGAGCCTCGTCGGCACATTTGATGAAGGAGAAGAGTAATGGGACTATCGCCGCAATCGCCGCATATTGGAGCGCTCAATAAGGTAGGCCAGTCAATTTGGTACGATAATCTTTCTCGTGACCTGCTTCGTTCAGGCGAACTCAAGCGATACATCGAGCTTGGGGTTTCTGGATTAACAAGTAATCCAACCATTTTCCAAAAAGCTATCGGCGAATCTGCTGATTACGATGATGCCATTCGAAATCTGGTGCCACACCATCTTGGCAGTGACTCTAAGAGTGACTCAAGCAGCGCCTCTACCAGCGCGACCATCGCAGAGGAGATTTGTGAGGATCTCTTTGTTGAGGATGTCGGTGCGGCGTGCGATCTTCTTCACTCAGTCTACGTCAACACCTCGGGAGCCGATGGATATGCGAGCCTAGAGGTTTCGCCTGAGCTCGCACACGACGCTGAAGGGACCGTTGCAGCTGCGGAGCGATTGTGGAAGCGGCTCTCTCGCCCGAATGCGATGATTAAGGTTCCAGCGACCCCTGCGGGGATAATTGCGATAGAGCGTCTTTTGGCTCAGGGAATTAACGTCAATGTAACCCTGATTTTTTCCTCTTCGGTTTATGGGCAGGTGATGGATGCCTACCTCTCGGCGCTTGAGCAGCGAGCGGCTCGGGGAGAATCGATTAGTGGGATTGCATCAGTTGCAAGTTTTTTTGTCTCGCGGGTTGATGCCGCCGTCGAAAAAGATCTCTCCTCACGGGGGCGGTCCGATGTGCTTGTTGAGGTGCTCGGGAAGGTCGGGATCGCCAACTCGCGACTCGCCTATCACCGGTTTTTGGAGACGTTTCACGGAGATAGGTGGAGCGCTTTAGAACGGCTCGGAGCGCGGGTTCAACGGCCTCTTTGGGCGAGCACAGGGACAAAAAATCCCGCATTTTCAAAGCTCTTGTATGTCGAGGCACTCGCTCGCAATATGACAGTAAACACGGTCCCGCCCCAAACTCTGGACGCGATACTGGAGGGAGTTCAGGTGGCTGGATTGGGGGGTGAGGGGCTTGAGGAGGCTTCTCGGGTGATGGGGATGCTAAGTGGAGCTGGCGTTGATTTTGAACGTATTCTCGGGGAGCTTCAGGTCGCAGGTGTAGCGGCATTTAGTGAATCGTACGCGCAGCTGCTCGGGGCGATAGCTGCAAAAATTGAGAAGATGAAGGGGTAGGAGTAACGAAGAGACTTTTGCGATATCCGTGAAGGAGTCGCCTCTAATCCTGGCGAGAGTTTTCGTATGACCAATCCATTTGCTGAGGGTGAAAATCGCACGCTCAAACCTCCTGCAACAGCGCTTGTTATTTTCGGTGCCTCCGGAGATCTAACAAACCGGAAGCTTGTGCCTGCGCTCGTCAATCTTGCGCAGGATGAGTATCTACCACCGGGATTTATCGTTATTGGTGTCGCGCGGCGCCGATTAACCCACGATGAGTTTCGGGAGAGCCTCTGGGAGGGAGTAAAGAAATTTTCTCGCCGAACCATCAGTCGAGAGGTGTGGGAGCGGTTTGCACAATCGGTCTACTATCAGTCGCTCGATGCTGGTCAGGAGGAGGATTTTTTTGCGCTACGCCGATTGCTTGAGGGGCTCGGCCAAGAGCGCGGTCATCACTACAACTATCTCTATTATTTAGCGACAGCACCTCATTTTTTTGGTCCTATCTCCCATAATCTTCGGATCGCTGGGCTTGTTTGCGAACCCTCCGTTGGTACCCGAACAACTGCGATTATCGTCGAAAAACCTTTCGGTCACGATTGTGAGTCCGCTGCCTCGCTCAATCGCCTTATCCGCGAGAGCTTTGCTGAGGAGCAGATCTATCGAATCGATCACTATTTGGGGAAAGAGACTGTCCAGAATATCCTCGTGTTTCGATTCGCCAACGGCATCTTTGAACCGCTCTGGAACTCGCGCTATATCGACCATATCGAGATAGCGGTGTGCGAGGATATCGGTGTGCTGAATCGTGCTGAGTATTTCGATCAAAACGGAATAACCCGAGATATCGTTCAAAATCATGTGCTTCAGATGCTATCTCTGTTGTGCATCGAACCGCCGATCTCCCTCTCTGATGCCGATAGTATTCGCAATGAAAAGGTAAAAGTTTTGCGGCTTATCAAGCGAATGAAGCCCGATGAGGTCGCGCTCAATACGGTCCGCGCGCAGTACACTCAGGGCTTTATCCAGGGAAATGGGGTTAAAGGCTATCTTGAGGAGCCGGGAGTGGCACCCAACAGCACGACCGAAACCTTTATCGCGCTTCAGCTCGAGGTCGATAACTGGCGGTGGTCTGGGGTGCCAATTTATGTGCGGGTCGGGAAGCGGTTACCAAAACGAATTACCGAGATCTCGGTGTTCTTTAAGGAAGCACCCCTTTCGCTCTTTAAAGGCCGCCAAATTGATGAGCTTCCCCAGAATGTACTCTCCATTCAGGTGCAGCCCTCAGAGGGAATATCGCTCTCAGTGAACTCAAAACCTCCAGGCCCCCGGATGCGGGTGCGGCGAGTGGAGATGGATTTTAACTACGACCACTCGTTCGGCGTAGCTTCTCCCGAGGCTTATGAGCGGCTCTTGCTCGATGCCATGAAGGGGGACGCGACCCTGTTCACTAGAAACGATGAGATCGAGGAGGCGTGGAGTTTGTTGGCCCCGATCTTCGATGCTTGGGGATCGGACCGTGCGCCGCAGCTTTATAATTATGAGGCTGGTTCATGGGGACCGCCCGAGGCTGCCGCGCTTCTCCGGAAGCGAGGTCACACCTGGCGTCGTTTGTAGTTTTTTTTAGGGAAGGTTTTGGGACGGTGAGTCGAGTCTGTTTAAGCAGAAAAGGGGTGAGTGTCTCTGAACAAGCACCCCCAAAGAATGGTTGTTACGGATGGAGGTGCAGCTATGTCGATCGTCATTCCCTCGGTGTGTGTTGAGATGGGCCAACTCGGCTCGGCCTTAACTCGGGCGGTTCGCTCGATTGAGGAGCTCGGGTATTTGCGAGCTGCGCACTCAAATCTTTTGGTCTTTCATCATGATCTTCCCCCTGATGAGCTTGGTAACTGGATTGATTCTCTTACGCTAGTGAATCCAAGCCGTGTGTTTGTGCTCTCTATTGATGATTCGGTGGAGGGAATTACTCTTGATGTCGGTGGCCGTTGCCATCGAGTTTCGCCATCGGTGATTTTATGTTCAGAGGTCGCCAAGGTGACGGTTCCGCGCCATCGACTTCCTGAGCTCCCGAGTGTTTTGCGCGCTCATATGTTATCGGGGGCTCGCATCGAGGCGGTCATTTTACAGGAAGCGATCCCTGATTGGATCGAACAGCTCACCGGCTCTCTCGCGCAGACGGTATATATCGATACGCGAGTAACCGCAGGGGCAGCCCAAACCGTCCCGCGATTTTGGTACCGCAAGGAGCGAGTAATTGATTGCGCCTGGATGTGGTTAAACCCGTGGCGAGAGGTTATCCGACAAGCTTTTGATCGCGCTGACCTCAGCGAACGGTTACTTAATTTATCACGGGTGAACTTTACCGTTTCTCACGGCGCGGGTGCTTCGCTCTTGTCGCTTCTTCTGCTCCCGGGATGGATTCAGGGAAGGCTCGGGCTTGAGCTTCGCGAGGTTGAAGGAACTCGGGTTTTACTCGGGACCGAGGATGGCACGAGGTCGGTTGAATTTAATTTCGTGGAGGTCGATGAAGGGCGGGGTTCGGTAAACGGTATGGCGTTTTTTGACCGGAGTGAAGAGCCGTTTCTGCAGCTTCGGGTAGTGAATGAAATTCTTGAGGGTCAGTTTGATGAAGCGCGCTCGTGGGTTCCGCTGCGACGGTATGGTGGCGAGGGAAGCCGTGAGTTACTCGAGCGATATTTTCTGATCGGGGCGTCAATGACCCACTACCAATCGTCGTTCCGCAATGCGGTGCGTCTGCTTGAGAGTGGTGCGCTCGCCGTTCAGTAGGAGAGGGGATGGAGATAGAAAAAGGAACGCGGGTCGCAGTTTTTGGCGCAACCTCGGATATCGGGGCATCGTTCGTCGCAGAGTGCGCGCTTCGCGGCGCGGACCTTTTGTTGATTGGGCGTAATGAGGAATCATTAGAGCGAATCGCTACCGATGCGCGGGTGCGAGGAGGCACTGTTACCACAGCGAGATTCGACTTTGCCGATATAGGTGGAATCTCAACTCTCGTTACTGAGGTTTGGGAGAAGCTCGGCGGTGTTGACGTGGCAGCGATTTTTTACGGAGTCCTCCCACCGTTGGGTGGCACAGAAGGTGACGCGCTTGAGCTTGATAAGCAAGTGAGGGTAAACTTTACTAGTCCTGCTGCGCTCCTGAGTGGTGTGGCAAGTCGGATGGTCGATCAGAAGATAGAGGGAACCCTTGTCGCGGTGACATCGGTCGCAGGAGATCGCGGTCGAGCGAGCAATTACCCATACGGAAGTGCAAAAGCGGGACTAAGTGCGTACTGCTCAGGTCTTGGTCAGGCTTTAGCGCGAAAAGGGGTAACGGTTATAGATATTCGTCCCGGATTCGTCGCTACGAAGATGACGAAACATCTTAAACAGGGTCCACTCTTTGCGAGTCCTGAGGCGATAGCAAAAGGAATTATCAAGGCGGTCCGAAAAGGAAGTCCGGTCGTTTACCTTCCTTGGTTCTGGCGATTCATCATGGCGGCGATTGTACATATTCCAAGTCGGGTGTTCCGAAAGTTTTCGCTTTAAAGTTTCTGACTGGATCGGGTGCACTTAGTTAGCAAAAGGTGTTACCGACAGTCCTCCGCACTAGCGGATTATATTTGCATTTTCCTTTTCACCGTTCTTTTTTAATCGACTCGCTGTGCCAAGCCTCTCACTTCGTTTTAGAGCTGCTCTTTTACCTCTTTATTTGCTCTGCATAGGAGCCTTTAGTGGCTGTGCTCTTCCACCTGCCCCCGATGCGGTAACAGTTCCGGGAGTTCGTGCTGAGGAGATAACTGTTGCTACTTTTGTTGAGAGGGGAATAGCTGCGTTTCACGCGGGCAACGATGAAGAAGCGGTTGAACTTTTTCGCTCTGCCCATCTTCTTGCGCCCGATTCCCTTCCGGTGTCCCGAAATCTTGGAACTGCTCTTCTACAGACGGGGGCTTTCGAGGAGGCTGACAAGCTTTTTTCTCAGCTTCTTCAGGAGAGGCCAAACGATCCAAATCTCCTTTTTTTCCGTGGAAATGCTCGACGCGGTCGGCAACTTTTTCGGGATGCTTTGGATGATTATCGGCGAGCCCTCGCGGTTGCCGAGCAGCGTGATGATAACGATGAGCTTTTAGCTGCGATAGGGCGAACACTCGCCGACACCCTTTTTCGGGTGGGTTTGACAAGAGAGAGTCGATGCGTATCTGAACGGGTGTTGGCAGTTGCTCCAGGTAACGATGATCTTCGTCGTCATGCTCGGTTGTTGCGGGGAATGGGTTTATATCGATACGCAAAGAGTTTGATAGAGGGGAAAGTTTCTTCTGCTGAGTTAGCCCAAGAAGCAGCTCTTTTATTTGAATTGGCGATAGCGGAATACGGTATCGGGGATATCGCCGCCTTCGAGCGAAGGCGCGATGAAGCACTCCGTGCTGCTGAGGGAAATATTCTTTTGAAGAAACAGTTTGAAGCGGTTTTTTTCCTGACGAAGGAAGAGCATGACGCACCAGCTATTGGTGAGATTAAAGGAGAGGCTTTTATCGAGGCCGAATTAAACTACCTACCCGAGGGAATTGTTGAGAGATGGCTAAAATTTGCCGAACAGAGAGCCGCGGGGTTGAAGAAGTGAACGGGCTCTCAAAGTGCAAATTGGTTAATATGAAAATAGTATGTCCGAACAGGTTAGGGAGTGTGCGGCGATGATTGAACCTGTCTATCTGTTCGAACCTGGCGAAACGTCCTACTCTCCACTTTTCATACTTGTTCATGGCAGAGCAGGTAATGTGCGGATTATGTCCGGTATTTCTCGCTGCCTTCCACCCGGTTCGGCGCGTCTTTTTATTCAGGCTCCGGTACCCGATCCGATAGGTGGTTTTTCATGGTGGTTGCTCGAGGATCCTGACGCAGATCCGTGGCAAGCATCCTTTGCGCTAGATCGTATTCTTGAGGAGATAATACCGCAGCTCGGCATTGAGCCCCGAATTACCGCAGGGATCGGGTTTTCGCAAGGAGGTGGTGTGTTGGGGATGGCGTTGCAACGAAATCCCCGACTGCTTAAAGGGCTGGCACTTCTAGCGAGCTTTGTGGTTCGTTCGCCCGAGCCGATTCCCTCCGGAGCGGCGCCGGATGTGTTTATTGCACACGGTTCGGATGATACCGTTGTGACGATAGATGAAGCTGAAAAGGGAGCGCGATATCTTACTACCGAGCTTGGCTGGCCAACTACGATGGTGGTTGATTCAGTAGGTCACAAGGTCGGCGTGCAGGGCATGAGGGGGTTAAAGGAGTGGGCGATCCGGATGGTGATGGAATAACGGCGTAAAAGTAAAGCTGAACGCTCGAAGCTACCCAGAAATACACTCAGTGAGATATTTTAGGGCAGCTATTTTTTAGCGAAAAATTTTAGAGGGGAAAATACGGAAAACTATTTCGTGCCCCAATAGGCGGCGCGATAGTCAAGCATACTTGCTTCAATTACGTGGTAAGCCTCTTCCTTATTGTAGGTCTCAACGAGCTCACACTGCGAAACCATAGTGCCGGGTGGGAGTTTGTAGGTAAGAAAGTAGTGAGATAATCGGTCAAGGAGAGCGGTGGGGAGGTCGGTAATATCGTGCCAATTATGGAATGCGGTATCGCCTTCAAGAACCGCGATTAATTTATCATCGGCCTCACCCTTATCTACCATCCGGAGTCCTCCGATTGGTCGGGCATTTACTAGGATGTCCCCATGATGAATCGCACGCTCGGTAAGCACGCAGATATCAACAGGGTCCGCATCGCCGACGATCTTATCGCGATCGGTTGATTCCATGCAGAGACGAGCGACCTGATCGCCGCACAAGGTCTGTGGAATAAAACCGTACATAGCTGGGCAGATATTTGAATATCGTTGCGGTCTATCGATTCGGAGCAATCCGGAAGCTTTATCCACCTCATATTTTACGGTGTCGGTCGGCACTATTTCGATGTATGCATTGACCACCTCGGGACAATTATCTCCGGGAGTAACACCATGCCAAGGGTGAGCTCGAAAATGCTCTGGTTTCATAGGGGATTACTATTAAGGACAACAATGAGTGGGAGTGGTTTGAGGGACTTAACGATTTGCAGAACGCTCATCGTGTCTTTGACAGAAAATCGTCATTGGCCATCACCAAGATGGGTATGGTCCACTAAATAAGATGGACCTGCAAGATGATACTCTCGCTGTGGAATTATATGGTCGCACCAAAAAAAACTGAGCCGAGGCGGACTTGAACCGCCGACCCACTGGTTAAAAGCCAGTTGCTCTACCGACTGAGCTATCGGCCCATCGTTTCGAAACCTTCGTATACGAGGGGTTACATCTGGTGGACGAGTTTAGCGGAGGGAGGAGAGGAAAGTCAATTACATGGCGGCGAACTTTCGCCATATTCCGCCTTTCTCCTCACTTCCTGCACCGACCGTGTGTGTATGGCTACGCCGAGGCTCTTTAGGCAGTCGAAGAAATCGTTCAGCGTGATGCGCGGCATGAGGCAACGTTCGGCCAGCCCCATTAGCTGGCCCGATTGCTCGATATTGTTCAAGGACACCCTCTATTACGTTACTGGTACCTGCTACCTTTCGGAACCCCCCAGAGTGCGTTCCCAATCGCCATCATCTCTCTGGCGATACGACCTGCGCTTTGCCACATCGTCATACCCCTTGCGCGCCGCTTCAATCGAATAAGTAGGAACGCTCTTCCATTTGTTCGGCCTAATCCAGATATTGTTTTCACCTCCGGTAATGACGACTCTCTCGCAACCATTCATCTCTGCAATTTTCTCGACTGCCGAGACAAAGACATCCCGAAATGAGATCCCAAACAAATTGCTGGCAAAATTTTCCGGATGCTTAATATTTAAGGGGTACCCCGCATTAGAGCACCCTATTCCGCGAACCCCCTGCATCTGCTCTATTTGCAGGGCGCCGACCCGATCGCGAGTGGAAAAACTAAGAATCGCCTGCGGAATCCCATCCCGCTTTATAAATAGACCAAAAGGAGCATCCATCCATATCCAGAAGCTCTTCTGTCCACTTGGCGATTTCGGCTCCGGGAAGGTTTTATAGGACAGAGAAGAAATACGACCCGGACACGAATTATGTTCAGTAAAACAAAGAACTGGCTCAAGTGAATAGCTCGCAAGCGTGGTGAGACTAACAGACGGATCGGCATAGGTTGCAAAAAGCTCCGTTACCCATCTCGCATCATCGGCCAGAAGTTGTAATGAACGGATGATATCGTAGGAAAAAGAAGTTTCTTCACGCGGTAGTCTAGCCTCTCGCGATATTCGCTGAGCAAGGTCGAGCCACTCAGGAACAAAACCCGCCCGCACTATCTCTCGATGGAAGGCACCGAGAAGCTCAGTTTCCTTCCCTAGACTCGCCCTCTCCTCGGAGGATAATTCACCAAAAGACTCGAAGAGGAGCTCCGACTCTAGAACTCGATCGATCAACAAATCTTTACAGCTCGTATTGCTCCTCAATAGCACTTCGATGAACCGCCGCATGGACTTCTCATCGGACAACGACTCGAGCACCCTTTCGATCTCGGGATGTTTCAGAATAGCTGAGACAAGATCCCGTGTACGCGGCAGCCGATCCTCATCGGTGAACTGACCCAAAGAAGGGTAATCTGTACTCTTAAGGGCGGACCGTCTCAGGGAGGTGGCACCGAGGTTCGTTGACTCACCAAAATCGGGGTGACGGAGCGACATCATGGCGTTAACATCCAGCTCTATCGCATCAATTCACGAATAGCCCTCAGTGCTGCGTCGATATCGTAGAATTTTTGCTGATGAATCTTCGAAATTTCGGAGTTAAAGGGCGTTTCAAACTCGGCTCGGGTGTATCGCGTGAGAGCTTCTTTGAAGGGTTGTTGAAGATATTCTTCGAGTTGTGGAGGAACAATATCGAGCAGCCGTTCTACGGCGTAGGCGGTTAGAGGTTCATAAAGATTTTTTAGCTCCTCTATGCGCGAATTTATCGTCAGTTTGAGTTTCTTGGACTCTTCTACAAGATGATTAGCAAGAGCCTCTGTAGATTTCCGTTTTAATGCAGTGGTTAAATTTTCCGATAAATTGATCCTAACGATTCTCGCCCCTTCGTCATCAATCCTCTCCCAGAACGGCTCGATTATCGATTTATCTATTCCTAATCCCGTATCGCGGATGACTTTCGATAGTTCATATGATCCGATGCAAAGGGCCGACTGACAGAGCAGGATGCCACAGAAAGCATCTTTGGTAAGGGATGCTGATTCATGGCTGAGCGCCACGTGTTCTGGAACTGTGGACTCGACCGCAGCAAAAACCACCTCTAACCTTTTCCGTAATTCCTCTTCACCCGCATCAAAACAGGGTGAGAAAAAGTCATAGATTTCCTGAACCGCTTTGTGGCGTGGTTGAGTTGAAAAAAGCCTAACTAGACCCTGAAGGCTTACATTACCAAATCCCTCAAGCTCGTCACAAAAGCGAGTAATCGACAGCTCAAGAACAAGCTTTTGAGCTCGCATCGGATCCGATTTAAGGAAGAGGGAAAATTCCTGGGTGAGCGGTCCAGTATCATTATTTTCGTCCGGGCCCGGTGTTGGCTGAGGATCGATTCCCATTAAGTGGCATCTCCTTTGGGCTGTAGTTTAAAGACGGAAATAGCTTGTCAGCATTGAAAATGGTTAATCAGTTTAAAAGTAGTTAATGCTACTTAGAGCTTTAGTGCGCAACTAAAACGAATGCGAAACCCTTAAAAAATACCCGATGACCGTAGCAGTGATCCTAATTCCGTGCAATCCGCCACTAACAGCAATACGATTTTATCCGTTCTGCTCCGAGATGTCGGAAGAAAACACACTCTTTATGGCGTTCACGCAAAGATCAACCTCTGCTAATTGCTTCTGCACAATCTGACTGAGGGTATCGAGAAAATAATCCTCGAGAGAGTCGGAAAGCTCATTTTTTAGAGTATTGCTGAAGCTAACGGTTCTCTCCGGCGCGAGCTTTTTGAGTTCATCGACGGCATCAGATACTAGAGAGGGGAAATGTGTTTGAAGAAGGTATGCCCATTTATAAATGTGTGCCTTCACCTCTTCAGCCGCAGCCTCGAAATCAGCTACCCGCTGACTGTCGGCCTCCTTTGATCGAAAAGATGAGGTAGGGATGTTCTTCTCTGCAAGATCCCGATATTGAAGCTGGCTGTGAGTTTTTAGTAAAAATTTGTCGACGTGATCTGCTATACTTGAGAGTCGGGAGTTCTCCCCCTAATCATCGTCCTCTTTTTCGGTTAGTTTAGCCTGTTCGATTGCGAGGTCAATCCACTCATCTACGAGTTGCTTGAACCTCTTGAACTCCGCAACCTGAGCTTGAGTCTGCTCTACTTTCCCTGCCCTGACGTATTCGGTTCTACTTCTCATTTTGTGAGTGTAGCTCAACTGCCAGTACTCATAGACCTTGTCGCTCTTTGAGCTTCGATTCATCTGCTTTGTGAGCGAACCGGGTCGCATCATTCCTACCTCCATAAGAAGCTTTTTTATTGTGTCGATACGATTTTGGATTGTGCGAAGTTGTTTTTTCATACACCGTAGCATGCATATGCTACGGTGTATTGTCAAGGGTAATATGGCAATCTGGAAAGAAATTTTCGCGATCATTCACGAGCTGCGTTCTGCCTTCAGTCGAAGGCAAACGTTCCTTTGGTTCTCAGTGGTGATAATTGGATTTCTCACACGCTCCGATATTGCAGGTGCAACAAGTTTTATCAGAGCTCTCTCTATCGGACCCAATTCATATGGTCCCATTCTGGCGTTTTTTGGCAGCAGTGGAGTTCATCTCGATACACTGGCAGCCTGCTGGATGAAGGTCATACTTCGCCTATTTCCACTCATTAGGGTCAACGAACGAATCATTCTGATCGCAGATGGTATAAAGGTGCCCAAAGAGGGTAGAAAAATGCCCGGCGTAAAATCACTCCATCAGGAATCACAATCAAACTCCAAGCCAGAATACATAATGGGGCATTCCATACAGGTCCTCTCTGTTCTGGCAGGAACTATGGCTCACTCTTTTGCTGTCCCCATTATCGCAAAAATTCATGAAGGCATCGTTCGGTCAAATCGATACAAAAAAACACTCCCACAAAAACTCCTCGATATGATCGGAAGCTTGTCCCTTCAGGTCCCCCACTATCTGATCGCAGATGCCTATTATGCAGGTGGTGCTTTCTCCAACTACTCACTCAAAGTCAGCAATCACTTCATCACAAGAGTCCGAACTAATTCTGTCGCTTACAAATCTCCTCTTCAAAAGGAGAAAAAATCTAGGGGAAGACCAAAGAAATACGGAGAAAAAGTCGTATTGCATCAACTCTTCAACGACACATCATCCTTTACCTCCGCCTTGAGCACCGCTTATAACGACAAGCAGCAAAAGATCAAATACTGCGTTCAAGATCTCTGGTGGAAACCAGCAGAAAAAATAATGCGATTCGTGCTCGTCTCTCACCCACTCAGAGGAAACATCATCCTGATGTCCACGGAGATATCTCTCGATCCGCTCACAATTTATAGCCTCTATGCACTCCGTTTCAAAATAGAGGTCTCATTCAAGGCGGCAACTCACTCCGTCGGCGTATTCGACTACCACTTCTGGAGCGCTGCCATGAAGAAAATATCGCGAGGCTCAGGAGATCAGTACCTACATAAAAAATCCGAGACTGAAAGAAAAAACATCTTACAAAAATTCAACTCCTATCATGTCTTCATTCAAACAGGACTCATCGCTCAGGGTATACTGCAGTACATCGCAATCACTCAAACCTCTCTCGTCTGGCGCTCTTTCGGGTCCTGGCTCAGAACAATCAGACCAGGCGTACACCCATCAGAGGCTGTAGTAAAGCTCGCTCTCGCAAACACATATCCACAATTTCTCGCTGACACTACTCAAACTCATGATGCAGCAAAATTCATCCGTCAACGCATCAACCTAAACAACTCACACAGACTCTCCCTGACCGGATAGTCAAATTCCTCTCATTTTAAACCTTTTTAACCCAAAAAAGCGGCACTCTAATCCGCGCCGATTGATCAACTATTGTGGGAAGACAACTCCTAACTCTCAAGTCCTTTAACTTAGCAAAAAGGCATCAAGTTAGATCGGTATCGTCATACTGAAAGCCTCACGATTCTTCGGGAGATCTTTGCTCGAGCTCCCGAAGACGTTTAAGAGCCTCAGCTAATTTTTGTTCATTTTCGTCAGCTCGTTTTTTCGCATGCTCTTCTCGTCGTAGCGCGTCCTCTGCTCGCTGTTTTTCCAGCTCTTCTCGTCGAAGCGCGTCCTCTGCTCGCTGTTTTTCGGCCTCTGCGTTTTTCTTTTCCTGCTCCGCTCTCTCTCGATGCTTCTGAATTTCGCGATCTTTATCCTCAAGCTCAAGAACAATATCGTCCTCAACATCCATCGCGCCCCGAATGTTTTGATCTTCTATCGCTCTTCGGAGTCGATCTAAAAGAAGGTGATGCTGTTGTGGTATCTGGTCTTCATGAATAGAAAGTGTGTGTTTATCTTCGATAGCGTTTGATTGATCGAAGAAAAGAAGAAGCTTTTCAAGTTCTGTTCGTCGTTTTTCTTTTAGGTGAGGTATCTGAATAATAAAGCTATTGTGAGTAAGACACTCGATGAACTGGACCTTTTTGGTAAATCGCTCTCCAGTCGCGATATCGATGCATTCACGATTTACTTTTATTACGGGAGCATTAAGCTCAGAGATCGCTTCACCCAAGAAGTAGATGGTGATTATCGGAATAGGAACAGTTCTTCCAGTTTTTGGATCGGTTGTTTGGTTTTCTCTATTTGCGTAGTGGTTTCCGAGGTATCTTCGAAATCTGAAAAGATCCTGCGCGAACTTTGCTTTCTGTAGCTCGATAAGAACAAGCTGCTCTCCCGAACCTGAACGAATCTTTGCCGAGAAATCGATCCGGTACACAGTAACGGGGGGCCTCTCAAGCTCAATAGAGTGCTCGGTAGGTTGAATATTAATATCTAAAATCTCTTCATCGAGAATCGTTGAAAGCAACAGCTTTGCAACCCTCTTATCCTCAAGGAGATACTTGAATACAGCGTCGTAAATTGGGTTTGCTATCTTCATGGTCTTTTTAGGGGCTCGCGGTGTGTCGTTAGCTCGTAATAAGCTCTTTATATTCTAGCTTTTTTCTAGCACCACAAGTGTCTGCCAAAGACGACCTTTTTGCAAGCTCGAGATATATATTAGGATATTTTAGAGCCGTTAGTAACAGTCAAGAGACTCGCATTTTCACATGACAGTTTTTTCACAACAGCCTCAGCCTTTTTTTCTCCGACAACGATAACATAAGTACTCAAAGCATCAGCGATAGCAGCTGAATCGCAGAATAATGTGGCGTTACGGAGAGTATTTACCGTCTCATTCGTTCGAGGATCAACGATATGGGGATGGGATTCGGATGGACTATCGGCTATTGCGAAAGATGAAGACGTTGAGGCTGCTCGATCTCGAAGAAATATCGGCGGCTGGTCGCGATTCTCTATGACCAATCGCCACCCCTCAGTGCGCTCAGGCGAACCGATCGCAAGAAACGAGCTACCACCAAAATCAAAGAGCGCACACGATATTCCAAGTTCTCTGACAACCGGCACTACTTCGTCAAGAGCGAATCCCTTACCAATGCCCCCCGTATCAATAGTAGCTCCCGCTTCCGGAAGAAACGCGCGCCCTGCTTCAAGATGAACGAATGGACGAGACAATCTCTTATTATCGGCTATCAGGCCTGCTGCCCGTGAACCTGCTGCTCTAGCCGTCCGATAGGTAATATCAAAAACACCATCCGTCTCCTGCCACATCAAGAGAGAGAGCCGAAGAAATCGCTCGGTATCAGCACTAATCCTTTCTGCTCGTTTTCCCGAACTTGCGATGATACGCGAAACCTCACTCGATGGACGCCACTCGCTAATATGCTCCTCAACCTCTTCCACCTTTTTAAAGATTCGATCGAAGATCTGTTGCGTATCTTTAGTAGGTGTCCGACATAAAGATATAGAGAGGATAGTTCCCATCGCTGGACGACTCTGAACAATAACCTCTTCGAGATTTGGAGCTGAAACTTTAACTGGCGATTGATCGCTGAGATTCGTCTCAGCTTTCGCTGGATGTAACACACCGGTCACAACAAATAGGAGCGGTATAAGCGCGCTTAATCCACTTCCAGCTCCTCCACTATTTTCTGTTCCGCGCTGCTTTGTTCGTCGCGCCTCAGCAGCGGCTGTTGCTGCTTCATCCTGATAGGACAATTTATTCTTTGCTCGAAGCGCTTTAATAATAAATACTAAAACGAGCGCAGTGCTGAGCTGAAGAGATAGGAATGAACCAATTTTCACAAGAGAGAACAGGGGATGAACGTATCGAACTAACCAACCCGAGGTAGATTCGATAAAGCCGGAAGCAAGGACTGCTGCAGAGAGCGCAGCTTTGCGTCGATCTGAACCAGGAACAAAAAGAAGAAGATGAGTAAGGGTAACAAGTAACACACCCATCGCAAAAAGATGAACATGGGTGAGCTCAAGGAGGCTTTGATAACTTTGGGGAGGCATGAACAGCGCCTCATCTCCGCGGTAATACCGAATTACCGAGAGAGGTGTCAGATCCATGTGAAGAAAATAGAGAAGCGCACTGGTGAGCCAAAACCCTGCCACATAAAACGAGAAGAAAACCATTATCAATCGCATCACTCGATGACGATTCCACTCTCCTGTGATGAGATACCGCATACATACCTTCTTCAGAGATACCGATAGTTCATCAACTACTTCGACATGTTCTAGTCAGTCGTAAAAAGCGGGAAAATGGCCTGCATCCGGCGAACAGAACCAGTAATGGCTTGAACCGAAAGGGTTGAGCCCATTACGCCTGCCACATCTTTTCCAGGAATAAGTGGCTCATCCCGCTTTTTACCCCGAAATTGATTAAACCATCCCTCAGTCGGGATGTACTCAGGTGGCTCGTTAAACGCGAGAACGAAAACATCTTTGAGCACCCCGTCGGGAGAAAATACGGACATGAATACTGCCTGATGGGTGCGCACTACACCGGTATCTATCGTCGCGATACCCAAGAATTGAGTATCGCGATACCCGACAAAGTAAGTCACGATGCCGGGCTTGAGTCGCAGCTGCTCAGCCCGTTCGATTGCTCCAATTTTCTCAGCGGTTAGTACAAGAGAGCGCCTCCGCACAGAGGTCGAGTCAGGAAAAGCTCGATGGAGAGCCTCGTCTTGCGCCATCAACACCTGAGCATGAACTGGGGTTACCAGCCCCCCGAATAACGCAACCACGAAGGTAAGCGTTAACCATCTGATATGGCCCATAAACCGTACCTCCGCTGAGCATCTCTCAGTAAGCAACCACATTACAGCGCGAACCCGACTCCAAGATACACACTGTCGGCACCGTCGGTTGGTCCATCGAGCTCAAAGTCTCGATATTCCGCCTTGAGCGCCACCTGGCTTATCGGTTTATAGGTAAGGCCGAGCGAACGTATAGACCGTCGCTGCGATGGATCTCGTACGAACCCAGCTGGAACTGATGCTTGGGTATCAATACTTTCGTAGCGAACAAACGGGGCGAGGTAATGCCCACCGGTATCACCGAAGAGAGGAAGCACATCATAGGCTGCTTCCAAATACCATCCATTCTGCCGATCTCCTATCGTTTGGTTGAGAGCCTGACTGAGCGGTCCAGAATCATCGAGCGCCGTCCAAACTCCAAGAGCGCGAAGTTCGAGAGATGAAACCCGATACTGAGCGTGTCCCTCCATCATCAAGGTCCTTACATTCGGGGAAATTCCGGCAATTTCATCATCCTGACCTGAATTTCCAATGTACCACGATGTACCAACAAGCAAACCAGGTACAGCAGAGCCGGGCGTATAATCAACTCGCCCAACCCACGCAGCATCCTCCGCTATCGCCTCGATCCCCGACTGTCTGCCACCACGAATACCAGCCGAAGTAAAGCCGCTTGCTCTCATACCGTTGACGAGATAGGTCCGATATTCGAGTTCAGAACCAAATTTACCAAATGCGCCTACACCAATTTCACGCCACGTCGTCGGAATAAGACTTCTCTCAAGCTCCGGTCTCTGAACTCCATGAAAAAAAGCGGGCTCATGAATTTCGTTAATGAAACCGATCGGTATAAGGACTAATCCGGTCCTCACGTTTGCCTCGGGTCTGAAAAACATATCGAGATAGGAAAACTCAACCGATACTGAGCCGTCCTCACCTGAAGCACCCGACGCCGTACTTCCGTGCTCGAACTCGATCTCGGTGTTCATTAATATCCAATCGTTGAATCGGTATCCAGCGTATCCGACTGCCCGCAGCGCATCAGCGCGATCGCGCTTTGCCCCCGCATCACGAACGAAATCCTGATAATAGAGCTCCCCGTACCCAGCCAGAGAAATACCTTGGTCAACACGGTAAACACTCGAAGCGCTCGGCCCGAATCCGTACTCAGATTTCAGCTCTTTTTTTTCAGGGACAAGTCGACGAACTTTTGACTCGGCAACTTCATCAGCCAGCACAGAGGTTTTCTCATGTTCCTCCCTGACCCGAGATTCAAGTTCTTCAACTCTTGCCTTGAGAGCGTTGAGCTCTGCGAGGGTATCTGCCGATGCAGAGCTAAGAGGAAATAGAGCACACGCGCCGCAGAAAGCTGCCATTCCAAGAGATAACCATCCAAATCGTCTCTCTGAGAATTGACCGTCTGCTTCAGATTCTGCATTCAATAACCGTTTGACCACCGATCCCATCTTCTTTTCTGCTCCCTTCTTACGACAATACCTCCCTTATGATGGCATAGACCCATCATAAGGGAACGAATCCACCCACAGCTTTGGCTACCCAAAATACTGCATGGCATAGCATGGAGCGATTAGGTAACACATAGTCACCCTCCAAAGCAAGGGCTAGTCAAGCCTTCGATGCAATCTTTCAATAAAGCGCACACATCATTGAAACATAGTATCCATAAGGATACTCTTATCCTCGCGACTGGTGAGGAACTAAACCAGCCCCGACCTTTTATCTCCTCCTCAATCTTCTCAATGGGAGCTCAATCAGATGATTCTTTTAACAGGCGGCGCGGGCTTTATCGGCAGTAATTTTTTAAAATTACTAAATGATAAAGGGATCCGAGATATCGTAATCGCAGATAATTTGGGCAAACAGGATGGACTTGCGGGGAAGTGGCGGACACTTTTGGGCAAGCAATTTCGGGAGATAATTCCGAAAGAGACTATTATTCCTTTCATCGAACACCATCGGCGCGACCTTACAGCAGTAGTCCACCTTGGTGCTTGCTCATCGACGCAAGAGATGGACATGGACTTTCTCATGCGCAACAACGTCCAGCTCTCACAGAATATTATCCGCCTCTGCGCCGAGTTCGGCATCCGGTGCATTTACGCGAGCAGCGCAGCGACTTACGGCATTGGCGAAGCAGGTTTTGACGACGACCCCGCCCTCCTCTCCAACCTCCGCCCGATCAACCCCTACGGATTCTCCAAGCATCTCGTAGATCTATGGCTCTTCGATCAGGGGCTCCACAACTCAGTTTGTGGCCTTAAATTTTTCAACGTCTACGGCCCGAACGAGTACCATAAGGGTAAAATGAGAAGTCGTATTCTTACCGCCTATCCCGAAGCACTAGAAACAGGTCGAATAAGGCTCTTCAAATCAACCGATCCGCTCTACCCCGATGGGGGACAACGACGTGATTTTATTTATGTCCGTGACTGCTGCGATGCTATCTGGTGGCTTATCAACAACCCCTCGATTCATGGGGTATATAATGTTGGCACCGGCTCATCAAGAACCTGGAACGATCTAGCAAACGCTATTTTTGCCGCGATGGACCTTCCGTCGGCGATTGAGTATTTCGATATGCCCCCATCGCTGGTGCCTGGCTACCAAAATTTCACCGAGGCCACGATGACTCGACTCTTAGAAAAGGGGTGGCCAGGGGCGAAAACTTCGCTCGAAGAGGGGGTTGCGGACTATGTTCGAGGCTATCTCGCTCGCGGAATGGCGATTGCCTAGCTCAGCATCCACCGTTTTATCATCCAAAGAGCCCAGCTACCGCTTGATTTATCAATCTCAGGCGCGTATCCTTAATGGCCGAGCGCAAGTTTTAGAGCTCGCCGGGGAGCAGCACTGCCCCTCTTTACATCGGTCAGGAAGTCACTATGAAGCGTACCTATCAACCACATACGAAAAGTCGAGCGACAACCCACGGGTTTCGCGCCCGGATGGCCACAAAAGGAGGCCGTAAGATTATTAATGCTCGGAGAGCCCGCGGCCGTAAACGAATTGTGCCAGCGGTATACCGTAAGGGCCATTATAAATAGGTGATCGAACCGGATGACCGAACAAACGGAATCCAAGCGGTCTCGTATGATCGATTGCTCATTCCCGAAGGAAGCCCGCATTCTAAAAAGAGGCGACTTTCTTCGGGTCCAGAATACCGGTCGCCGTATCCACGGTCCGCACCTGATGGGGTTTGTTCGAACGGCCCGCGGAAGCCAGCCGCACGAATTCCCTCAACGCCGCATGCAAAACCGATCCGATAATCGGAACGACCCACTTCCTCGTCCTCGGTTGGGCATTACGGTCACCACAAAGATCCACAAGCGTTCACACGAGCGTAATCGAATAAAACGAGCTCTTCGTGAAGCGTTTCGGCGACACCAACACACAGTAATCCGTGGCATAGAAGTCGTTGTTTCAGCACGTCCCGGATGTGTGACCTTAACAGGCCCCCAGCTTCAGCATGAGCTGTTCGAATTACTATCTCGGGCGCGTTTAATCGGTGAACCACAAGGCTCCCCCTCACAAACTCGTCACGGTAATAGGAATGAGCAGTAGCGAGAAAGAGCCGCTGGAAACGCCCCGTTTTTCATCGGCTCTCTGGCTGCTGTTCAACGTTTACAAATGGACACTCTCGCCCCTCTTTGCCCTCTTCGGTGCTAGATGTCGATTCCATCCCGAATGCTCAAGATACGCCGTCGATGCAATCGAGAGACACGGTTGGATTCGAGGAGCCGCCTACGGGCTGTGTCGTATCTTGAGATGTAATCCGCTTTTCCCGGGTGGGCCGGATCCAGTGCCTTAGCGACAAAATAGTTGAACGACAAACTAGATGATTGGACACAACTAAATATCCGCAATTTTAACTCTAAGCCTATATAAACTCTAAGCCTCACTGTACAGTTACAGGCGCAGTTTACGGAAGCCAACCACTATCGGTTTTGCCTACTCACCGGATATCACCATGGAAGATAGACGTACAGCCCTAGCGATTGTTCTAAGCCTTATCGTAGTGCTCGTGTACTCGCAGAGCCTGTTTTCGCCGCCGCCCTCTCAGCAGAGTCAACTCACGCAGCCACAATCAACTAATGGGCTATCCGGATCCGCCCCTTCTGCGATGTCTTCCTCCTCAATGCAGTCTGCACCGGCGGTTAGCGGCACTGCACAGGGAGCGCAGCAACAAGGGATTCCGACAATCGATCAGGTCAAAGCTGCCGGAATCATCACTCTTCGAACGGAAGTTCTCACCCTTGAGGTTGCGCAGCTCGGGGGACGGCTCAAGGGCGTTACTCTCAATAATTATGCAGCATCACTAGGTAGTGAAAATCGCGTAGAGCTCGTAGAAGAGGAGGCAGGATTCTCTCTTCCACTTGGCCTCTCAGCACTCGGTGATACCGACAACACCGTTGCGTATACCGTCTGGGGTATGGATGGGGTAGAGATTTCGGGAACGAACTATCGGCTCACACAACCTGAGGGAACCATCACCCTTTCCGGAACCCACCCAAATTGGGGAGAGATTAAAAAAACTATCCGTCTACGACAGCAGGGATATCTTATCGGTGTCGATGTTTCGCTAGAAAAACCTGCGGGTGCGCCGATCGCGCTCGAATGGAGCCATTACATCCCGAACGATCCTGCGAAAGCTCGTCAGGACCCGTGGCAGTTCACCCTTGTTACCCCAGATGGCGATCTCTCTCGCGTAGCTCCCGACAAGGTGGCGTTAGGATCGACGAACAAAGGAGCACTAAAATGGGCTGCTCTTGGCGATCGTTACTTTGAAACCGCACTTGTAGCTCAGGATACAACTACCTCATTTGAGCTTGGACATGTGGGAAATACCCTGAGTGTAAGAGCAAGCGGCTCGCCGCAGATGGGTAAGTTTCTACTTTATTCTGGACCAAAAGATCAGGGGATGTTGAAGGAGACAGGATTTGATCTTCATCGCTCTATAGATCTTGGCTTTTTCACCTTTTTAGCAGACCCTCTGCTTAAACTTCTCCGATTCTTCAACACTCTTTTCGACAATTATGGGTTGGCGATTATTTTGTTGACTCTAGTCCTTAAGATCGCTTTTTATCCACTCACCGCTGTCAGTTTCAAATCGATGCAGAAAATGCAGGAGATTCAGCCGGAGATGGAAAGGCTGCGGGCCAAGCACAAAGATGCTACCGAGCTTAATCAGGCGGTTATGGAGCTTTACAAAAAGAGAGGTGTTAATCCTCTCGGTGGATGTTTTCCGGTTCTCATCCAGATACCGGTATTTCTCGGTCTTTACAACGCTCTTTTGCAATCGATAGAGCTTCGACATCAGCCCTTTGCTTTCTGGGTAAACGACCTTTCATCGCCGGAAAAACTAGTCCTATTCGGCATACCAATTCCCCTAATGATTATTATCATGGGGATAACTATGGTCTGGCAACAGTGGACGACACCAACCACTGGCGACCCGCAACAGAAAAAAATCATGATGCTTATGCCGGTCATTTTCACCGGTATGTTCATCGTTTTTCCGATGCCGGCCGGGCTTGTCTTATACTGGCTTGTTAACAACATCATGAGCATTACTCAACAGCTGTATCTGAGAAACGCTCACGGAACCCATCCATTTGTCGCAACGATCATAACGAGTGTTGTGCTATTTGTGTCGGGATTTATCGCTGTTCTGACTACATAGTTTGACTGTATAACTTGACTGTGTGAGGAGAGAAAAAGGTGGTACAAAAACATTCCGCAACTATTGCTGCGTGTGCCACCTCAAATGCTCCAGCGGGAGTCGCAATAATCCGTATAAGCGGTCCTGACACCAAAGGCGCATTAAGAGCCCTTTTTAAGTCACGTATCGATCCTATAAAGCACCCTCGAACAGTAGTCGTTGGTGAGGTATTAGATAGTACAACGAAGGAGACGCTCGACCGTTCTATAGTCTTTTTCATGCCCTCACCCGGGAGCTTTACAGGCGAAGATGTTGCTGAAATTCAATGTCACGGCAGTCCGCTTCTCGTTCGCAAAATCCTCCGTTCGCTCTACAGCTACGGAGTAGCGCCCGCGCATCCCGGTGAGTTCACAAAACGGGCGTTCCTTAATGGCAAACTCGACCTCGTTCAAGCTGAAGCGATAGGCGACCTTATATCGGCCTCAACGGAACAGGCGCTTAAACTCGCCGCTGAGCAGCTCAATGGAAGACTCAGCGGTACAATATCTTCAATTGGTACTCCACTGCGAGATGCCCTCGCGGAGCTTGAAGCATCGATCGATTTTCCTGAGGAGGATATTAATCCAGCTTCTGAGCGGCGCATCGTTGCTGAAATCGAAAAGACCGGCAAAGAGATTGAAAAACTAATTAATTCCTATGCGTACGGCCAGGTCGTCAAAGAGGGATTTCGGGTGCTTCTGGCAGGCCCGCCGAACGCCGGCAAATCTAGCCTTCTGAATCTTTTTGTCGGTCATCAGAGGGCGATCGTAACCCCTATTTCGGGAACAACGCGTGACCTGCTCGAGGAAGAGGTTACTCTCGATGGTTTGCGATTTGTGTTTTGCGATTCTGCGGGACTTCGAGAAACGACTGATACAGTTGAGCAGGTCGGTATCGAGCTCGCAAAAAGCCGCGTTCCGTGGGCAGATCTAGTGCTCTTTATAATTGATGGCGGGGATACCGATGCGGCGTGGCAGCTCGCGGCAAGTCATCTCAGGGGATTGGCGAGACGGGTGTGGCTCGTAGTCAATAAGGTTGATATCGCCCCCGATGCATTTTCAACCGTTACTATTGAACCAACTCTTTTTAGTCAGAGGTTTTTCCTTTCCGCGAAAACAGAGAGCGGATTCTCTGCTCTTCAGGAGGCGCTCGTTGAAGAGGTACGGAACGCCGCAATCGCAGCAGAGGGAGGAAGCACCACCATTACCAATGAACGTCATCGGCTTGCTCTAATAAGCGCTCACGATGCGATTCATCGAGCGGGAGAAGCACATCGCGCTGGCCAACCAACCGAGATAGTTTCTCTTGAGCTCCGACACGCCCTTACATCACTCGATGAAATCGTTGGAGTCACTTCAACCGAGGATATACTGGGTAGGATCTTCTCCAAATTCTGTATAGGAAAATAGTCTCAAGAGTGGTAGTCCTACAGACTAAGCTAGCAGCTTGGTGAAAAATGATTTTCTGTTGCGCGTTCTTACCATTCTGCTATTGATAGTCCCCCGTTGCGCCACCCAGCGCGGAAAAGACAAACCTCATCTGTTTCAGAGACCTTCATGCTCTTCCCAAAGCTGCGCAATCATATCGATGTCACAATTCATACGGAAGGCCAAGGAGCAGAGAAGGAATCATTTTTAGTCTTTCGCTGCCCGTTTGGCATAATCAAGCCGGTTGTTTTTAACGCAACTATTGCGCCAATAATCTCGCGATTCAACGGAGAAGTATCGGTCGACGATATCGCTGCGACACTTGCGCCGATGGGAGCAACTCGGCAGCTCGTGGCTGATGTTGCGCAGCTATGCGACGAAAATCTCCTTCTCGAATCTTCTCGCTTCTTCGAACAGCGACACGCAATCCTTGAGGCGTTTCGTCTTGATCCAATTCGGCGCGCCGCTCATGCTGGCGCCGCATATCCCGCAGAGAGAGAGGAACTCGAGGCGTTAGTTAACTCCTACCTGAACCTCGGCGAATCCTCCGGCACGCAATCACTCGCCACACAATCAACAACACCCCCACCGTTGTGCGCCCTCATGGTACCTCACATCGATTTTCGTCGAGGAGGAACGACTTATGGGATCGGATATTCTGCTCTCAAAAACTCTCAACCCAACGTTGTCATTCTGCTAGGTACCGCGCACCAGGCATCTCCTCACCTTTTCCACCTGACAACAAAAGATTTCGCCCTTCCCTTTCGAACCTTCCGAAACGATGCCGCATCTACGGCGCTTCTTGCCCATCACTACGGTGCTGAGCGGAGCTTTGTTGATGAATTTCTCCACAAGCATGAGCATTCGCTCGAACTTCAGCTGCCATTCCTGCACGCGAGTATCGCCGCGACCCCAACAATCGTTCCGGTATTAGTCGGAAGCTTTTATCCATTCATTCGAGAGCAAAGATTGCCGAGCGAATCAGAACCGTATCAAACATTCTTGGGAGCGCTAGTTGAGCTTTGTCGCACGATCGCGGCTCGGGGAGAGTCGTTCCTCCTCCTTGCGGGTGTCGACATGGCGCATAGAGGCATGGCTTTTGGCGATCCGGCTCCTTTGACACCTGCAGATCTAGAGGCCATTAAACTTCGCGATTCACAATATCTCAGCCATATCGCCGCGCGAGATCCAAGAGCACTATTTGCCCATATCGTCGAGGATCAGGATGCAGGAAGAATGTGCGGCTTTCCGACCATGTACCTCCTGCTCGACCTCCTAAATACTCTTCAGCTTGGCGGTTCCCCAAACCTTCTCGATTATCAGCTAACCTTTGACCCCTCATCAGATACCTGTGTCACCTTCGGCGCAGCATCTTTTCCTAGTAATACCAACAGCTTAAGCGTTAACATCGTTTCCTGATTATGATGTGAGGTTAGATAGACCTAACATTTGGAAAAAACATTTTATTTTGTTCGGGAGAACTTGAACCATTTCCTCACTCCGGTACGATAAGGGGTTACAATAACCGTGTTTACTTTGCTGGGGGGCGGTACAAATGGAAGGGGGAGAGCAAAATTTCTTTGAACAGATGGGTTTAGAGGTTACATCTGGTGAGGTTGAGGTAGGAAAGACCTACCCGATTTATGGAATGATTACGAAAATCATCAGCGAAGAGCCCGGCAACGTAATCGTCGAGCTAAACTTCCACATTCGCGCCTCGATGGCGATTCCAGAATCTGAAAAGGTTAATCTCATCAAACAGCGAGCCTTTGAGCCGGGAATATTTGTCTCCACGATAGTCGAAAAAGAGGAGACGATTCGAGTAAAGTGCTCGACAGTAGTGTTCGGTAAAAGAACAAGTTTTGATGCTTAAAGCAACACTCGATTACAGCGGGGAGAGATAAGTTCTCCCCTAGAATCTATTATAATTCCTCCTCTCAAAAGTTCATTTGACTCGTTACCCTCTCTGTTATACCGTCCCGCTGAGAGAGAACTTTCGACATCTCGGTGTTGTTAGCACCTATCATCTTAAGAAAATTTCCAATTTTCGGGGTAGGCGACAATCGTTGTTAGTAGGTTACGAGCGGTCATAGTTCGAACTCTTTTTCGAAATCCCCCCTTTTTGTAGTGTTGAGTTTTTCAAAAACTCTGCACACCCTTTCTCTTGTCCGTAGGTGCACTTATGACCAAGCCAACCCCTTCTCTACCCCAGGTTGCGTATTTCTGCATGGAGTTTGGACTCGATACAACCTTTGCATCTTATTCCGGCGGGCTCGGTATCCTTGCGGGAGACCACCTCAAGGCAGCGCATGACGCAAAGGTTCCATTAGTAGGAATCGGTATTCGGTGGAAGCAGGGATATCACGAACAAGCTATCGATGAAGATGGTCGGCCATACGATTCCTATCGATCGCGCATGTATCCTTTTCTCGAGGATACAGGCATCGTTGTTACCGTTCCTATCCGAAAAAATATCGTTCACTGCAAGGTGTGGAAGGTCGATTGCTTTGGTAACGCTCCGCTATACCTGCTCGATACCGATGTTCCAGAGAATGGCAATAGGTGGATCACCGGGCAGCTCTATGGGTGGTTCGGGGAAGAGCGAGTGGCTCAGGAACTCGTTCTAGGAGTCGGCGGAGTAAAGGCGCTCGAAGCGCTCGGCATCAAGCCAGATGTGTATCATTTCAATGAAGGTCATGCCGCCCTTGCTGGTTTAGAGCTTATCCGTCAGGAGATGGAAAAGGGAGTGCCATTCCACCAGGCATGGCGATCGACACGAGAAAAAATTGTTTTCACCACTCACACCCCTGTTGAAGCAGGGAACGAAACTCATTCCCATGAGCTGCTCGAGTATATGGGGGGGCAATTAGGTCTCACTATTCAGCAGATGCACGAAATCGGTGGAACACCTTTCAACATGACCGTTGCAGGTCTGCGGCTCTGTCGAGGAGCAAACGCCGTGGCGCAGCTTCACGGAGAAACCGCGTGTGAAATGTGGAAACCGGTCAACAATCGCCCTGAAATTATTGCTATCACGAACGGAGTTCATAATCCAACTTGGCAGGCTCCAGAGATCGTATCTGCGCTTCCTAATAAGGAACAGGTATGGGATGCTCACCAGGCACTTAAAATAAAGACGATTAATTTTATCGCAGAACGTTCGGGAGTGAAGCTCGACCCAGAGGCTCTCCTGATCGGCTTTTCTCGCCGCGCGGCGACTTATAAGCGCAGTGATCTGATATTTGCTGACGAGTCCGTTATCGCGCCATTGTTGCGGGATCGAAAGGTTCAGATTGTTTTCTCCGGGAAAGCTCATCCGCTCGATGAGGGTGGAAAAGCAATTATTCACACCCTTGTTAAGATGATGAAACAATACCCAGAAAGTGTCGTATTCCTCGTGAATTACGACATGGAGATCGGAGCATTGTTGACGCGAGGCTGTGACGTTTGGCTGAACAATCCACGCAGACCGATGGAGGCATGTGGCACCTCTGGGATGAAAGCAGCGATGAACGGGGTGCTAAATCTTAGCATTCTTGATGGATGGTGGCCCGAGGCTTGTGAGCACGGGGTGAACGGTTGGCAGATAAGCGATGAAGTTGTGCCTGCTACTACTGAAGAGCAGGATAAAAGAGACGCCGCTTCACTTTATTCGGTTTTAACGAAAAGTGTTATCCCGACCTACTACGATGATCGCGCGAAGTGGAAACAGATGATGATCAAAAGCATCGAATCCACTCAGGATGCATTCTCGGCTGATCGCATGATTCGTGAATACTATGAGCGACTATATGTGAAAGGATAGCGCTGAAATGGGTTATCACTGGAGTAGTTTCTAGTGATAACCCTCAAACAACTCCTTGGTAAGAAGGGGTAGCGCAACTATAAGAGCAAACAAAAGACGATTGATCATGGCTCAAGAAGCGGCAACTCCCTCACCCTCTCTCACCAGCGAAATCTGGTCCTTCACAAAATCTATTGCTCTGATATTTGGGATTGCCATCATAATCCGAGGAGTTGCTCTCGAAGCCTTTTTTATTCCGTCAAGCTCGATGGAGCCAACACTCCAGATAAACGACCGGATTTTTGTTGCTAAGTTTTGGTATGGTTTACGCCTACCCTTTCGCAGAACGACTCTCGTTCCTTTTCGGAATCCAAATCGTCATGATGTCGTGGTTTTTTATCGTAATGACGATCCACAAACTGTAGAGAACGAAGCAAAAGATGCGATCATCAAGAGGGTAGTGGGTCTTCCGGGTGATACAGTAGAAGTTCGTGGAACCTCTGTGTTCATAAATGGCGCTGCTCTCGATGAGCCGTTTGCGCGGTGGGCCGAAGGAGGCCGAATAACGGGAGGCGATTTTGGACCCGAAGTCGTACCGGAAGGAAAGATTTTCCTCCTTGGTGACAATAGGGATCACTCAAAAGATTCCCGATTTTGGGAAGACTCCCACTATCTCCCAATACAAAATGTCGTCGGACGCGCATTCGTTATCTTTTGGTCGACTTATGACTTTTGGCGGATCGGAACTCTGTTGTGATCGGCCTCCAAAAAACTCGGCCTTAAGAAAAGCGTGACTCATCCTCGTTTGGATTAGCACGACCTATAAGGACCAGAAGTGCTCGCCTTACTCTTAGAGACTGCTCTTACTTCGTATTATAACATAAGTCTCCAACACTCTTTCATGAGCTCAGTTAACCTCTCCCTTTTACCTCCACAACGTCTCGTACCATTTGTTCAGCATTATCCATGGGGAAAACAGGGCGAAAGTTCGATAGTCGCCCGTCTTACCGAAGCTACCCACGACGAGAGACCTCATGCAGAGCTCTGGTTAGGCAGTCACCCAAGTGGCTCTGCGCTCATTGATGTGCAAGCAGGTATCACTCTCCGCGATTGTATTGCCCGCAATCCCATTGTTACGCTCGGAACCAAGATTTCAGCTCAATGGAGCGAGTTGCCTTTTTTGCTCAAAGTTCTATCCATCGCTCAACCCCTCTCGATCCAAGCCCATCCGGATACCGCACTTGCTGAAAAACTTAACCTCAAAGATCGATTACACTATCCCGATCCTCACCACAAACCAGAGATGGGGATAGCTCTGACTCCTGTTGATCTTTTGTACGGGTTCAAGACAAAAATCGAGCTTATCGATACATTCACTCGGCATCCTGCTTTGCTCGATCTTCTTCCCCGCGTTGTCGCTGAAGATATTAGATCCGGAGCAAGTCCTCTCTCCGAAGAGGAGCTAAGATATGAAGCGTACCGATCTATCGTCGAAGCATCCTCGGCAGAGCGAGCTACCGCAACAAATACGATCGCCGCTACTCTAGCAAATCGCTCCACCCAATCTCTCTACGAGAAGCTCATACCATCGCTTATAAAAGAGTATGGTGCAGACGATATCGGCATTGCTTCTGCACTTTTGCTAAAGGAGATTACTTTAAGCCCTGGAGAGGCTCTTTACATCGCTCCCCGCATTCCTCACGCCTATCTTAGTGGCGATCTGATTGAGTGCATGGCCGCTTCAGATAACGTGGTACGAGCGGGATTAACCAGGAAGTTTCAGGACAAAGAAACACTTCTTCAAATGCTCGATTATGCGCATTCGGGCTCAGGCCGCATCTCGCCACAGATCGATCCGAACAATCCAGAAACTACCCTCTTTATCCCTCCTATCAGCGAGTTTCAGGTCGCCATCACTCGAGGCTCAACGAATTTGATTCACGCTGTCGTATCAGGAACACCAGAGCTCTTTCTGCAGCTTGAAGGCACTACAAAGATCACCTCCCCTGATGGTTCCTCACTCACCCTTACTACCGGTCAGGGACTCTTTGTTCCGGCGTGTGTCGAATCGTATGATTTTGAGGTGAAGGAGGGTAGCTTGATACGGGTTACAGTTGGTATCGTCGAAACATCTATGAGAATCGAAAGTAATTGACTTCCATCAACCTGAGAAACTAAGCTTTTCCTCTATTAATTGCTTCAAATAGTTGCTGCAAAGATCGACTCTCTCCGGTCTTCGTCACTTCCCTTATCTGTGCCTCATCATGACAAAAAAACAACTGTCCGCTCCCAAGTCTTCTTCCATTCTAACTCAACGAAGCAGCGGAGTTCTTCTGCATCCAACCTCGCTACCTGGTCCTTACGGCATCGGTGATATCGGTCCATCTGCAGATACCTTCCTTAAGTTTCTTGCTGAATCAAAGCAACGTTTATGGATGATGCTTCCGACCTCACCAACCTCCGTTGGAGAATTTCACAGCCCCTATTCATCGTATTCAGCATTCGCTGGAAACCCTTTGCTTATTTCTCCCGATCGTCTCGTTGAGTCGGGTGCCTGCTCTGCACTTGCTGCCGCTTCTTTCGCGAGTCGTTGTCGGGGCAAAAATCCTCTCAGGGTCGATTTTCGAAAAGTGGCCCCTCACAAGGAGCGTTTTTTAAGAGAGGTATTTGATCAGCAAAAGACCAAGAGCTCTGTGAAGCGGGGACTAGATCGGTTTCGATCAGAGCAGAGTTGGGTAGAGGATTTTGCTCTCTTCACAAGCCTTCGCAAAAGTCAGGGTAAACCTCGGAGTGAATGGACTCGTGAGCTTCGGGTAAAAAATCAAAAAAATGCTGCACAATTAACTAAGACACTTTCAGATCAGATTGAGTTTGAGACTTATTGTCAGATGATCTTCTTTGAGCAGTTCACCGCTCTCAAGAAAAAGGCAAATCAACAGGGAATCGCTATTTTTGGCGATCTACCGATCTATATTTCGGATGACAGCGCGGATATATGGGCCTCTCCACAGTTTTTCTCTCTTGATAAAGAAAAACGCCCCACACTCTTATCTGGCTGCCCACCTGATGCATTTGCGACGACCGGGCAACTGTGGGGGCATCCGATATACGATTGGCCTGCGCTCAAGCGGGACAACTTTTCGTGGTGGGTTGATCGGATGCGAACAGTGATGCAGCTCGCTGATGTCGTACGGATTGATCACTTTCGCGGGCTGGCAGCCTATTATGCTGTACCGTACGGTTCAAAAACGGCAGAACATGGAAAGTGGTATAAGTGTCCGGGTGAAGGACTCCTCTCGGCATTTCAGCAAGCTTTTGGATCGGTACCGGTGGTTGCTGAGGACCTTGGGTTCATCACCGATGATGTTCATCAATTGAGAGATTCTTTTAATCTACTCGGTATGCGGGTGCTTCAATTTGGATTTGGTGCTGATGGTTACAACACCAATATACACGCTCCTTTTAACGTCTCACCCCAATCCGTTATTTTCACCGGCACCCACGATAACGATACCGCCAAGGGATGGTTAGGCTCAGTGTCGGCCGAGGAGCGAAAACGAATCTTCACACTCATGGGCAAGCCACCGCGTTCGGAATTTGAGCGTGCCTTCGTGCGCTTGGCACTCTCGACCCCTGCAAAACTCGCGATAACACCCCTTCAGGACATTCTTGGGCTTGGAAGCACAGGTCGCATGAATCGGCCCGGATTTGCTCGTTGGGATAACTGGAGCTGGCGATTCAATGATTCGTTGAAGTCATCCGTTGACTGGCTCAGAGAGATCACCGAGGCAACGGGACGTGCGGGATGATTGACCGATGGGCTCTGCCGCTACCGAGAGCCCATCAGTTTATCTCCTCTATTCACCCCCGCAATTCCTTCTTAATCTCCTCAATTCGCTCTACCATTATCCGCCGATACTCCTCCAGCTCCATCTGTGTCTCCGCCTCAAACCGGAGGACCAGAATCGGCTGGGTGTTGGAGGCTCGCACAAGGCCCCATCCTTTTGGGAAAGTAACGCGAGCGCCGTCGGTAGTGTCTACCGGATATTCGGCGAATGCGGTTTTGGCACGTTCGGCGATCTGAAATTTGATCTCGTCAGGGCAATCAACTCGGATTTCCGGAGTTGATTCTCTGGGGGGAAGATCTGCGAGGAGCTGCGAGACAGGTCTTGTTTCGCTACTGACTAGCTCGCAAAAACGGGCAGTCGCATAAAGGGCATCATCGAATCCAAAGTAGCGATGCTTGAAGAATATGTGGCCGCTCATCTCTCCAGCCAAATCGGCTTTTTCTTCCCTCAATTTTGCTTTAATCAGCGAGTGGCCCGTCTTCCACATTATTGGCCGAGCTCCTCGTTGTGCAAGATCGTCAAAGAGAAGAGACGAGCATTTAACATCGCCAATAACGGTTGGATGCGGAAGCTCGGTCATTAGTGCGCGAGCAAAAAGAAGAAGAAGCATATCTCCAAAAATCGGCTTTCCTGTCTCATCTACCACACCAATCCGGTCAGCATCCCCGTCCCAGCCGATCCCAAAATCAGCCCCTTCCTCAACGACCCGCGCTGCAAGGGTCTTGATATTCTCGAGTTCGGTCGGGTCTGGATGGTGATTTGGAAATCGTCCATCTGGTTCACAAAAAAGCTCTACAACCTCAACCGAGAGCGCTCGCAATACCGCCGGCCCTATAAGACCACCTACCCCATTTCCTGCATCAACAACGACCCGCAATCGACGAGGGCCCATCGCAGGACGGCTATTCTCTATCAGCATCGCTGTATATTTCTCGCGCATTGGGAGAGAAGTTATCGAGCCCTTCGGCTCGGATGGAGCGCCATGTTCTTCCTCCACGACGATTCGATACAGCTCCTGAATTCCCGCACCCGATAGAGTTTCTTTACCGAGACACATCTTAAAGCCGTTCATATCGGCTGGATTGTGGCTTCCGGTTACCTGAATTCCTCCCCCAAAATCCTCCGAAAAAATGGCGTAATATAGCTGCGGCGTTGGTCCCATCCCAGTGAGCACAACATCAACTCCAGCCGATGTTATCCCCTCAGCAAGCGCCTCAGCATAAGACTCGGAGGTCAACCGACAATCCCAGCCAATACCGATACGATTGAACCCAGAGCAACGCGCCATCACGCCGTATCCTCGACCGAGAGCACGCGCAAAGGTTGGAGATAGATGCTCCCCAACAACTCCTCGAATATCGTTCTCCCGAAAAACTCCTTTATCTATCACGGCTGCCCCCTTCCATCGTTGTCCTTTTTTGATTCTTTTGCTGAATCAATTTCTCAACCGAATGACGCTTTAACAGCTCTGCTGAAAAGCTCGCTATACGATCCTGCATACGCTTCTGTTCTAATATCGCTCGAATTTCTCGCCGCCGCTCCTGCGATGCAGAAACCTCATCATTCTCCTCACTCTCTTCCTCATCTGAGCTATCTTGGCGATCGTTCACCCGAAATATGCGGATAGTCGCACCACTCATCACCGGCTTACTAACCTCATCTTCATCAAGACCTCGGATCGCCTCAACGATTTCAGGACTAAGATCCTTTTCTGACACTACTCCCAACTCACTCCCAGAGACACCATCTGCTTGAGATATCTCATCAGCAATTTCCGCAACATCTCCGCCATCTTCGAGAAATTCCTTAACTTCATCGACGATCCGTTTCTCTCGATCGGCTCGGCCCGAACGCGCTATCGTCACCTGAGAAAGATCAACTCCCGAAGAGCTCTTAATCGTAAAGCTGTGGCCCGCTTCCTGCCGAAGATAATCATCAATCTCTTTTTCAGTAATCGATACCGAACCGCGCAAAATAGAGCCCGCGAGCTTTGAGCGGAGAATATCGAACTCTACCTCTTTGAGATAATCCGCATATCGCTTTCCACCCTTTTCAACGGTCGCCTTTAGCTGCGCGGCACTAATACCGTTTCGCTCAGCAACCTCAGCAACGTATATCTCAACCTCTTGCTGCGAGACCGAGAGCTGTTTTGCCTCAGCTTCGATACGCACAATTTGCTCCTCAATCATCGCATCAAGGGCAGCTTGAACCGAGGTCTCGGATGCGGCATCAACGGTCCTGAGTGGGCGGCCAATTCGTCGCCCGAGATCGCGCAGCGTAATCGGCTGACCATCAACACTCGCGATAATCGTATCGACAATCGGAGCACTCAAACTTTCCTCGGCCCTCCCCATTATCTCGCCTGAGACAACAAGACAAAAGCCGAGAAACAGCCGAGAAAAAATACGACTTTTCATCGCGTAGTCCAAAAAAAGTGGAATATGTCAGCTGCACGGGAGATAAAAAATTCAGCGCCTAAAAAATCAGCCCCGAGCTATGCTCAACTAACTTGATGGAGCGGCGAGACGCTCTTGTCGCACCCCATGAAGAAGTGATTCGGTAATTCGATATATGGATAACAGCGGCAGTTTTTCAGAACTCAACTCGACCCACCAGGTGAGATTCTTCCCTAGACGATAAGTCTGCGGCTGAGACTCCGCAAGAGCAAGGAGCGCGGAGAGGTCAAGAGGAGAGCGATTGGTCAACCACAACACGAGCCGCCGCCCTGAGAGCTCCGCTTTTGCAATTGCAAATCGGCGCAATAATCCACGATATCTCATGATATCGACAAGATTTCGGACCTCCTCCGATGGCTCGCCAAATCGATCGGCCATCTCATCGAGAATCTCATCTGCCTCGTGATATTCATCGATCAGAGCTAAACGCTGATACAACAGCAGGCGCTCCGAAAGATCAGGAATATAGGGCTCTGGAATCGAGGCATCAAGGGGGAATTTTACCTCAGGTTCGAGCCGTTCCCCCCCCTCCAAGGCGTCTCCCCTAAGCTGACCCACAGCCTCTCTTAAGAGATCAGTAAAGAGCTCAAAACCCACGGCGCCAATGCTTCCAGATTGTTCCTTGCCGAGTAGATTTCCTGCACCACGAATCTCTAAATCGCGCAACGCAAGCTCAAAACCCACCCCTAAATCCTCAAAAGATTGGAGCACCTTGAGCCGCTCTCGCGCCTCCGCAGAGAGAGATTTCTTCGGAGGAACAAGAAAATAAGCGTACGCTTGGCGCGATCCGCGACCTACTCGCCCCCGAATCTGATAGAGCTGAGCTAGGCCATAGAGGTGAGCACTATCAACCACTATCGTATTTGCATTCGGAACATCGAGACCAGATTCGATAATCGTTGTCGTAACAAGAATATCGATCTCACCTAGGAGAAACCGGCGCATAACCTCTTCGAGTACAATCTCTGGCATCTGCCCATGTGCATACTCGACCCGCGCTTGCGGGAACATCTCACGCAACAAGACAGCACGACTTCCGACCGTCTGCACCCGATTATGCAGAAAGAACACCTGGCCATTTCGTTGTAATTCACGCTCGATCGCGTCGCGCACAACGGCTGAATCATCCTGGGCGATAAATGTTCGTATTGGTCGCCGATCAACAGGAGGTGTTCGAAGCACACTGACATCCCGCACCCCAACCAGAGATAGGTGAAGGGTGCGAGGAATTGGCGTTGCGGTCATCGTCAAAGTATCTACCCCCGCAGTTACCTGACGAAGCCGCTCCTTTTGCTTCACTCCAAACCGGTGCTCCTCATCGATAATCAGCAAACCGAGATCACGAAAATTAACATCTGGTTGAAGTAATCGGTGGGTGCCGATGATGATATCAATCTCACCCGAAGCGAGTTCAGACAAAGTTTTTCGATTATCGGCATCAGAATAAAATCTACTCACCGCACCAACTACTGCGGGATAGCCAAGGAACCGCTCCTGAAACGAACGTCGATGTTGTTCGACCAAAATAGTTGTTGGTACCAAAACAGCAACCTGTTTTCGGTGTTGAAACGCCTTAAATGCTGCCCGAATAGCTATCTCAGTTTTTCCAAACCCCACATCGCCGCAGATGAGGCGATCCATCGCCTTTTCACTCGCCATATCAGCAAGAGTCTCACCAATAGCGCGTACCTGATCGGGGGTTTCATCATACGGAAATCCATCAGCGAAGCGATCGTCCTCTGCCCCGACAAAATCAAAATGCCATCCCCGTTGAATCGACCGAGAGGCGTACAACGTCAAAAGATCTCCTGCAAGGCTCACGGTTGCCTCGCGAACCTTCTCCTTCGCGCGGAACCATCTCTTTGATCCTAATCTATCGAGAGTCGGACGATGCCCATCTGCGGCGAGAAATCGTTGAACTTTTGCTATGTGTTGAATCGGAACAAAGAGCCGACTGTCGGCGTATTCTATCGCAAGAAAATCCCCAACAAATCCCTCGACCGTTCGCTGTTCAACTCCTCGATACAAACCGATTCCATAATCACGGTGCACGATAAAATCATCGCTTTGCAGCTCCCGTAACGAGTGCAAAATCCGTCGCTGACTAAGGCTTTTTATCTTGCGGCGACGGATTGAGCGATCATGAAACAGCTCATGTTCTCCAACGATGATGAGCCGCTCCTCGGGCATCTGAACTCCCTGAGAAAGGGTGCCCTCCATGACCGCGACCACGGGGCCCGCCTCATCTCGCATAAAATCTTGCAACGGCCCACGGTATAGTATCGCTGCAACCTTGATACTCTCGAGAATCGCCATCAATCGCTCAGCTCGCGCCGCCGCACCAACAACAAATATCACCCGATAATTTGCCTTCAGCCAACCGTTAAGCGCCTTCTTCAGGGGCGCGAGCGCCTGACCACTTCCCGCTTTTGCTTTTAGTGATGATTCAAGTTCGGTATTGCTACTCGTTCGGTATGTAAGCGCCTTTACCTTTTTCTGTTCAAGCCCTGCAACTCCACTCAGGTCAGCAGAGAAACGGCTGCTAAAGAGGGAACGAAATTGATCAGGATTGATATATAGATCTTCAAGCTCAGGAAAGAGAGCGCGCTCACCTGCAAGCTGGAGAGCCCGCGCCTGAAGCCGATCCCAAAAGGCATCAAGTGCTGCCTCACATGCGACTCTGTCATCGAAAAATAGTGGTGCATCTGCTGGCAGATAATCGGCAATCGGAACTAAGTCGCGATACAATAATCCCTGAAAACCCTCCATTCCCGGAAAAGTCAGATCAGCTCTTACCGTTTCCTCCATCTCCCGAACCACCTTGCTCGGCAGATGCAAATGCCCCCCGCGTTCCCGAATCCTCTGACAAATATCTTCGAGCGAAACTTCAGACTCACTCGGCGCTACCCACTCAGAAACGGGAAGAAGTTCGATACTCGGAATATCATCAACCGTTCGCTGAGTTTGTAGATCAAATCTGCGCAAACGGGTTATGACCTCATCATCGATATACACCCGCACCGGAAACGGCTCAGCAGGAGTAAATATATCGAGCACCATTCCACTCGATGCATAATCACCAACCGATTGAACAACAGGATTTCTCCGATAACCGGCCCGATTAAGAAGCGAGATAATAGCCTCCCGTTCAAAGCGATCACCGACCGAGAGTGTCGTGTGAAGATGAATCAATCGGTGCGGTGGATGGACCCTCTGCGCAAGAACCTCGACACTTACAACCCAGACAGCAGCATGCCCCCTCACCCCATTGAGCAACAGCCCAACCCGCCCCGCCATCAGCTCTCGCTCTGGCGACACTCGCTCAAACGGGAGTATCTGCCACGAGGGAAACAAACGCGCCCCATTCCCCCCGATAAAAAACGAAAGCTCATCCGCAAACTGCTCTGCTCTACTAAAATCGGCACAAACAACAATCCCAACTCGCCTCTCCCGCAGAAACTCAGCCACCCACCAAGCACGCGCCGGTCCCTCAAGGCCAGAACAGATAATGGGCTTTTTTGTTGGCATGGGGTTGTTGGATCAGAGGGAGATTTGTCGAGATTAAGGGGATTCTTAGTTTCGGACGGGACGTATACTACTGTTTTGAGTGTTGGGACGGAAGGGTTTGGGGTAGGTATCGAGCATTATATCGCTCGCACATGAGACTGGTATCACCGGGTGGAGTAGTTTGTTTACTACGCGCGTTCAATGTAAACGCTTGCCAATCAAAGGAAAGATTTTAAACGAAAAGCCCCCTAGGCGTGCGGACCTCCGGTCCACATAAAGTGCCACAATACTTCGAAGAGATGCGGGCCGGAGGCCCGCGTACCCAGGGGGGCGGCTAACGTCGTAAATCATCTGGGGGACAAAATCCCTGGGTTCGCGGACCTCCGGTCCGCATAAAGTGCCACAACACTCCGAAGAAATGCGGGCCGGAGGCCCGCGTACCCAGGGGTGCGGCTAACGTCGTGAATCATCTGGGGGACAAGATCCCTGGGTGCGCGGACCTCCGGTCCGCATGAGGTGCCACAATACTTCGAAGAGATGCGGGCCGGAGGCCCGCGTACCCAGGATCGTTCAAAACCCTTCCTCTCTACCCGCGCACCTCTTTGGTTCAGACGCATAGAAAGAATAGCTGTATTAAAACGTCCTCTAATTCCCTCTACAAACGCCTCAAATCATGCCAAATGAGCTCAGATCCCCCAAAAAAACTCGGTTCACGCCGAGATTCGGGGTGTTGAGGAGGGTAGAAAAAAATTAAAATTGCGGAATATCAGGGC
>JBIJBT010000033.1:0-26983 GCA_044345055.1 Bdellovibrionota bacterium
TTTGTAGGGACCATAAAGGGAGTAGCTTCGAAACGATTGCCAGAAGCGGTAGAGAGAGTTCTAGAGCAGTGCGGACTAACTGATGTTCGTCGCAAGCTTTGTGGTCACCTATCTCGTGGTTATCGCCAAAGAGTGGGTTTAGCTCAGGCAATAATTCATAATCCTTCCGTGGTTATTCTTGATGAGCCAACCAGTGGGCTCGACCCGAAACAGATAATTCAGATTAGACAGTTAATAGCATCACTCGCTGAGGGCCGAACCGTGATGTTAAGCACCCATATTCTACCCGAGGTAACGATGGTGTGCTCAAAAGTAGTGATCGTTAATAAGGGAAGAACGGTGCTCGAAGAGCAATTAAGCGCTCTGCCTGCAGGCCGCTCACTCGAGGAGATTTTCATCGAATGTGTCAGCCGCTCGGCTGCCGATACGGGGCATGTTGCCGTTTAAATCGTGATTACCAACCACTGATCGGATTTTCAGTTACCAACAAATCACCCAACTTACCACAGATCGTTTGGAGGTCTTGATACCGTATGAGAAATTGTAATGCGATTGCGCGTCGGGAGATTCTCTCCTTTTTTGTCTCCCCGATAGCATACTTTGTAATCACCGGTTTTGTGCTTCTTTCGGGCTATTTTTTCTTTAACCTGATTGGATTCTTCAATCACATGTTATTGCGGAGTCAGGCGATGCCTTTTCTCCAGCAAGAGGGACCGAGTCTTAATAGATGGGTTATTGAGGGATTTTATCAAACCCTTGTGGTTGTTTTGGTATTTTTGATTCCGATGTTGACGATGAGGACCATCGCCGAAGAGAAAAGGCGGGGTACTTTTGAGCTCCTAGTTACTTCGCCCATTTCAGTGAGTGATATTGTTATTGGAAAGTACCTTGGGATCGCTTTCGTTCTCTTTATAATGAACACCCTCGTATTCGGCTTTCCACTGCTTCTTGTCTCTTTGGCGGATGTTCCAGTGGAGCTTGCTCCTGTTTTTACTGGATACCTCGGGCTCCTTTTGTGCTCGTTAGCTTTTGCAAGTCTCTCGATGGCCGTTTCCTGTTTTACCGAAAATCAGATTGTTGCAGCTGTAACGGGAATGGTCACTCTTTTGCTTTTTTATGTTATTCACTCGCCTGCTCAAACTATGGAGCCGGGTATCGCGCAATCTGTACTTAATTACGTATCTCCCGTGATGCAGCTGAGGGACCCTATTCGTGGAGTATTGACGCTTCAGGGAGGAGTTTACTTCGCATCCGTGATTGTGGTTGGAATTTTTCTCTCGCAACGAGCACTCGAAATGTATCGTTGGCGATAGTGGGGAGAGACGAGGGGTTGAGACTTTTTTGGCGATGAAAAGAGGGGTAGGTAACATATGTCACGGTGGATTCGTTTCGTAGGAATAGTTGGAGTCGTTCTCCTTGCGTTTGGTGTTTTAGGGACCGTTGCCCTTGGTGGTGAGGTATTCCAATGGAAAACAGCAGCTACCGTTCTTGGTTTCCACTTCACGGTGGGGTTGATAGGTGTTGCAGTGTGGTTTGCTCTGTATGGAGTAAAGCATCTTCGCGAGGCTGGAACTGCTCTTACCGGTCGACAGGCGAGATTTGGCTTCAATGCGATCGTTTATCTGATTGTATTTGTCGGTTTGATTACTGCGGCTAATTGGTTTGTTGTACGGCACGACAAGAGATGGGATTTCACTGAAGCGGGGGTTTATAGTCTATCGAAGCCATCGAAGCGAATTGTTGGGATGGTAAAAAAGCCGCTCAAGATAGTTGGCTTCAAGGTCGGTGATTGGGAGGGGGTTAAAGATCTACTCGATTTGTACGGAGCGCAGAATAGTACTCTCGTAACGACAGAGCTTATTGATCCCCGAAGTAAGCCACATCTGGTCGAGCGTTACGAAATGAAGCCGGGAAATCTGATTTATCTCGCCTATGGTGAGGGAGAAACTGCGGCGGTTAGCAGAGTTAACGAGACAACAGAGGATGCGATTTCAAACGCAATCCTCAAGCTGGTTCGAGGAGAGGGGCGGAAGATTTACTACGTTGAGGGGCATGGAGAGCCGTCTCTTGAGTCTCGAGATGAAGGTGGGATTGATCAGTTCATTAGTGCGATTAGAGATCAGCAGATAGCTGTTGAATCAATAATCGTTTCGACCAAGGAAAAGATTCCTTCCGATGCGGCAGCGGTTCTTCTTGTATCTCCGAAAAAGGCACTGCTACCCCAAGAGCGAACCGCTCTTGTTAATTATGCCCGCGAAGGGGGGCGATTAGTATTGTTTACCGATCCTCGCGCTCCAGAGGATGTGGCAGCTATAGCAAAAGAATTCGGGATAGAGGTTGGCAATGATGTTGTATTAGATCAGGTCCAACAACTTTTCTCCGGTCCTGCGCTCGCAGTTCAATTTGCTGTGCAAGAGTACGGTGAGCATCCGATTACTGCGAATTTTGGCTCAGAATCTGTTACGGTCGTGCAGTTGGCTAGCTCGGTCCGAGCATCACAGAATCAAGCTGAGGGAGTTCAGGTTACTGATTTGTTAAAAAGCAGCGCTAAATCGTTTGCAATGAAGAAGACGGAACTTATTTTCGATCAGGCACAGCCGCGAGCTGAAAGATCGGTGGATGATTTAGAGGGACCGGTCTCTCTTGCTACTGCCTACGAAAAGAAGGTTGAGAATGGGTCAAAGGAGGGAGCCCCTTCGTCTACTCCGGAATCAGATGGTGAGAAGATTTCACGAGTTGTTGTTGTGGGAGATTCTGATCTGATTATGAACGGTGCCTTTAATCTCTATTCAAACCGAGATTTCGGGCTGAATATTGTAAACTGGGCAGCAGGAGAAGAGGTCGGGGTATCGATAAAGCCGCGCGTTCTCAAGGTAGCATCGACCCCTCTTCAGGCATCGGTGTTTAAGAGTATTTTTGTCACCTCCTTCCTGATTCCTGAACTGGTGCTATTAATCGGATTGTTCGTTTGGTTTTCGCGCCGAGAGGTAAGCTTGGGATAACCTTAAAAGAGCTTTTTTCGTGGGCCTTGGTGTGGCTCTAACCGAGTTGCCCATCAGCTCGCTCTTGGCACAATGTGCTCCTTGGGAAGGGATAGTTCGATGAAGTTAAAAAAAACATTGATATTGGCGCTCGTTTTGTTAGTGGTGGGTGCTTATATTCAGTTTATTGAACTGCCGAAAGAGAGGCAGGAAAATCAGAACGAGCTATTTTTAAGGGGTGCGAAAGAGGAAGCGATTCGATCTATTGCCGTTGAGGGAAAAAAGGGTAGTTTTAGGTTGACCAATCAATCTCCGGAAGAGCCGGAGAAGGTTCAAGGAGAGGTTAAAAAGGAGAGCGTTGAAGGGGCGGATAAGCAGAGCACGTGGATGCTAGAGGGGGTGCCATCGAAGACGAAATTAGACCCTGGTGCCGTTCGATCTTTGGTTGCAGCGCTGACAGATTTTCGTCTTGGTGAAGCGATTCCTCCGGAGGAGATCGGTTCTGATCTTTCAGTATTCGGGTTAGATAAGCCGGAAGTAACTATCAGCTTGGGTCTTTCAGGAAAAGAGGAAAATGTGGCATTCGGCAAACGCTCGACCTTTGTTGGCAAGCGTTATGTGAAGGTCTCTGATCGTGGAGTGTTTACTGTTGATGATGGGCTGTTCTCCTCTGCTGATAAAGATCGGGATAGTTTTCGGCTAAAATCGCCGATCGCTGCTGATTTGGCGGAGTTTTCCTCTATCGATATCGTTTCCGGTGATGGTCCCGTTAGGATTGAGAAGAATATTGATGGGGTTTGGAATATCGTAAAACCTTTTGCCGCGAAAGCTGATAGTCAGGTAATTGCAGATTACGTAAGACAGCTTAGGTCTCTTAGAGCGGTCACATTTATCGATCCTCCAGATTCGGAGCAGCTTGATAAGTTTAATCTTGCTACTCCTGACGTGTCAGTAGTTCTCGAGGGTAAGACAAGAAAACTTGAGACCCGGATCGGAGTTACGGTAAAAGGTGATAGCAGCGAGGGTGAGAAGAGCGAAACTGCGATGTACTTCTGGTTCAATGAATCGCCCTCGGTGTATAAGATAGATGGGAATAGAGTTAATCTATTCAGGCTGCCAGCCCAATCGTTTCAGGACAGACATGTTTTCGAGAGTGACCCTGAAAAACTAACTGGTGTAGAGGTAAAAAGGGAGGGTTTGGCAAGTTGGAATCTCAAAAAGGAGGCAGGTGTTTGGAAGCTTAATGGGTCGGAGATTAATTCCGGCGCACTCCGAAGCTATCTCGATACTCTTGCTCGTTTTGAGATTGAGAAATATGCCCTTCCATCTGATACTCAGGAGCCGTTTGGCAAACCTGAGGCCCGATTGATTTTTCAGGAGGGGGATAGCGAGATCACGTGGGAGATCGGTGCTCAATCGCCTCTTCAACCGGGCGAGCTCCATGCTGTTCGAAAAAAAGACGGAAGTGTGGTTGGTTTTATAACGGGCAAAGGGCTGGCGGAGCTAGTCCCGGATGAAAAGATATTTTTGAAGAAATAGGGCGAGCATCACAACAAGCCCCTTCCTTTTACCGATTCAACATGAGGCACATTCTCCGATTCATATTTCGCCTCAGTGTTGCGGTCGGTGTTCTGCTCGGTGGGGCGGGGACGATTGCGGGGGTGTATCTCTATCGAAGTGTAACACGCGACCTTCCCGATTTCCGAACGATCGAGCAGTATCGTCCACCAGCGGTAACTTCGGTCTATTCCTCTGATGGGACATTGATAGCGGAGTTTTTTCGGGAGCGTCGATACCCGGTCAGTCTAAAAGAGATTCCTCTTATTGTCCGACAAGCCTTCTTAGCCTCCGAAGATGCTCAATTTTACTCTCATCCGGGAGTCGATGTGGTTAGCATCGCACGGGCAGCAATAATCAATTTTCAGTCTGGTAAATCGAAACAGGGCGCCTCCACGATAACGCAGCAAGTGGTGAAAAACCTCCTCCTTAGCCCTGAAAAGCGGCTTAGACGAAAAATAAAGGAGGCAATACTATCTTATCGGTTGGAGAAAAGGCTCTCCAAGGATGACATCCTTGAGATTTATCTTAATCAGATTTTTTTTGGTAACGGGGCTTACGGAATAAAAGCTGCGGCTAAGACCTATTTCCACAAGGAAGAAGTCTCTGAATTGACGATCGGGGAGGCAGCTTTGTTGGCGGGTCTTCCTAAAGCCCCAAGCCACTATTCACCTCACACGCAACCTCGCCGTGCTCGCGATCGGCGACAGTATGTATTGGGGCAGATGTTGAAGAATGGGTTTATTTCTCGGGATCAATTTCAAGAAGCGTCGCGAGAGGAAATTAAAGCCTTTCCACTCTCTCACCGAAACGTTTTTGCTGCTCCCCATTTTATTACCGATCTGAGAGTTCGGATGCAGCAGAGTTGGCCGCTTATCGATATAGATTCAGCAGGTATAAAAATTTTTACCTCGGTTGATCTTAAAGCAACAAAAATTGCTGAGCGAGAATTAAAGGCTGGATTGCGAACTGTGGATAAGAGACGAGGTTGGCGGGGGCCAATTGATTCGATTAAAGGCAAACAGCCGACTCACCGAGATGCATTTATTCGGCGTTATTCGGCACGATTATATCACTCTGGAGATTTGGATAATTCGGAACCCCACGTTGCCCTTGTAACGGGAGTCAGTCCCAACAAAATATCGATCGATCTCGGTGATGAGCAGGGAGTTCTTGATATGGAGGGATCCCGTTGGGGGATTCGTAGAATTGGTGCTGGCGAAAGACGTTTTTCTGCACCCCTTAATGAAGGTTTAAAGACGGGCGACATTATTGAGGTGACTGTCGACAAGGGTAAATTTTTATTGGCTCAAACACCGAAGATTCAGGGCTCGTCGGTGATACTTGATCCTTTCACTGGACGGATTGTCTCGATGATTGGAGGGTATGATTATGGAGCGAGCCAATTTAATAGAACAACTCAATCGCTTCGACAGCCAGGGTCAGCTTTCAAGCCGATCGTTTATTTAGCTGCGATTGATGGATTTGGATACTCTCCAAGCTCTATCGTTCATGATTCTCCCCGTTCATTTAGGGTAGGTGATACCTGGTGGACTCCCCATAATTTTGACGGAAAATATAAGGGCGCAATATCTTTACAGATGGCTCTTGAGTTATCCAGAAATCTTGTTTCTGCAGATATCGTTTCTAAGATTGGACTTTCTTCAGTTATTCGATATGCAAAGCGGTTGGGACTTTCAACACCTCTTGGTAGAAATCCTTCACTTTCTCTTGGCAGTAGCGAAGTTCTTCCGATTGAACTAGCTCGTGCGTATGGAGTTCTCGTTGCACGTGGTGTTCTTTCAGATACTCGGTTGGTTGATAAGTTAGTTGATCGTGATGGAACAGTTATTTTTAATGCTGACTCGCAACCAAACCTGCCATACAAACAGGTGGTTGATCCAAAAAGTGCATTTATCCTCGCGCATATGATGAAAGGAGTTGTCGACCGTGGGACTGCCCGGGTTGTATCGACATTGGGATATCCGGTAGGAGGAAAGACAGGAACAACGAATAATTATATGGATACTTGGTTCGTTGGGTTTACGCCTCGTTGGGTCTGTGGTGTTTGGGTAGGTTTTGATGAGAAGAAAAAGATCGGAGAGAAGGAAACGGGTGGAGCCATATCAGCCCCTATATTTCTCAATACGATGAAATCATTCTTGGAGGAGAGCGAGCGAGATGATAGGGAAGGATTGCAGCGTGCTCTCGAAGAGGAGGCTAAACTTTTTGATATAGGTGTTGTTCCTGTCAAGAGCGCGGAGCCTTTAGATTTTGAGCCCCCCGCCGGTGTAGAGCCACGATGGATTAGTCGGGATAGTGGTCAGCGAATGAAGGAGGGTACTCCCGGAGCCGTAAAAGAGTATTTTGTTATGGGGAATACAAGACCGATGGAAGAGTCGGGATCTGAACAATCGGCGGCCCCAATTGATGAGTACTTTGAATCGGGTCAGCTTTAAAAAAGTCAGAGTAAATCACGACTCACCGAACTGTTACCATCCAGAAGATATTGAGCTCTTTTTTGAGGGTCGACTCCTTTAGTCGTTTACCACAAAAACCCGTACAGTATCGATTATGTCTCCAGCGCGAAGCTGATCGAGCGTTTTCCATCCTCCAATCAGCTGCCCGAAAACCGTATAGTTTTGATCCATGTGAGGCGAGTCGGACAAAATTATATGAAATTGACTTCCATTTGACCTCCTCTCTGGGTTTGCGTCATCCGCCACCCGTGCCATGCCGAGCGCTCCTCGTTGGTGGCTGTGTCTATTGAACTCGGGAGGTATGGACCATCCAGGCCCCGATTTTGATACAGAGGGACGGCCTCCCTGAATGAGGTATTTCGGATAAAAACCGGTGAATGACAAACCGCGGTAGAAACCTTTGTCGGCTAGATACTTAAAATTAGCAACGTGCCACGGTGCGCTCTCCGGAAAAAGCCGGAAAACAAGCTCGCCTTTATTAGTCTGAATAATCGCACTTCGAAGCTTCCTAATTTCCAAGGGGGGAGGGAGCTTAAACGGGGGCTCGGCAGCAGCAGCGTAACGAGTTACAATTGTAAGAGCGAGTAAAATAAAAAGAGATGCTTTTATTCGATGGGATCGAGCCCAGGAATGACATCTTTTAACGATGTCGAGCCGGGCCGATTCTAGTATGAGCTCAGTCTCAGAAAAGGGTCTCGTTAGATATGTAAAGAGCATCGCGTCTCTCTTAAATATGGCATCGTGATGATGCCTCGTTTTTAACGAGGTAATCCACCCTAGTTTACTGTGATATCAGATGAACGACTATCGGTTTCATAGGCGAACAAAAGCTGGCCTAAATGGTCATCAATATATCGCCACGAACTCTCTTCGAGACTCGCCACTCGCCAAAGGTATCCAGTGCCAGAATCATAAGCACTTTTTTTCTGTTTTAAAGCTGGTACTAATCAACCTGTATTATAGCTTATTTAATAAACTTCGGCTTCCTAAACCTTTTTCGCTCGAAAAGCGGTTGCGATTCTTAAATTTTGGCCAAGAGGGGAGCTATCAATCCTTAAGACGTTTCTTTTTTATTATCTTTTTCGCCCTTTGTTCAGCAAGAATTTACCCTGCATTTGGAGATTCTTTGAACGATCGTCTCAATACTCCGATTGATGTGATTGTTATGGTTGATTCCTCGGCGAGTATGAGATTAAGCGATCCAGAGCAGGTAAGACAGAAAGCAGTCAGTGGCTTTGTTAATTCGCTAGGTACTCATGACCGGATTGCGCTTGCAGAGTTTTCTGACTCAGCTCGGTTACTCGTACCATTTAAGTCACCTGGCTCATCACAATCGCTCTCTTCTCAGATCGCAAATCTCGGAGATTCTGGTGAGTTCACCGATATACTCGCTGCGGTTAATTTGGGAAGTAAAGTCCTCAAAGACAGCGGAAGGCCGGGTGTTCGGAAGGTATTAGTTCTCCTCTCCGATGGAAAAATGGATCCCTCACCGCAACAGTACTCATCTGCCGAGGCGATAGACAAACTGTTAACGAAGGTAGTTCCGGAGCTTAAGGCGGCAGGAATTGTTATTCACTCGATAGCGCTGAGCGACGAGGCGGATAGAGCTCTTATGTCGGAAATTGCTGCTCGGACAGATGGAGTCGGTTGGTTTGCGCAAGATCCATTGGCAATTCGGGATATATTGCGAGATCTCCTTCTTGTAGCGAAGCGGCCAACCGATGGAGAGCTTTTCACTAAAACAATTCCGATAGAGGACGATGAGGAGGCAACGATATTTGTCCGCAAAATTCCGGGAGCACATGTATCTATACGCTCTCCCTCCGGTATTAGCTTTAAGAAAGGAATGGCTCTTGAGGAGGGTGAGCAATGGTTTGAAAACGATGAATTTGTACTTTTAACCCTCAAAAAACCGGAGCTTGGTGAGTGGATTGTTGAGGGATTACGAGATCCCGATGAGTTCGTTGAGATTTTACGGGACTTGAAGGCGACAGTCCGTTGGCCCTCTGCGCTTTTTGTGGGAAGTCGTGCGATAGTCGAAGCGATTCTGCTTGAGGGGGCTCGGCCTATTGCAATTCCCGCACTCTCTCGGGCGATGAGAGCAACGGTCCAGATTGTTTCGACCGATCGAATAGCAGAGCCAATAATAAACGGAGATATGTTCGATGATGGAACCGAGGGTGATGGGATAGCTAAGGATGGTGTATTTACCCGTGAGGCTATCGTTGAAAGTGAGGGGGCATTTAAAGTCAGGATAACTCTGCGCGGGCCAACGTTTGAGGAAAGTGTCGAGCAGCCATTCCGCGTAAGTAAAGTCCTCATGCGTTCCACGGTCGAACTTACAAATAAATCTTTTGCAAAATTGGTAAAAGGCTATAAAAAAGCAGATGAGGAGCATGGCGGTTCAGCGCAAGGAAGCCACGGTGCTGGAGGGCACGGCGATAACGAAGCAAGCCCTTCGAGCACTGAGGGGCCGAAAGAGCACTCAACCCCGGCACATGATTCAAGTTCGCCTTCGCCAGGAGAGTCAGTTCCGACGGAAAAGGAGGTGCCCGAACATAAAAACCCTCTCATTCGTATTGAGCTTGAACCAGAGGTCTTCTTGTTTAGAAGACACGATGTTTCGGTCGTTGTACTCGATGCAGAGGGAAGAGAGTTTCCGGTGAAATTATATCCCTCTAAGGAGAGGGATTCTGTCCTTCTAGGAGATCTTACCGAACTTCCTCAACCAGGAGCTCATCAGGCTCAGGCTCGATTGAAGGTGAAGCCAAAATGGGGTGCGGAGCAGCAATATCTCGGACCCTGGTTGCCGTTTGAGTATGCAGGAAAGATAGAGATTCACGAGGATGTTGAGGAAACGAAAGATGAAAAACAAGGAAAAGAAGAACCGACTAGCTATTTAGCTCCAATCGGCTCGGTGCTAATTGCAAATATTCTGATTGGCGGTAGTTTTTTCTTGATCTTAAAGCGTCAATCTAAAGGTGGTCAGGGAGGTGGAGTTTATTCTCTTCCTTCTGAATTCGCAGAGATTATTACCAAGCTCGAGAGAATAGCCGATGAGTCGGATATCTCTCCTGATGATCCCCGTCTCAGAATCCACTCTGATTTAAGTGAAGAAGGAACAGAGAATGTTGAACTCGAGAGTCCTTCGTCCTCGGAGGAGGTTACCTCATGATATTTTTTTTGGTATTTCTCACCAGTTTATTGAGTTCCGGAGCTATCGGCTATCTTACCTTTTTCCGAATGAAAGGTGGCAATCAATCGGGGGAAAGTGAAAAAGAGATCGAAGAGGCATTTCGTTCGCTCCAGGACCTTCTTGCTCGGTTAGAGGCAGCTAAGCCAAGAGTTGTGGCAATAAACCAAGTCTTACCGCTTGTTAAAGAGCTAGAAACTCTCGACGATGAATTAAAGAATAAAAACGTTAAAGTTTCGATAGTTTTGTCAGAGCTAGAGGCGGTTGAATTTCGACTACAGGAGCTTGAGGAAATTCGGCGTGAAGTTGAGGTAAGCGCAGCTGAGATAAAGGATGAGCTACGGGCATTACAAGAGAGAGAGGCAGAATTACGTTCTCGTCGCGAAGAGCTTGAGTCGATGTTACAGGCATCTGTCGAAAAAATGTCGACTATCGCGTCGGAGCTCAGTATGTCTGATGAGATGCAGATGCAAATAGAGCGGATGCAAGGAGAGTTGGTTTCAACTCAAGATCAGTGTGATAAACTTCTCGTTCAAATTCAGCAAGGGAACGAGCAGTGCATAGCGATGAAGCAACGGTACAATGCTCTCGATATTGAGTACGCTCTTCTTTACGAACGGTTTGCTCGATTAGAATCAGCCCGTTAGTGTTTACTAAAACCATCCTACGATAGAGCGATACATGAGTGGAGTAGCTACAGAGATGATTAGCTTTTTTGGTCGGGAAAGGGTCACTCCTCTTGATGCGGTGCCAGAGCGAGGAGCGGTACACATTATTGGAGTCGCGGGTATTGCCATGGCGCAACTTGCTGTAGAGCTTGTCCGTCGGGGCTACATGGTATCTGGAAGCGATCAAAGTTTTTATGAACCGAGTGGGTCTCTCCTGAGAGGCTCATCGGTAAGGCTTTTTGAGGGATATTCTCCTGAAAATATTCCGGATAAATGCGATTTGGTTGTTATTGGCAACTCTGCGAGCGCCTCTAATAAAGAGGTCCAGGAGATCGAGCATCGCTCGCTCCCTTTTTCGCTATTTCCCCAGCTTTTATTCGAAACAGTTATCAACGAAAGAAGGTCTCTTGTCGTATCGGGTACTCACGGTAAATCAACTTCAACTGCTTTAGCCGCCTTTTTATTAAATGAGTCGGGTATGGACCCGAGTTTTTTTATTGGCGGTCGAGTAGACCAACTCACTTCGAGCCTTAAAAGGGGAGAAGGGAGATTTTCTGTAGTCGAGGGAGATGAGTATGACAGTGCATTTTTTGCAAAACTCCCAAAGTTTCACTTTTATCGGCCGAATGTTTTGCTTATAACCTCGATAGAGTTTGATCACGCCGATATTTATCCTGATGAAAGAGCAATCGAGCGGGAGTTCGAGAATTTAATTGAATCGATGGGCTCAGAGGGTATCGTCGTTGCCTGTTCATCGGGAGGAGATATTGTCAGAGGTATCGTTGAGCGTTATCGCACCGTCGGATCTCCTCGGATTTTAACGTACGGTTTTGATGAGAGGGACGATTACCGAATAAATAGGCTCCCGGAACAGGGCGGTGTTGGTCAAAAAATTACCGTCTCACATCAATCGGCACAATATTCCTTCGCTCTTCGGTTGGGGGGGCTTTATAACGCACTTAATGCGGGAGGAGTTCTTGCCCTGCTCTCGGAGGCAGGGGTGTCCGTTGATTCTCTTCTTACTCATTTTGGCGATTTTCGAGGTGTTGCTCGTCGGCAAGAAATAGTTGTAGACATTCCTGACATCCGGGTTATTGAGGATTTTGCTCATCATCCAACGGCTGTCAGATTGACTCTGGAGGGGCTAAGGGAAGAGTATCCAAATAAGAGGATTGTTGCTCTTTTTGAGCCCCGTTCGAATACGAGCCGACGAGCTATTTTTCAGGAGCGTTACGCTGAGGCGTTTGATGCAGCTGACGTTGTGATCGTGTGTGAAGTCACCAAGCGTGCGATTGATGATGGAGTAGCGCTTCTTGATACAGATAAATTGGTGTCGGATATCAATCTTCGTGGAAAAAAGGGTCTCGTTGCGGCGAGTCCAGCGGGAGTATTTGAGCGATTTCTTCAGGAGCGCCAATCGGGTGATATCGTAGCGGTCATGTCAAATGGTGGATTTGGAGACATTATCGCCCGATTCAGAGAGAATTTTGGTGGCGCCTTCAAAGAACGGTGAAGTTGCGCAAAGAAAGAGTGCACTGCTATCGAGAATTGGAGTGCAGAGATAGGTGTAGTGTGTATGTTGGAAAAAGCGACGCGACTTAACCCTCAATCCGGAACTCGAGAACCAGTTGAATCTTTTGAGGGAAGTTGTCCTCTTGCTTATCAAATAGGCTTACCGGGGCTTCAGTCGATTGAGGTAAGGGGAGACCCTGAACATGAGGGGGCTTTCCAACTTATTCTCTGGAAAACAGAAGATGAAGTTCTCAGAGTTCGGCAGCTAAGCTCTCGTGAGATTCGACATCTTGAGCATGGCTATGAGCACTTAAACACATTCTTCGGTGGACTTCGGGGGGCTCTAAGCCTCTCGGAGCGGGTTTTGGGTAAGGGATGGATAGATGTGACCGATGTTGCGGATCTTTTTCGGCAGGTTATTAATCGCTACGATCTGAATCGTGAAGGCTCGGGTACAAGGGATGAGACTCTTGAAGATCCATCAATCATGATCCTTCGATATATCGTTGATGGTCTCGAGGATGGGGGAGAAATGTTGATCGTAGGAAAAGCTATGGTCACTTCGCTGAACGAATCTCTTCCCCCTGCTCAGTTTCGAAGAGATTAATAGCGATTGCTAATCAGAATTAAATTGCAGCTACAGCATATCAGCCGGATCGACATCCCAGGTTAATTTCACCCCTCTTGGTTTAATCTGAATAGCTCTCAGCATTACAAGAGCTTTATTTAAATCAGCCCTATTTTTCGCCTTAAATAGACAGTGGAAACGCCACTTTCCCCTAACTCTCTCAAAGGGGGCTGGTGATGGACCTAGAGTCTTTATCGCCAGTTGACCATTCTTTAATGAATTTCGCATAAGATCGGAGATCTGACCGATGGTATGACTCGCTGCCTCTTTATCCTGGCTCGATACGACGATCCGAATCAGCGAGGAGAAGGGGGGATAGAGAAGATCTCTTCGGCTTTGGAGCTCGAGCGATGCGAATGCAAAAAAGTTCCGCTGAGCGGTGCAGGTGATACTAGAGTGTTTCGGTTGGCGCGTCTGAATAATCACACTGCCCGGATTTTCTCCTCTTCCAGCTCGACCGGCGACCTGAGTGAGGAGTTGAAAGACTCTCTCGGAGGAGCGAAAATCGGGAAGGTGTAATCCGACATCACCATCGATAACTCCTACCAAAGTAACCATAGGTAAGTCGTGACCCTTTGCAATCATTTGCGTTCCGACCAAAACATCAGTCTCTCCTGAGCGAACACTATCAAGGGTTGCGCGATGAGATGCTTCTGAATCAACGGTATCCCGATCCATTCGTCCAATACGGGCATCGGGAAGCAGCGATGCAAGCTCGTCATAAATACGCTCAGTTCCGCTCCCGAATTCCTTTAGAGTTGAAAATACAGGTGGAGAAATAGTTAGACAGTGGGCGCAGCTATCTGGTTGTTGAATCTTAAAACCACACAAATGGCACAGTAGAGATTGTCTTGATTTATGATGGGTAAGAGTAACTGAGCAGTGGGGACACTTTACGGCATGACCACATTTTTCACACTGAAGGTAGGAGCTAAACCCTCGCCTATTGAACAATATAAAAGCCTGTTCGCCGCGCGATATACAGTCTTGAAGTGCGGAGAGAAGCGTTAGAGAAATAGATGGCGATGCCTTTTCGAGGGGAGAGAGCTGATTCATATCGATCACCGTTATCGGTGAAATTCCATGATCGCTGTGACGTTGAGGAAGTGTAAGTTTTTGATACTTCTTCCGGTGAACATTCCATACGGTTTCAAGTGAAGGGGTTGCTGAGCCTAGTACGATTGGGCAAGAGTTTAGGTGAGCGCGAACAACCGCAAGATCGCGGGCATGATATCGCAGTCCATCATTTTGCTTGAATGAGGCATCGTGCTCTTCATCAACTATAATAAGCCCAAGATCTTTTATTGGTGCAAATACGGCGGAACGAGCTCCGAGGGCAACTCTAGTCGTTCCAGAGGAGAGCATCATCCATTGTTGCCACCGTTCGCGATCAGAAAGACCACTATGTAAAGTCCCGATATTACATCGAATTCTGGCGCGAAATCGATCTACTAATTGGGGAGTAAGAGCAATTTCTGGTACAATTATAAGTGATGATTTTCCAGCGGCGAGATTATGTAAAATCGCCTCTATGTAGACCTCTGTCTTTCCGCTTCCCGTAACTCCAAACAGAAGAAATGGCGAAAAGCTGCCAGCCGAGATTGCCCCTGTTATATCCTCTAAAGATTGAAGTTGTGAGGGGTTTAAAGACACCTCCTTTTTCGCCCATTCAGGCGCAGGTGGCGCTGTGAGCGAGAAGGGCTCACTGTGCGAATCAATCGATATAACCCCTTTTTTTTCGAGATTATTTATTGTCTGCGTAATAGATCTTCCCGGAAATTTCTCCTTTATCGCAGTTATGGATCCGGCGCCTCCGTTACATGAGAGAAAGGCAATTATTTCTTTGGCAAGGGAACCAGAGATATTACTTTCACAGCCTTGATTCAGAATTATCGAGCGCGTTTTTCGGGGGGGCACAAATGCGGGAATGGCTGTTTCAATAACATTAGATAATGGAGTGCCGTAGTAATCGGCGCACCATTGAAAGAGGCGAAGTCCCTCAGGATGAAATACAGCTTCATCAACAAGATTTTCCTCAATCGATTTAATAGTTCCGCTGAAAGAATCTGGTTGAGACTCAGATACCGCAATCACCCAACCGTATCGGCTGCGGTGACCGAGAGGAACCCGAACTAGGGACCCAATCGTCACCTCTTTCGGTGCGCGATAGGTCAGGGTGTGCTCCAGCGGTGGAACTGCAACGCTGGCAAATAGCCAATCGGTCATGGGGGCTGAATTAGAGAGTTGAGACAATAACGGCACGTAACATTGTTTGCGGAGTGTTTGGGCTGACCAAAAAGACTTCGCAATTGTTGTTGCATAACCGAGCATAGTTTGGTCGACAGCTGTCATCAAAGTAAAGGGCTCAACAATGACAAGATTGTTTGACGAACAGCGGTTCAACAGCCGTTTGTGGTTTGAGCCATTTTATAGCTCGGACTTTTGCAGGGAGCTACTCGGTATGAGGAGGTAGGTTGAGATGAAATTGTTCCAGTTCCGAGAACAGCGTCAACCAATGGCGGGATTAGATTTAGGATCCGATGCTGTTCGGATCGTTCAGCTTCAACGAGAGGCCGGGGCTACTCGTGTGCAAAGATCTATTTCGCTTCCGTGGCCTGAAGGGGTATCACCCTTGGATGGAAGACATAGTCCGACCCGTTTGGGTGAAATACTCCGCGAAATGCTCGCTAATCACGATGTAAATCTCGGAAGTGTTGTATGTGCTTTACCGATTTCAGCCATTTTTTTGAAGCGCCTAAAGAGCCCAAATCTTCCTTGGAATGATTTAAAATCGTATGTTGAGCTCGAGGCAATCAGTGTCGTTCCGCCGAGTGGAGGAGCCGTTTGCATCGATTTCCAGATATTGAGGAAATTGCCTGACGGAAATCTTGAGCTTCTTCTTGTCGCGGCTAAGCAGGATGCGCTTGATGCGCTAACACGAACTATGGTGGCATCTGGCCTTGATGTCCCGATTATAGATGTCGATGTTTTTGCTGCTCATAATGCCTTCGAAGCTTTCTCGCAAAGTTCATTAGACCGATCAACGGCGATTATTCATCTTGGATTGCGCTCATCAAACATATCGCTCCGTTCATCAGGTCAACTTATGTTCGCTGGTGATCTTGAGTCTAGTGTCGAATCAGTGTGTGTTCTGCTCGCGGATGCGCTGAGAATGAACCAGTCAGAGATCAGGCGCGTTCTGTTTGCTGAATCAAATGATGGAAGCCAATTCCAGCCTGCACTGACGGAGGTTCTCCGATCTGTTTCCGATGATATAGCCCGACGTCTAAATTTGATTTGGCAAATTGCTGATTTATCAGAGCCAATCAATTCAATAGTTATCTGCGGCGAGGGTGCACATATTCCAACCCTAAGACGATTTTTGGAGGATTTAACAAATAGGACGGTTCTCCTATTCGACCCATTAACTGCTCTTTCGGCAGATGGTGAGGACGCTTTAACCACGCCCAGTTCTTTCACGATCGCCATTGGGCTAGCTCTCCGCTCTCCTGGTGATCGGGTGGTATCGCTTGAGGGGGATGGATGATAACGATTAATTTTTTGAACGACAGATCTACGGATAAAAATGCTCAAAGAAAGGCTGTCGTCATAGGCTCCATAATTCTCGCTATATCGGTAGTCTTTGCTTTCCGGTTGTACATTACTTTAAAAAACAAGGCAGAAGTTGCGGAGCGCTCAATATCCGTATTGAGTGATTCGGTTCGATCTCTTCGCGAGACCCTCGGCGATGCTGTCGAGCTGGAGGCTTTGAAAGAAAAGTTACAAAAACAGCTTCTCATGGTTGCCCAACTAAAGAGCGGTAAAAGGGGGCCAGTTCGTATACTCGATGATCTGAGCAATGCGCTTCCAGACAGGGCATGGATTAGTGAGATTACCCAGAAGGGAACAAGGATAAAAATAGCAGGTAGAGCGCTCGATAATCAGACTATCTCCGAATTCATGCTGCGACTCGATGCATCTAATTGGTTGCAATCGGTCGATTTGGATGAGTCAAGACAGGAGATAATTGAGGGAGTTAAGGTGCAGGCTTTTACCCTTGAAGCAGAAGTTGTTTTTGTAGGAAAGCGTTTTGGTTCGTCGGATTCAGGTGAATAAGGGGTATTTATTTTTTTTGGATTTATGGGGCTCAAAGTAAGAGCGGTGTTCGCCCGACAGGGACGACATTTAGCCGTGTTCGGGATTTTTATCCTAACGGGTCTTCTTGTTCTCTGGTTCAATCTGTTGGGTCCGCTGAACGAGAGAAATTTATTTGCTTCTGCAAGAATAGAGAGTCTTTCAGACGAACTAGAGCGTCTAAATGGGGCTCGAGAAGACATTCTGCAGCTGCGGTCGCAATCAGACCAGCTTCGGGTGAAAATGGAAAAAGCTCGTCGGGAATTGCCTGATCGACGAGAAATTCCGGCTCTTCTTTCAGCGATATCTGAACGAGCTAAAGATGCAGGGCTGGAAGTTCGATTATTCCAGACTCGAGAAGAGGTATTGGGTGAATTCTATGCCGAAGTTCCGGTGCAAATCGTCGTTCAGGGTACGTTTCACCAGGTGGTCAGATTTTTCGATGAAGTTACGAGATTTGACCGAATCGTAACGGTATCCGAGCTCAGTATGAAGGCCGCAGAAAACGCAGAAGTTAGGCAGAGGGAATTCGGGTTTTCGAACAAAAAAATGGGAGTCAGTTCGTCCAAAAAGGTGGACCAGGAGACGGTAACTAGCTGCACTCTAACCACGTTTCGCCAACTAAATGAGGGCGAAAGTAATGAATCTGGAACGAATAGTTCCGTCAGGAGTGGAAAACGGGCTAACGGTGGGGTGTAATCGGATCTTGACAAGGAGAGGGACGATGCGTACAACTGACAGCTGAAATTGGGTATTATTCTGGGATTGTTAGGTGAGCGGATTAGCTGAGCATCCGGTTAGAGTGTTTTACGACACCAAAAGGAAGGTAGTGTCTTAGAGAGGTCGGTAACTGATATTTTTTGTTGGTATGCTTAGGCTGCTGTTGCCATTTTGGTTAAATCAGCGGTTTAAGTTTAGGACATTTTTTCATTTTAGTGCTTACTGGGAGATTGGGCATGATAGCATCCAGGTCAGCCAAGCGGGCCACAGCAAGATGGTTGGTTAGCAAAGGGCTGCAGGCGACTTCGGTAGTCGGCGCATCCGCGCTCATATTCGGGGGATGTGCTCCAGCGGGAGATCAAGTTAAGCGAACATCTCCGGATGCTTCAGTAGCGATTGCCACTGAAGCGATTGCACCTGAGAAGGTCGATACTTCGGTTCAGGGAATGGATGTCGCATCGGTGGTCGCCTCTCCGGTTGAGATGGCCCAATCGCTGAAAGAAGCAGAGGCGATCGTAGGCAAGCCGATTTTGACTGCTCTCGATCTTAAAGAAGCAAGTCCCGACGGCAGCGAAGTTCGAGCAGTGCTATCCGAATCGACCCGCTACGAACTTCTTAGAACTGCTCCATCAGAATTTGTTCTCAAACTACCTGGTGCTGATGTAGGTGAACAGATAGCAGCAAGCCTTATAGCGAAAGAAGGGGCTGGCTCGATCAAGTCGGTTCGATCGGTATCTGGTGACGAAGGGGTTGAGTTAAGAATTTTTGTAAATCCGCAAGCAAACCTAGTTGCGTTACGGGATGGATCAAACTTAACGGTTCGAGACATCGGGTTAGTTGCTGATGAAAGTGCGCTAGCTCAGGCAAAAGAAGAAGCTGGAACGGCATCAAAAACAGAAGCAGCCGCAAAGAGCAATCCAAAAGAGGAAGAAGGGGTAGCAGCTGATGTGACGGCAGCTACAGGGGAGGGAGACAACATCGACGAATCGATAGCAAAATTCCTCGATGAAGGGCCGCAATACTCCGGAAGGCTCATATCTCTAGATCTTCAAGATACTGATATAGATAACGCGCTCCGCATTATTGCTGAGGTCTCAAACCTCAACATAATCGCCTCTGAGGAGGTTTCGGGGAAGGTAACGCTTCGTTTAAATGATGTCCCGTGGGACCAAGCTCTTGATGTTATCCTCAAGACAAACGGCTTGGACAAAGTTCAGGAAGGCTCAGTCGTTAGAATCGCTCCGTTTGAAAAGTTGAGACTAGAGCGAGAAGGACTTCGTCAGGCGCAACAGGCAGCTGAAGAGCTTGAACCGCTCAGCGTTAAATACTTCAGAGTCTCTTATGCGAAAGCAGCTGAGCTAAAGCCTTTACTCGACAAAGTTGTTAGCGAGCGAGGCCAAGTTGTATTTGACGAACGTAGCAACCAGGTCATCATTCGCGACATTCAGCGAGGTCTTCGCAATTCCGCGCAGATGATAAAGAAGCTCGATCTGAGAACTCCACAGGTGCTGCTCGAGACTCAGATTGTTGAAGCACGTCGGAACTTTTTAAGAAATCTGGGTAGTCAAACTGGCTTCCGATATGTGCAGGCCCCTGAAATTGGAAACGGAACAGGGTATGTATTTCCAAATTCGATTGATATTGGAGGAGTCGTTAGCAATGCAGCGTCCGGAGCTAATCCAATATCGTTTTTGTTCGGAAGCGCGGATGGTTCGCGAACTTTGACTGAGGTATTGACTGCTGAGGAGCAAGAGGGCCGAGTCAAAGTGGTGAGCAAGCCGGCGGTGGCAACGCTGAATAACAAGCCGGCGACCATCAAGAGCACTGTGGCTATTCGAATTCGTATCCCACAAGGTGGGAACGTAGTTTCGACGGGTCAGACAGGAAGTTTGACCGGCGGGGCCCAGGTTGCTACGGAAAAGGTGGAGACGGGGATTATTCTTGAGGTTACGCCGCAAGCTTCTCCCGACTACTACGTGTTCCTCGATATAAAAGCAAAATCAAGTACTCTAGGTCCGCCAATAGTTGATACTATTCCGTCTGAAATTGAGCGGGCCACAAACTCATCCGTTCTGGTGTCGAGTGGTCAGACCTTCGCGATGGGGGGTGTGTATAAGATTAGTGAGACTGGCAGCAATAACGGATTGCCTTGGTTTAAGGACATACCGGTTCTCGGTACCTTCTTTAGATCAACGGGTATAGATGATTTTGAAGAAGAAATTCTATTTTTCATCACACCGCGGATAGTTGAGGGTAGTTTTGACGACGACTCAATGAAGGCATCGCTTTAGAGAGCCAAGATTGGATAGGGAGCGATCGGAGCTTACATTATATCCAGGAGAACTTACGAGATGGGATCTAAACTAAGAACATTATCTGCGCTGATGCTGGTGCTTGGAATAAATGGATGTGGAGGGGGAGGAGCAAATAACGACGCGGGTATGTCGTTTACCCTCAACGGATTCAATGCTATTCAGAACAATGCATGCTCCTCGACCACATTTGTGACTGCCGTTGCGATGCCGATAAGTGGAGGAGGTGCTGCCGAGCAATCGGGAGCTGCCGGAGTTTTCTCTTGCTTCAACGTACAAAATAATCTTGTAACTCAATCGGTTAGGGTTGATAGAGCGTTAATTCGCTACTTTGTCGCCGGAGCCTCATCCCAGCCCCCTTCAACGGTTACAGCAGCAGGTGTTGTACTTGGCGCAGCCAACGGAGCAACATCGCTTCCAAACGGAAATGGATCTCAACCGGGAACCAAGCCTGGCGGGACATTGCCTTCAGGCGGAACAGGAGGAGCCGGTGGAACTGGTAGCAGTTCGAGTGCCCCACGTGCTACGGCGGGTTTTGCAGTTGTACCCGCAGCTGTCGGAGAGTGGATATCTTCTCACCGAAGCGAATTGCCTGAGCCGCCCTTTGAGATGATTGCTTCGGTCACCGTTTCTGGAATTACCAGTGCGGGAAATCGGATAGAGACTAATGAGCTTCCGCTGAGCGTTGTAGTAACAGAAGACAATGTATTCTAGGGTCGATGCGGTTGCGGCTTGTTCGATCTGAAGTCGAGCCGCAGATTTTTGTTGAACGACCGTTCGGAAAATATTTAAAGGTCACGATATGAAGACTCTTAGGCTATCGGTGGTTTTTGCGGCGTCGCTTGTTGGTGTTGGATTTATCGGTTGTGGTGGTGGTAATACAGACGGTGGCACTGAGTCATTCGATGATCAGATTTTTGTAGGTGATGACAATACGGTTGGTAGAGTTGAACTAACGCTTAGCTCACCAACGATATCAGTCGGTCGAACTACTACCTTTAACGCCTCTGCGTTTGATTCGACAGGAGCACCGATTAGAGGTCTTCGAATGGTTTGTGAATCTGAGGGTGGAGTACGTATTTTAGAGCCAGTTGTTGCTGGTACCACACCTCGGTCCTTCCAGATGACAAACGCCAACGGCGTTGTTGGGGGAGTTATAGGATGCCAGGACGCGGGTACGTATCAATTTGGCTGTCGGATGGCCGTCGGCGGTAATCGTAGAAAGTTTGTTGAAGTTCAGTGTACGGGAGAGCGGCCGAATGGATTCGAAGGTTTCCCCGGTTCAGCTGGTGGAAATCTAGGTGGGGGTTCTACTGATCCGAATTCGCAGAATGCGAATATCAGGATAACGGGAATTAAATTTACTCCGCTGAACGGGGGAGGAACGTCGAGCAATTCCGATCAGATCGATGTTGTTCGAGGCTCTTGTATCACATGTTCTGATTCGAGTCAGCAGATTGAGCCGTTCTCTGATGACTATGTAACATTAACTGTAAAGTCTTCCTCAACCACGCGTGTGGCGTTGACGGGTATACGATATGAGGTAGCAGGGATAGGAAAGAGCGAAATACTTCCCGTTACTGCAGAGCTTAGTGCGAATTCTAATGGTGGCAGTTCGGAGACGACGCTATCGGTTCTGGTTTTTAGAGCAGCGGTACCTTTCAAGGAATTTATTATCGGATCTGGTCGAGAGATCTCCGATGAAACCGGCTTCAAGGGGGTCACGTTCACCGTATTTGGGGAAACTGCCTTAGGGAAGCAGGTTTCTGCATCTGGTTCGACTACTCTTGCATTCCAGGACTACAATTACTGTCCGAGCGGGACTGTCCCGAACGAGGCGCTCTGCCCGCAGGGTTAATTGCTCGAGTATAAGCTATTGAGAGGGGGTTTGGCATCCGTGGAGTAATTACACGGGCTGGCCCCCTCTTTGTTTTATAGGTCGTAGCTTAAATGGACCGAATCCTTGAATTAGAAGCCCTTGTCCTTGCCGACCCCGGTGATTCTGCTTTTGCTGAGCTTGCTGATATCTATCGACGTAGCGGGGATTATGGAGGGGCCCTCGACCTTTGTTATAACGGCTTAAGCGCTAATCCTGAGTGTCACCTTGGTCGGGTTGTTCTTGCTCGAGTTTTCTATGAAAGGCTTCAATTTCCCTTTGCGATCAGAGAATTAAGGGAATTAGCCGTATTGGATCCTAAAAACATCTTTGTTTCAAAATTACTAAGCATGCTTGCTCACTCGGGGGAGCCTTATATCAGCTCTCCCGACTCTGTATCGCGCCCGATGGCGGAAGCAGAGTTTAGCTTTGAAGATTTGTCAGCTATTGATTTGTTTGAAAAAGACTCGTAGTGTCTGGTCGGTGACTAAATCGAGTCACCGAGTCACGATTCGTGGCACTACTGACCCTTATTTGACGTGGTTCAGCGATGGACATAAAAGATATAGAGCAAATTCTAAAAGTCCTCAAGCAATCAGATATTGTTGATTTTGAGCTAGAGCAGGGAGGAACTCGCATACGGCTATCAAGAGGTGCTCCGGTGCCTACAGCGGTTGTGGGCCAGAGCTTGTCGGCTATCGCTGTAGCAGCGGGAGGATACTCAGAGTCTACTTCTTTGGTAGCAGCGGCCGATCCTGATTCATCTCAGGTTAAGGTGATTTCACCGATGGTTGGTACTTTCTATCGCAAGCCTTCCCCTGATGTTGAGCCGTTTGCTCGCGAGGGCGATAGAGTTACTAAGGGCCAAACGCTCTGCATCATCGAAGCTATGAAGTTGATGAATGAGATCGAGGCTCCGATTTCCGGCGTTCTTTCTAAGATTTTAATTGGAGACGCTCAGGTTGCTGAATTTGGAGAGGTCCTCATGCTGATAACTCCTGAAGGATAGACTTTCAGCAGTTTAATCTTTCGAAGATAGCGGAGGGTAGTTTTGCTTCGATTATGGGAGATGTTTAGTCGGTCGGCTTCTTAGAAAAATCTAAGAGCGCGCGGTAAAAGGACTCTCTTAATACGAGGCTCGGTTTTTGTAGAGGACAAACGACCTCTTAACTTTCGTGTACCTACGCTCAAATCAAAAAAATCGGTCTGGGATTAGAAGCCATGGGTGAAATTACCTTCAAAAAGGTGCTAATTGCGAATCGTGGTGAAATTGCGGTTCGTGTAATTCGTGCCTGTCACGAGTTGGGAATTAAGACGGTTGCTGTTCATTCAACAGCGGATGAGGATGCGCTTCATGTAAAGCTTGCTTCTGAGAGCATTTGCATAGGCCCAGCAGCAGCTAAAGATAGCTACCTAAATATCGCCTCCATCATGGCCGCGGCGGTTGCAACGGGGGCCGATGCAATTCATCCGGGATACGGTTTTCTTAGCGAAAATCCCGCTTTTGCTGAGATTTGTGAGAGTTGCGGAGTTACCTTTATCGGGCCATCGATTCGAAATATGCGAATCATGGGGGATAAGGCGAAGGCTCGAAGAGCTGCCGAGAAAGCGGGGGTTCCTACCATCCCGGGTGTAAGCAAAGGACTGACAGATTCTGCGGAAGGGCTTGAGTTAGCTAAAGAGGCGGGGTTTCCGGTTTTGCTGAAATCGTGTGCTGGAGGAGGCGGTCGGGGGATGAAGATCGTCACCGATCCTGCCCAGTTTGAGCAGCTCTTCGCGATGGCGGCTCGTGAGGTGGAGGCCGCGTTTGGTGATCCATCGCTTCTCGTTGAAAAGTATCTCCCGAAAGTTCGTCATATCGAAGTTCAAATCGCGGGAGATTCTCAGGATAATGTAGTTCATCTCGGAATTCGGGATTGTTCAATTCAGCGGCGTTATCAGAAATTAATTGAAGAGAGCCCCTCGAAGGGGTTGCCGTTAGATCTCCAAGAGGCGATTCAAAATGCAGCCGTAGAGTTGGGACGATCTGTCGGCTATACGAACGTGGGTACTGTAGAATTCCTCGCTGATATCGAAGCAGGGGCTTTCTATTTCATCGAGATGAATACCCGTCTCCAGGTTGAACACCCGGTAACAGAAATGGTCACTGGTATTGACCTAGTCCAGGAGCAGATCAGATTAGCGGCGGGTCTTCCACTTTCGTTCACGCAGGAACAAATTAAACCAACTGGCCACGTTATTGAGGTGAGGGTGAATGCCGAAAATCCTCGGACTCAGGTGCCATCTCCGGGGCTCGTGACTAGTTATCACGCTCCAGGGGGAAGTGGAATTCGCGTTGAGTCGGCGCTATATTCAGGTTATCGGGTTCCCCCGAATTACGATTCGCTAATCTCCAAGATCATATCGCGTGGAAGGACGCGTGAGGAAGCTATCAAAAAGCTATTGGTTGCCCTTGATGAGTGTATAATTGAGGGAATACACACCAATATTGAAATGCATCGTCGTCTCCTTACTCATCCGGCCTTTTTAGCGGGAGAGTTTTCAACTAAATTCCTCGAATATACCGATATCTTTGCTGATGAGCAGGGGTGAGTCTGTTCGGTGCGATTGGGTTTAGTCCGAGGGCGGAGCGATAATCGAGAGCGGGTATTCGCATGCGAGAGGTAGTTTCCATAACTGGTGTTATTCGTTGGGCCACCCGTGTCGTACATACGCTTGTTCTTGTTTTTATTTTCTCGCTCTCATTTGCAAAGGCTGAGCTTCTTGTTACTGCCGATTCTCCGAATCACAATTTTGGGACGATTCGGGAGGGAGATTCGATTACGCACGTCTTCCGAGTCACAAATCGGAGTGACCAGACGCTTCGTATAAAAAATATAATACCGGGCTGTGGCTGTGTTCGGGTGAAGTATCCGAGGGAGCCAATACCCCCCGGAGTTGAGATTCCGATGGCGGTAACTTTTCTCAGCGAGGGATTTTCTGGGCCGGTGAGAACAGCTGTTCGAATTGATCTTGATAGTCCCAAAATTTCACATATAGATCTTTCACTTCAGGGGCATGTTAAGGCCGCGCTCGCCGTTAAGCCGGAACGGATCTTGTTCCCTGACATTATCCAGTCGCGCGGGTCCGATGTTCAAGAAGTGGCTGTGTCGGGCATTCGTTCAGCAGATTTCTCGGTTCGTCCTCTCAAGCAATCTGTAAGTATCAGCAATACCTCACGTTCGGGTGAGACCGTATCCTTTGGAGTGCAAATTTCGCCAGATGCGCCGGTTGGTGAGTTAAGAGAGCGCATCGTCGTTCGAGAGGCGAGCAAAGAAGGCCGGTCAGTTATTATACCTGTGTTTGCAATTATCAAGCCTGCCCTTGAACTCTCGCGCGCAACTATTACTTTTTTGAATAATACCGGTCAGGCAAAGCTGTCGGAGTCGGTTTTATTAAATTATTTTGGACAGGGCTCTATCGGAAATCCTCGGGCCGTTTTTCGGCGAGGTCATCGTGGGATATCCGTTCAAGTCAAAGAGGTTGATCCTGGAAGAACTTGGGAACTATCATTTTCGATTGATATGCAAAAAGTGGCTGGCAGCCTTGATGAGCTGGTTACTATACTGGGGGATGACGACGAAGGTCCGGCAGCATCATTAAGATTACTTCTCCCTGCAAAGTAAGCGGAGAGATGCTGACGATTGTGTGTGACTATCGGTTTAAGATGACGGCACTGTATCGAGACACCAATCGTTTCCGTGAAGAGAGCCGACAGCGGTCGTATGTAAATCTCTTGGTGAAAGAGTTTAAAAAACAACCGAACTCCTTAATTTCATTTCGTCTCTTCATGCCGATTCTCCGAATTTTATTCTTCGCACTCCTTGCTTTAGGAATACCAATTCCCGCTGAAGCGGAGGCTCGACTAATTTATGGAGTTCCGTTCGGACTCACCTCGCTGGAGCAGGTTTCAGATGGCATTTATCAGGTCGAGGTAATGGGGCGAACCGAGATAGTGCCGGCAGCAAAGATAGATCAGCTAGTCTTTGATGCGTATTTCGACTCACCTCTTGCGAAAACAGCCGCGCCTCTGCCAGGCCTCTCAGGGGGTCTTTTAAAAGATGTCGTGCTCGAAGCTGCGCGCCGAGGGGAGGTAAAAAACAGCTTAATTGCGCTAAAAAAACTTGTGCTACAGATCGATGTTAAGTCGAGTGAGACTGTAGCGCTTTTACATGAACTGACTGGAATACCCGGTAGAGAAGTAGTTCATCAATTCCTTCAGGAGAGGGACGCCCTCATTCTTCAGCCCGCGGCGCTGGCTCCGTTGCTTATCAAGCTTCTTTCTGACGATGCTCAATTTCTTCGGATTTCGGCGAGGGATCTGATGGAGAGAGTTCTCGGTGCGATGAGGCGGCGATTTGTATCTGAAGAGTTGGCTGAGATGCTGCGAGAGCCGGCCAAGGCCGATGATAGGAGCCAATTAAGCGATTTTTACGCGAAAGTTTATGGTTTTACCGATGACGGTAGACTCGATCTTGAATTGCTAAGGGAGGAAATTTCCTTTATCTGGAATGGAGTCCGAAGCAACAATTTGACATCTTTAGCAGTCGTTCCACTTTTAATTGAACAGGCACAGGGGGTGCTCTTACCGGAAGACGCCGGTTTAACGCAGTCGTTTCTTTTAAAATTGGCTCGTGAGTTGGAGCTACTTGGTAAGTTTGATGAGTCTGTTGGATTGCTCGTCAGCATCCCGTTCGATCGAAGAACTCCTATCCTTCACCAAGCTCTAGCAACATCCATAGAAGCTCTGGTTCCAAGCGAAAATTCAGTGCTGATCGACAGCGCTTCACGAGCGGCACTCTTCAATTATGGTCTCGTCGATGAACGTTTAAAGGTAGCACTCGAAACCGCCTCAACTAAGTTTATCGCCTTTCTTCTCCAGC
>JBIJBT010000102.1:0-8477 GCA_044345055.1 Bdellovibrionota bacterium
TATCTCCACTTCACCTCTGGCTCATCGCCAACAATCGTCTTAGACGGCTGTGACCAAAAGGAGCTTCTTATCGGCGGTACCGGCTCTGGTTTATAGGTAACAAGGGTGACTGATACAGAAATAGCTGCGCTTAAAACGACACAGCTTGCCGCTATTAAAATTACAAGCTTCATTGAGACGGTTTTATCGAGAAATGCTGCAATCATGTTGTTTCCCTTTCTCCTTTGTTCTTTTTTTTCTTCTCTCTTTTTCTTTTTGCTTTATTACTTTTACCGCCACGGAACCTCTGGCTCATCGCCAACGATTGCCTGTGATGGTTTGGAAAAAAACTTTTCTCTTCCTGCTTCCTGCATCGACTCTTTGTCTGATTGCCACGCCTGATAGTTGGATTGGGTTTGTAGGTGAAGCATCATTAGTTGCCGCAATTTCTGGAGCTGGCGAACCTGTTGCGCTGCTATCTGGTTACCAGCTTGAATTGCCTGCATTCTTCCGACTGATGAGCTACTCATGTCCTGAAGGAGCTGCATCGTTACCTCTTCGCTGACAAACTCCTCTGATTGCATCCCAACGGCAGCCATCGCCGATGCAATCGTGTCTCGATTAGTCTGTGACCACTCGTTGTATTTATCCGTGTAAAACGACCCGTCCCAGCTTGGTTGTTGAGAAAGGTAGCTCTCAAACGAGGGAAACTTTCGCCTATACACCTCATCAATACTGCTTAGCGAATACGCAAGAGACTCCCCTTGACGGACTGCTTGAGAGAGTTTGGTAAGCGACGTGAAAGTGCTCCCCCAGTGCTCGCCGATTAACTGCTCTCCCTGTTGCTCCATGTTTTCAAGCTGCGCTTTTACGACTGAGACTGATTTCATCGTGTCGTAGGCGATTTTAAGGAGCTCGGCTAAGTTCATCTGTTGGGTAATCTCAAGCGCCCCACCGTTACCCATCACCGTACCCGCGTACGATGGGGAGGTAGGCACAAGCATCAAGAGGGAGACAGCAAGAGCTCGAGTAAATGAAGGTGCTTTTTTCACGCTGCAACTCCCCTCTCTGATAGCCAGTTTTCGATCCACTGATTTCCCCTTTCTTTAAACAGCTCCTGAATCCGATTAAGCTCGTTTTTTCCAGAAGCCCCGCAAAGTGAAAGGGCTAGCGGTCCAAGGTCTAGCTCAAAGAGCCGTTTTCCCTCTGGGGAAATCACGTAGTAGTGCCGTTTTGGTTGAGCCTCTTCTGAAATAATGGAGAGCTCTCTCTCGTTTAGTCCTATTGAGCGGTAAAAGTCAGAAGCAACGGGAGTTTTAGCTACTGGATTAGGAAGTAAAATCTTGGTCGGACACGACTCAAGAAGTACGTCAAAAATGCCGCTTCTAGAGGCATCGCTTAACGACTGAGTGGCAAGCACTACAGCGCAGTTTGCTTTTCGGAGTACCTTAAACCACTCACGGAGCTTATCTCGAAACGCTGCGTGCCCAAGTACAAGCCACGCTTCATCAACTACTATCAAAGAGGGCGCCCCGGTAAGCTGTCGCTCAATTGCATCAAAGAGGTACAGCAGAACGGGCAGCACCACCCCCTCCCCTAACGCCATTAACGACTCAAGCTCGAACACTTGAAACCCAATCGTGTTTTTTTCCCCATCAAGAAGAGAAGCTGCGGGACCATCTCCTACGTAAAAGGAAAGCGCCTCTCGGAGCTCAACGTCCTGAAGCTCCATCCTCAGATCGTGGAGCGAATAAGAGCGAGAGCGCACCAACCGCTGAAGCGCCTCAGTCAGCCGTGTTCGCTGAGTCGGATTAAGAGTAACGTTCTGAAGAGTGATAATTGTTTCAAGCCACTGGAGCGCTTTTAGGAACGAGCCATCAGTGTCAGCAGCAAAGCTAAGAGGACACATCTCTACTCGTTGCTCACGGCACAGATCAAAATGGTTTCCCATAAGTGCCCGAACCAGCGGCAGCATGCTGCCTCCCTTTTCAAAGCAGAACACTTGAGCGTTTTCGTATCGAAAGAACTGCGCGACCACCATCGAAAGAAGAGTGCTTTTCCCCGAGCCGGTGGGACCAAAGATAAGGGTGTGGCCTACGTCGCCTACGTGTAGATTGAGACGAAACGGAGTTGAGCCTTCGGACTTTGTCACCATTAATGGCGGTGACCCGGGAGGAAAAAAAGGACACGGGCACTCCTGTCGCCCCGCCCAAAGAGAGGTAAGAGGAAGAAGGTCGGCAAGATTCTGAGAGCTAATTAAGGGGCGGCGCACATTCTCAACCGAGTGCCCGGGTAAGCTTCCAAAGAACGCCTCTACGGCGTTTAGCGTCTCGCACCTTCCCTGAAACCCCGCACCATTAATTACGGCAACCACCCCATCAAGGGAATCGCGCAGGATACGGCTATCGTGATGCCGCATAATAATGGTGCTCGTATAAAACCCGTACGTAACCGCCCGAGATACGGCAAGCGCCATAGCATGCTCTGATTCCTCCACCATAGAGAGCGCATCTCTATCGAGCACACCTCGGCTGGTTTGAAAAACTTGATCAGAGAACCCACGTACCCGCTGCTGCCACTTGCGGCGGTACTTTTTCATCTCCCCTATCGCATCTTGTGGATCAAGAAATATAAATCTGGTGTTCCATCGGTACTCGCCCGGAATTGAATCAAGCACCGAGAGCATTTGAGGCGATGACCAGGGGGGAAGCCCCGCTATTGAGACAACTCCAATGTAATTATTCCCCAACCGAGGCATCACTCCTGCGCAAAAATCATCTCCTGCAAGAAGTGAATCCAGATACATGCCACAGGGAGGAAGTAGCACTGGGTGATTTTTTCCAGTAATGCAGCTATTAATAAGAGAAACAAGATTATCCACCACAAGAGGAGGACAATCATTACTTCTTGTCTCAATTTTAAGCCGAGACACTGAGAGCACTCCTGAGAGTTCTCTTTCTATCTCACGCAACGTATCGTTGAATCGCTCGATTATTTCGTTATCTGAAGCCTTTTCCAGAGAGCCACCCTTAAAGAGCGCACGAGCAAATCGGCGCTCGTCATTTCGCGGCGGATGAAAGGTAATAAAAAGAGCATACGTTGACTCAAAGTGAGTACCTTCTTTCTCAAACGCTACTCGCCGTTCCTCATCAATTCTTTGGCTCACCCGATCAGGAAAATAGGAATCACTTGCTGCTGGATACTCTCGGCTCCGTTGCCGAAACGCATCAACGTGGAGCGTATATCCAGTTCCTAAACGGCTTAAGATTGCGTTAATACGGCAAGAAAGGGCATTTCTCTCCTCTGCTACCGCGCTTGCCACATCGGGACCCCGATACATAAATCCTCCAACGAGGCTGCCGTCCTTACACAGCACAACACCATCGCGCACAATCGCTGCATAGTTGAGTAGATCAACAAACGAAGGCTCTTGCGACCGAAGCGTTCCAAGAGATATCACTTTTTAGCTCCTTCGGAAGGGGGTAGACCGTGATGCGTAGTGCGGGCGGTAGCGAACGGCGCGCACATATACCCGCGAAAGCTGCGGGTCTGATTTGGCCATACGACGAAGCGCCCACAACACTCCGCACCACAGGGCTACCGCGATGACCGAAACAATCAGACTCATCGTTGTTACAACCATTGCAAAGACCACTATCCCAGAACAAAGCACCAACTCCCGCTCGCCCCCTAAAACCAAATGAGGGCGCGTAAGAGACTGCATCAGCGGGGTGCGGTTTAGACCGTCACTCATTACACAACCGCTCCAGCGGCAAAGAGCGTATTGAGAAGATTCGTCGCCGCAATCAAAACCCCTATCGCAAGCGCAAGATACGCAGCACGCCGCGCAAACTCATTTATCTCACCACCAAATACCAACATCCCTCCCGCTACAACGATTCCGATCAGCGAAAGAGAAAACGCCACTGGTCCCGTCATCGAATTAGCAATCGAAGTAAGCGGCGCTTCCCAAGGGAGACCACTACCGCCACCAGCGGCAAGGGCTGGTTTTGAGAGAAGGAGGGATATCGCGAGGGCTGTTTTTTGCGCGTGCTTCATCTGCGGTTACTCCTTAATTGGGTTAATTAGATACTCCCCATCGCTGTACCCCTCGACCGATACCACCTCAACAACTCGCCGCACTCCATCAAGGGGCGAGCGCTCAAGGTGAACAATCAGATCAACAGCATCAGCAATAACGTGGGGAATCGGTGATGCGGATACCTCCGCTACAAGTTGTTCAAGACGGGTAAGAGCGCCCCGCGCCGAGTTGGCGTGAATCGTACTCACCCCACCCGGATGCCCCGTATTCCACGCCTTAAGAAGGGTCAACGCCTCCCCTCCCCGCACCTCCCCCACCACAATCCGATCCGGACGAAGCCGCATCGTCGCCCGCAACAGCTCCTGCGCTGTGGCTCCTGGGCTTACTTTGAGCGAGACTGAGTTCTCGGAAGGGGTATTGAGTTCGGGGGTGTCTTCGATGGTGATGATGCGGTGCTCAGGTGTTCTCTCAGCAATCTCGTACAGCAAGCATCGGGCAAAAGTGGTTTTCCCGGAGCTGGTGCCACCCGATACAAGGATGTTTGAGCGGCGCTCTACAGCAAATTCAATCGCTTTACATTGGTAACTGAGGAGCGTTTCATCTGCTGCATAATCAGAGAGAAGTAGAGGTTTTACTGCATGTTTTCGTATTGAAAAAACAGGTGCTCTGACAACGGGAGGAATCAATCCCTCAAATCTAAGTTCACCCATATCAAGCTCGCCCTCAACGACGGGCGACAGTGGGGTGACAACTGTATTCAGTGAGGCTGCTACTGTGGAGAGAAGTGACATTCCATCGGTGGCAGACATATCACCAACTACTCCCATTCCTCCATTAAGAAATTCAACCCATAAACGTCCATCTTCATTGAGAAGAATTTCAATAACGTGTGGATCCTGAATTGCATTCAATATCCTCTCACCTACAGCTAAATGAAGCTTGCGTTGTCCCCTGCTCTCCAATAAACCAACCATGACTCTCCGCCCTGAATATAAAGCGATTGAAACGACAAACTTATGTATCTTGGCTTTGCGATATCTCACTGGGTCTACTTACGGCCCGGATGAGAAGAACCTTTCAATCGCAGCTATGCTAGTAACTGGACTATAGATTCGCATATCTGGTCAACGAATTGGCTTCGGACAAGATTTCGGATCTCACTTCGGATTGGGGCAAATAGGGTCAGAACATCATATTTTATGGGGTTTTTATGCACATCATTTAACGAATGGCTCCGAACTCTAATCCGAACATTGCCATACTCATACTCGACAGAAACATTTGAATAGGCATATTTGGTCTGTTGATTGTACTAGTTAGAGCGGCTATTTCCTCTCGAGGGTCTTTTGGTTTTTGTATGTAATTAGGCATGGAGATGTGAATTACTCTCATCAGTGATTCTTTCAAAATATAGGTCCAGTCTGTTTGACTGTAATGCTTGCTGATCGTAGAGTTTTTTCGCTCGTACACTCCTTTTTTATTCTTGTATTTGCGTCCTTCTCTGGGTTCAAATCTTGCTCAAAATCGGAGATGTTTTGTCGATAATCCCCAGCTCACCCATTTTTTTGTGTTGAGGCCCAATGTTACTGAAGCTTGTTTTCAAGAACTCGCAGCTCGAGTTTGTCGAGGTCGTCGGCGATATTGCGGATCGGAATATCATCAGGAGCGTGAGGGGTCGAAATCTACCTTTAGGTTATGAGACAAGTTTCCTATGGAATAACGGGCTGCGCGCGCTTACCTCATTACTCCTTTTGGAATACCTAGCTCGAAGAAGCTCTCCTCCAGAGCCAATACCGTCGATTCGAGGAGGTACCGGAAGTTTCGCCTCCACTCTCGATCATGCCTTGGATCGAAATACTTCTTGGACACGGGACATATTTGGGTCCGACAAAGAGGGATCTTCTCTTTTGAAGCGTTTTATTCTTCGCCTAAACGCGCGGCGTCGACGACATCAGGAGGTCGAGGTTACGCTACGACCTGAGGCACGTAAGCGGCTTACTATCGAGGTGCTTTCCTCTGATTCCAAGCAACTTACGGATGCAGAGGTACTCGAGATCATTAAAAGATTGGATCCCACTAAGAATTGCGAAAATGATGTTTCTGTTGCAACGACACACCGTGAATCAGAAGTTACAAATCCATCCATTAATAATGAAGAGTTGAAGAATCGAGAGTCGATTATAATCGCCTCGGTCGATCGGAATACGCAGCTCACAATAGAGACATCGTCAAAGGATTCTCCGAACAGCTCGGAGACCGTAAACTCGCTTAAGCTTGGATTCAAAAAAGAAGCGCTCGATGTTTTACTGAGACCAGAGGCGCTCAATTCTATGTTGAGTATTGATGAGATCCGGACTGCCATCGGACACGTTCGATTTCAACATACCGTAGGAGCTCGGAATCAGACCGAAATAGGCCAGCTATTATGCTCAGGTGAACTTAATTCGCAGCACTTTGGGGATCAGCCGCATTCTCATTGTCACGGGGTAATTGACGGATTGGGATTGAGATTCGCGCTTTCTCCTATGCTTATCGGATCGATTAGTATCCTCAATTACCTCAGATGTGTTCGCTCATTCAATCTCAACCTCGACTATCAGTATAGTCACACTATTGATATAGCGAATGATATTTTGGCCCATCGATTGACGGCTGATGCATGTGTGGTTACAACAGCAAGCTTGGCCAAGCTATATACCAGCGAACAGAGCGGTGAGTTCATTCCAATTCTTATGATGCCAAAAGTCAGTCATCGGCTTGTCGCACCCTCTTCTGCTATTACCAATATTTCCACGAAGCAGAACCTTGAGTTCGGATTCTTCCGTGACATAACCTCGTCGGTTTGGTTCTTCTATGAGTCTTTGCGCGAGTTCGGTAAAATAAACCCTCATAGTGCTACTGCGGAAATGAGTGTTGACGATATTTCACGACGATTGATCGAAGAGGATCGTTCATTTCGTGCTCTTCGCGCATTCCCATTTTTTCTTGGCGACGAAATAATCCGCGGCTGTCAAACGTTCGGTGGTGATCAAAATAATACATCATGGGGAGCTACGGTTTTACTGCTTCATAAGCGCCATGCAGCTAATCCAGCAGTTCGGGATTCTCTGATATATCTGATAAGATATGGGTGGCAGCAATTGTTCGGAAAATCATCGCTAGTCTCCCTGCTTGTCGAAATGGTCTTTGAGGATCCTGTTTTTTTACATCAATTGATCAAATCCATGAACATATCATGTTCACTCTTCGGGAGAGTTAATAGTACTCCAAATAGCTTTGTAATCGGCAGAGCAAACTAGTTTTTCCGATTCATTTATCACGCTGAGATGCCACAGTATGTGCCATGCATCTCTTATTCGTCTTACCTTGACCAGTCTCAGCTTAAGAGCGATCCGTTCACCAACTTTCACGGGACTTGCAAACTTAACAGCATCTAGGCCGCAATTAATCGAGAATGTAACATTTTCGATCCGAAATATTTCTCTCATTAAGCTAGGCGTCAGGGACAGCAGCAAATAGCCATGAGCAATCGTGCAGCCGAATGGAGAATTCTGCTCGGCCTTTACTGGATCAACATGTATCCAGTGGCGGTCATTTGTTAATTCAGCAAATGAATTGATCATCTCTTGCGAAATGTGGCACCACTCACTGCGCCCGATATCTTGGCCTTCAAGCTCTCTTAGATCTTCGACCTTTTGAAAAACTCTCATGTGATTTCTCATTTACACTGCGATTTTTGGCTTTGGAACCGGTCCTCAAAGTTTGGTAGCGATAAGACCAACGCTTTCTCTTCCGTCTAGCTGTATGTCTTCGGGGAACTCAGGACGGGCAAACATTGTCGCCTCATCAATACGAAAACCTGACTCTGTGAAAACTCGGCTTAGCACATCTGGATCGAGAAAGTGCATAGTCTTTGGCAAGTGCGCTCCCCTCCTCGGAACCATCGATTGCACATCGTCCAGAAATCCTGGCCACTGACTACCAGCTTTTTTCCTCTCCTCATAGACCCGGGTAAAGATTTGCAAGTTTTTCAAATAAGGTGTCTCAGCCGTGACAAAGATGCGGCCGCCTGGAACAAGCCAGTCATAGGCCCTTTGCACACTCGCAGTCAGAAGATCACCATCGAAAAAATGCAGCACGCGGGCAATTAGTATCGCCCCGAGGCTATTGGCATAAAATCGTAGATCGCGGGGGAAGTGTCCCGGGATAGTTACCAATCGTGAAGAGAGCCGCGGTGCTAGAGAATTCCGCATCAGAATCAAATGGCGTTCATCAAGATCGTTCGCAATAACGGTTGCCCCAGACTCCAACGCCGCAATCGTCGCCACGCCATAAGCAGCACCAATATCGAGCACAGGATGAGTACACGATCCGGCAAAGGAGACAAACTCCCTCATGAATCGATCGCACGTTACCGTCATGTACCCCATGCCATTGAGTGTCGGCACAAAGCCGC
>JBIJBT010000034.1:0-26858 GCA_044345055.1 Bdellovibrionota bacterium
TTCGGAAGCGATGGGAGTCTCGGATTGGATTCGTCTGTTGCTGTGTCGTTCCACGCAAAGCAAAATTTTCTATAGCATCAGAATTCCGTGGTTTCCCAACTACCGTCTCCGCGAGGGCTCTAAGTTGCTCTGAGCTTGTTCCGGGACTATTAAAAAACATCCTTCGCACCTGAATCGAAACATTTAGTTACTTCGTGAAATCTGCCTGCAAGCAATCGAAGCTAAAACAAGGTTAAGCATCGCACAAATCCGCTCCTTTTGTCTAATATTCTGAACATATATCAAAAAATCAATGCTCCTTATTCGATTAAAATCATGCGAACCCAAATCTGCTTATTTCGCGAACACTGAAACTAAATAAAAGCGCGATATAACTCAGCGAGCAGCCGAGACTATATGCCCGAAGCGACTCATTTGAACGTTTTCGTGTCGGGAGTTTTCTTAAGAAAAGCGATCACTACCTAAGCTCTTGTTGATTTGATTACCGGCACGCCACACCTTATTTTTTTACCTCTCCGCCTAAAAACCCTACTCCCCAATCCGCACTACCCGATTAGCAATGCAAACCTCATCCTCCCGATGACTTACTATCACAACCGTTCGGCCTGCAAGTAATCGCGGTAGTTGGGATACGATCTTGGCGCGAGTTTCATCATCAACTCCGGTGAGGGGTTCGTCTAGGAGGAGGAGATCGGCGGTAGTGAGCAGAGCTCGAGCAAGGCGGAGTCGTTGCTCCTCGCCTGTTGAAAAGGAGATGGTTCCCTCGCCGACGATCGTATCGAGTGAATCCAGCGCAAAATCGGCGCATATATCTTTGAGGAGAGCCCGAAGGTGGTGATCTGATATTGGGCGACCGAGGGTGAGATTTTCGCAGAGAGTTGTTTTAAAGAATGGATCGTGAGGTGTGATCATCATAGCGACAAATGGGCATGGATGTGAGATTGGAAATGCAACGCCATCAATCGAATAGGTTCCAATAAAAGAGGAGAATCGACCGAGAACCTCGATAAGTGTTGTTTTTCCGATACCGCTCTCACCCATAATGCCGACAATTTCCCCATGTTTAATAGTAAATGAGGGAATAGCTATCTGCCGATCCTCTGAATAGGGGATGGAAACATCTATTAGCTCACATCGATCCCACTTGAGTGAGATAGGACCTGGTGAAGAGAGGGGTTCGCTCAAGTCAGGGTTTAGAGCAATAAATTGAGCCTGCAAAAGGGCGGCATCTTGACGCTCATGGATTATTCGAACGTACAACTCTATGACGTAGACAAGCGTTATCCAGAGCTCATCGAATGACCACTTTAGGAGAATCAGAAAACCTAGTGAGAGTTTTCCGAGGGAAACCTGATACGCACCGTACCCAATTGTTGCAAGTGTAAGTGCATCAAAAAGAGCGAGCTGTAAAAACCAACGCCACGCGTGAAATCTCTTCAGTGCATCGAGTGCACGCCACGACCCTGCAAAAGCCCGATTCATCGCGGTATCAAAATATTTCTCGCCATGAAAACGTTTCAAAAATGGAAGGCCAAGAACAAAAGAGGTCTGCTGCTCGAGCGAAGATAGATTTTGCGCACGCTGTTCCGCAGCAAGAGGTGCAATCTTAGCTGAAATACGAAACGCGAAGAGAAGATATAAAGTCACGAAGATAAGATTAAAGCAAAGTATGAGCGGACTTTGCAGAAAAAGAATTACCACCATCGCACTAGTTGAAAATATGCGCCGGATTATCGTCCAACACCACTCGTTACCCCACCGCTCTACATGCCCGCAGTAGGTGCCGATCGCGGCGAGGAGCCGCTCGCGAGAAAGGGCGCGTAGCCTAGCAAGTGGAGCGGAGAGTGCGGCGCTCGATATTCTCTGTTGGGTGATATTTGTGATTTTCTGAGGAAGCGGTTCGCCGAATCGTCGGGTGAAATAGTCAAGACCTTGAGCAGTGAGCAGACACAGCCCCCACAATGGAAGATAGCTTCGAAGAACGGTGGATGAATTTAAGGTAGGAAGTTTGGTGATAAGATCGCTCAAAATTATGACCGTTCCAAATCGAAGCGCAGAACTCAAAAATCCAATAATAGTGAGCGCGATTATGAGTGAGCGGTACTGCGTGAGATTCCTATAAAACGCGATACCGGCGTAGCTCGAAATAAGTTTTTTGAGTGATGGTGATATTTCTTCAGATGACATGGGTCTAATGGCTGCGTGTGCAGAGCTATCAATAATCTTGATAGCGAATGTACGGAGGAAAATACAATGGCGGTAATTCAGATCACTTTCGGGGTATATTTTTGTTTTGCAGCCCCTTTTGCCTGTGAGGGGCTGCAAAATAATGACCAAGATTTTTAACAAATAACTCTTGCCCTAACTGCGCGGAGGATTTGGATTAAGAGAGCTGCTAGCTTTTAGTGAATCATCAATATACACGGTCATCCCAGAGCGAAGACGAAAAGTTCCTGCACTTACCACTCGCTCTCCCTCAGCAAGTCCTGCGATAACCGCAATTAGGTCTCCTCGACGCTCCCCAAGGGTGATAAAACGTTGCTCAAGCTCTGCTGATAGAGGAGTGCCCTGAGGTTCTCCCTTAATCACAAAGACAGAATTACCATACGGCGCAAAAGCTATTGCGGTTTCAGGCACCGGAAATACTTTGCCTTCTTGACCAAGTGGAACGGTTATCGCTCCAAACATTCCGGGCCGCAGGCGATGGTCGCTGTTTGGAAATGTCGCTCTCACCGATAAGAGACGAGAGTTAGGATCTATCTGAGGATCGATCGCAGTTATCGTACCAATGGCTGTTATTGGTTCGTTCGTACCAAGCGTCATCGTTACTTTTTGACCAATCGATACGGCACCGATCCGATCCTGGGGCACGGCAAAATTTCCGTATACAGTATCGAGCTGATAAAGCGGGATAATCGGAGTACCCGGCGAAACGTAGGCTCCGATATTTATTTGTCGAATGCCGAGTTTTCCTCTGAATGGAGCCCTAATCTGCTTGCGGGCGAGATTCGCCTTAATAGCGGCGGCCTCTGCGTTGCGGGCGCGGAAGATTGCCTCAGCTTGATCGAGTTCAGATCGGGAGCTTGCCTGTCTTGGTGCGAGAAACGCAGCTCGATCGAGCGTCTTTTTTGCCTCCCAGGTACGCGCCTCGGCCGCTGCAAGTTTAGCGCGTTCGACCGTGGTATCGAGTTCGAGAAGGAGTGTTCCGGATTCGACTAGCGCCCCGTCTTCAACATGAATCGCAGATACAACGCCCGCTGTCTCTGCGCTAAGCATCGCCCCTTCAGCAGCTGATAGCGATGCAACGAGCGAAAGAGTTGGCTGCCAGGTCGCCGCATTTGCGATGAATGTCGAAACAGTTGTAGGGGGCGGCCCCTTTTTCTTACCCTCTTCGATATGGCCTAGTATCTGAAAGACCTTGGTAACAGACAAAATAACAAATATTGCGACAACAAGTCCGATAATCGCTAGCTTGACGGTGCGGCGCGACCGAATAGATGAACCTGTTTCAATTGAAGATGGAAAAGGTGTCGTTAGAGGCGGGGAGGTAAGATGTTCTGTCATGGAGGTAACAATTCGTCTTTGGTTGCGGATTTTAAAATAGGGCAAAACGGATGGGGTAAATAAACCGCCTCATCATCGCGCCCTTGGATAGTATCATGATTTATCGATTATTCGAACCGGGTGTGTTCGAGCTTAGGTAGTTTTTCGCTCGCTTTTGCAGGTGAGACAAACGGTGCTTTTTTTGCGTACAATTTAAAGGTTCATTTTTTTTTCATTACTTCCATGAAATGGCGTGTTGCTTCTATATCTGAGCTAAGTGAGGGAACGGTTATGGGGGTGCGAGCTGGATTAACTCGTATCGTGCTGTGCCGCCTTACTGATGGTACAATCACTGCGCTTCACGATCGGTGTACCCACGCCCAGGTGCGACTATCTGGTGGCCGTCTTGTTGATGATGAGCTTGAATGCCCCGCACATCGGGCCCGATTTGATTGCCATTCCGGAGCTGCGATTTGTGGCCCAGCGGTGGTTGGAGTGTGCCACTACGAGGTGACGATTGAGGGCGGTTATATCTTTGTAAATGTGCCATGAGTGAGGGGAAGGGCGATTCGGACCGTTTTACGCGCACAGGAGTTCTCGGCAAAGAGAATGCGCAAACCAATGATGATATCTTTGCTGATCACGTTGTTCATCCTCGTGGGCGGGACATATCAATTCGCGGCGGTTTTTCAATTACACGAAACAGACCGGTTTGTGGAGACAAGGTTGAGCTATCAGTTTCATTTGATGAACACGGGTGTTCTCTCAGGGGAGTTGCCTCAGGCTGCGCCGTGAATAGGGCGTCTACTTCGCTCCTGTGTGAGGCGATGTCAGGTTTGTCGCGCTCAGATTGCGAACGTAACTACTCTCTTTTTCAGGAGATGATGCAAGCTGGATCGATTGATGAGGTTCAAAAGACCCGGTTTTCTGAGCTTGGTGATGCGATAATTTTGCTTGATTTGAAACGGTATCCAGCCCGTATTCCTTGCGTTATGTTGGCGTGGAATGCTTTTGGGGAGTGTCTCTTTGAGAATTTAGCCTCTAATCGAGAATTTTTTCATGAAAACTCAGAAGAGTAATTTCGATTAGGAAGTTTAAGAGAGAAGAAATATAAATTGGCGCCAATATGACTCAAGAAAAACCTGCTCAGGGCTTCAATGTTCCATCTTACTGGAGCCAAGCTTGCAGTGCGCTAAGTCAATCCGATCCGATTCTGCGCTCGCTGATAGAGGCGTATCCTGATGCTAAATTTCGTTCTCGTGGGATGGCATTTGAGACATTACTACGTGCAATCGTTGGTCAACAAATCTCGGTGAAAGCGGCTCAGGCCGTTTGGGATCGGCTTGAGGGGCATCTAAATATTGTCTCGGTGGAAACTATTAGAGGTGCAACCCCCGAGGAGCTCCGTGGATGCGGTCTTTCTCACCAGAAAATAGGGTATATTTTAGACCTTGCAGATCACTTCGCTTCGGGTGCCTTAAATCCGGAACTATTTTCGGAGTTAGACGATGAGACTTTAATCGCTCATCTTTGCGATGTTCGTGGAATCGGTCGATGGACCGCTGAGATGTTCCTAATTTTTCATCTTCAAAGACCGGATATCTTTCCCCTACAGGATATCGGCCTAATTCGTGCTATTGAGCGTCATTATTTAGCTGGCACATTAGCAACACCAAAGGAGCTGAACGCCAACGGAGAGCGGTGGCGGCCGTGGCGAACCGTCGCAACTTGGTATCTTTGGCGAAGCCTTGATCCCTTTCCTGTTGCATACTGAGGTGAGTGGGTTCCACCTAGCGTCATAAAGCCGAGATTTCTTTCGTGGTAAAGTTTTTTTTCGCACCCACTTATCAAGTTTTATTACTAAATGACGTTCTACGCTCTTGTAAGGTTTATCGGGTTTTTTTGGGTCAATTTCGGAGATAAGAAAATCTCCTACGAAAATTAAGGTATTTTCCGCTTGAGGTTGTATGGCAAGAGATATTTTTCCTCTCCAACGCTCTTTTGATCAGGCCAATCTCTCGCTAGAAAAGAGTTTTAAGCGTCTTGCATCGGGTAAAAAAATAGTTTCATCTGCTGATGATCCTGCCGGTAACGCCATTGCGCAGCAGTTGGCCGCGATCGTATCGCTATCTGGGCAGGCTCGTCGTAATACAGGAGATGCAATATCGGCCTCAGAGATAGCAGGTGGTGCGGCTACTCAACTTACCGATATTGCCAGTCGTCTAGCTGAGCTGTCAGCCCAATCGGCCAACGGAACCCTAAGCGATGACCAGCGAACAGTGCTCGATCAGGAGTTTCAGGCGCTCTCCCAAGAGAGCCAAAGAATCGTTGAAACAACCCAATTCAATGGAATAAAATTACTCGGCGGAACCGATACAACCGTACAAGCTGGAATCGATGGGTCGAGTAATAGTTTGATAACGGTGCCGGGGTTAAATGGCGCGGGAGTTGCAAATTCATTGGCGAGCCTAAGTATTGCGACTCAAGCAGGTGCTAGAAGCAGTCTCGATTTTATATCTTCACTTGTAAAATCAATCTCTGGTGAGATTGGAAAACAGGGTGCAGCACAGAACCGACTCCAGATAGCTAGTGACAATCTCTCAACAATTGAGCTGAACAACGAATCGGCCCGCGCACAAATTGAGGATGTAGATGTTGCATCCGAAACTCTTACCCAATCACTAGCCACAACCCGCCGCCAGATAGCTACCCAGCTTCAAAGTCGATACAAAGCGGAGCGGAGTTGAGGAGTTGATTTGAGGCAAGGGTAGAGAGGGTTAAAAATGTTGGTGCCTGGTTCGAGGAAGGACCCCCAAACCAAGCTGTATGATTCAAATCACCAAACAATCTACTTTTGCGGGGTTTTATTCTCACTACCTGCAACCTCTACTCCGAGCGCTTTTGTGAGTTCGTTCAACCCCGAGCCGCCAAGACCGATTTCTCCTAAGAGCGAGTCTACCAGAGGTTGCTGAGCCCGATACCGCAACGCACTACTGACAACCTGATCTGCTAGATTACCACCCTGAGAGGCTGATTGACCGCTTCCTGACTGACAGGAAGCAGAACCGCTGTCGCTGCGCAGACCCTCAACCTGTACAATCTTAATCCCGTCAATTCTTTCCATCGGACGAACTGATTCACGAATTATTTCGGGTAGTGCCTTTACAATCTCGAGCTTCACCTGCATCGCAATTTGCTCAATCGAAAGGGCATTGGCAGCCTCATTGAGCGCACGGCGACCCGCTGCATCAACCGCGTAACGAGCTTCACTTCCCTGTGCACGCAATCGCTCCGCAGCCGCATCCCCTTCAGCAATCATCATCTGCGCGTCCGCCTTGTCGCGCGCAGCACGTTTTTCAGCGTCTGCAGATACGGTAATTCCGATCGACTCCTTTTCTGCATTCTTCGACGCTTCGACCAGCTCGATCTGTTTTTGTCTATCCGCTCTCTCTGTTTCGCGTACCGTCACAACCTGTTCTTCTGCTTTCACCGCGAGAGCTCGGGCTTTATCTGCCATTGCCTGTGCCTCCGATTGGGCTTTTGAACGCTCAGCAACAGCTATCGCTAAATCTTGTCGTGCCAACTCAACCGATTTTGTTCGCTCAACATCTGCCTGTTCAACTGCTCGAGATTTCTCGATCTCACGCTCTTTTACGAGCTGCTCCATCTCCAGCTTCTTCCGATCGACCTCCTGCTGAGCGAGCAGCTGGGCCTCTCGTGCCTGACGGTCCTGCTCCGCTTTCTGACGGGCAATATCTGCAATTTGTTCCGCACGCCGATTTTCGAGCTCCCTTTGCTGCTCAAGACGCGCGTATTCCTCTTCACGCTGAAGCTCTAGCTTAATTCTTTCCGCCTCAAGGTTCTTCTGCCGAATCAGGACCTCTGTGTCTTGCTCAATATCGTTGCGCTGCTTCCGACGATTTTGAATCTCCTCGGTCAATTTGGTTAAGCCCTGCGCATCAAATGCATTGTCTGGGTTGAGATATTCTTTTCCTGTTTGATCAAGCGCAGTTAGAGATACCGATTCAAGTTCTAGACCGTTCTTCAATAGGTCTTCAGATACTGCCAACTGAACCTTATTAACAAACTGGGTGCGTTGCTCGTGCAATTCTTCCATCGCCATCTCGGCGGCAACGGAGCGAAGTGCATCAACAAATTTTCCTTCGACAAGAGTTCTCAGCTCCTGCGGGTCCAAGGTTTTTAATCCCAGCGTTTGGGCCGCATCAGCGATCGCTTCGACTATTGGTTTCACCCGAACGTAAAATTCGGCTTCCACATCGACCCTCATTCTATCTCGGGTTATAAGGGCCTGTTCGTTAGCACGGCGCACTTCGAGTCGAAGCGTGTTCATGTTGACTGGAATAGTCTCGTGCAGAATTGGAAAAACAAGAGCTCCTCCATTCATGATTACCCGCTGGCCGCCGAATCCAGTACGGACAAAAGAAACCTCCTTGGAGGCTCGACGATAAAGTCGGCTCACAATGAGTCCCAAGGTCAAAAGTCCAATGAATACTGATGATGCCGCGAAGATGATGTAGTTTATCGCCATGTGTATAGACCCTTTTTTCCTTAATTACGTTTTCAAAATATAGATATAAAAAGATTTTTTGAGCTAGAAATTCCTCTACCTAGTCAGTCTTATCCTTGATGCATAGAAACCGGGCCCCAATTTTTTTTACCAAAATTACCTGCCCTCCCGTTGGGATGTCACCCTCTCCCTGGTCGAGCTCAACCAAGACATAGTGATGCTGACCATATTCATCCCGAACCTTTGCTTGCACTGAGGTTCCCGCTTTCGCTGTACCCAATACTACAATCGCCGTTCGACCGATGAATGATTCGTCAGTTATCGCCGACGACTCATCGCTGGGTAGTATTTTGCTCAACCCTTTGCCGCTGATTCGCGTCAACGGCATCGAAAAAATTAGGGCTAACGGAACAGCTATCAGGGCAGGTGGATAAACGCCTAACAGGCTTCCTGCGAGTAGCTGCAGGCCGATTCCACAGACACCAAAAAGGCAGAGAAAAACAACCAAAACCATAAGAACGGGGACTTTACCGACCCGTATCCACCCAATTAGCTTCGTAAATATTGACCCCCCGTGACCGGCTGCATCAAATGCTGTTGGTGTATCAAGCACCCCTGCGTGTGGCAAATCAGCTGAAGCGTCGAGGACATCGATGTTTGGAATCCAGCTATCAAGGACCTGAGAAAAACCCAAACCAAAGAGAAGCGATAGTCCCTCAGTTGCCGCGATGACGAGCACCATGATAAGAGCGGACAAAAACACTATGTTTGCATCTGAGGTTAAAAACGCCATCATTCGTAGCTAGTCCGTTTTCTTTAATTTTGAAACTAATCATCGATCTTTTTGACGTTTGCTTTATGAGCAGCAAGACGCTCCTGAATTCTGTTTTTTCTGCTCATACTCTCGAGCTCAGCGAGTTTCGATGAGGCTTGAACATCACTACTGAGAACACCCGAGGGCAATCCGGTTGCCACTTGAATGAGCCTTTCAAATACTGCCTCAGCGTGCTCCACCTTTCTGCGAACTATCTCAAGATCTCCTCTTTTATCCGTATCCTTTTCGGCTCCCAACCCTTTTACTCTTTGAGCTCGATATTGAGCTATCTCCTCACGCATCTCACCAATTCGGCCCTGTAGAGCTCGCAAATATCCCTGAAGCTCCTTTTCTCTCTCATCAATATCGATGAGCGATTGCTCTATGACCGGAATTTGCGCCTCAATATCAAGTTGCACCGCGATCGCCGCCTCAGCGAGGTCGTCGCGTTGTTGGTCCATCGCAATCAACAGCTTCTCCTGCAGCTCGTCATGTTTCCGATTCGCCTCAAAAAGACGACGAGTAGCGAGGTGCTTCTGCGCAAGCTGTCGTCCGAGCTCATTTCTCACATCATCCAAAGCGCTCTCAATTTCGCGAACGGTCTGATCAAGAACGGCGTCTTGATCAACTCCCTCAATCACCTCAATCAGCCTATTGACCCCTCCGGCCAAGACTCGTCTGACGCGCGCTTTTAAACTCTCTGCCATATCGACCAACTCCAAAAAAATATTTAAACGGTATCTGCGTCGTCGCGCGATCTATCAACTTCTCTCGCTATTTCTGGCGCACTATTCGCAAACGGTGACACATTTTGCGCTATCCTCTTCATGAGTCGTCTGGAATCTCCGAGTCTTGGTCAAAGCAATAAGCTCTACCAACTCCTGAACTACGGAGAGATTCGACGATATAATGGCGGGATCATAGCAAGGTTCCTCGCGTGTCACTGCCAATCTCAGCGCTCCCTCCATTAATGCTATGACCTCACGAACCAAATCCTTTTCAAACCGCTGAAGGGCCTCAGATTCGGTGACATCGGCAGGCAAGGATTTTTTCGCTATCGGTTTTTTTAAAAACAGGGAAATAAAGTCGGGAAGCCAATTACCAATCCTAGCGACGATCTCCGAGTGCATCGCGACCGATCCCTGAATTGAACGCACCTCTTGATAGCGTCGTTCTATCGCCGACGATATCGAGCCAAGTGAATCCTCTGGCTCGGCAGTTGAGCGATGTCGCTTTCTCGCTTCGCCAATGAGGGCGCGGACCTTCTCGCTCGCCGTCACCGATCCTGGAATCGCTAGGCGGGCTAGAAACGCAGCATCTTCTTGCGTTATTCGGCAACTCAATGGAACTGTTTTACTCATAATCACCTCGGTTGAAGGAGTGCATACTTTAAGTATACAGAAAGATGTAGTCGTATGCAAATGTATACAATCGCGCACGACGGTATACCTGATGCTTTGACGGTGTAACTGACGTGGGGAAAAAATGAGCACACGAGGGTTCGTAAGAAGTCGGATTAGTGCCCACTCTTAACCGCGGATGACGAAACTTTTCCATCCCATTTCCGATAATGAGTACTGAAAATTGAACCACCATAGGTGGCAGTAACTATCGGCGGGGTGTAACATGAAGAAGAGTAATCAAGGTGGCGAAAGTAAGAGCAAGACCTCTTTGCGGGGAAGTGGAGAGGGTGGAGAAAAAGGATCACCGAAACCAAAAACTACCAATCCTTTAACGACTAAAGCTATGGGCAGAAGATTCGTATCTCTCGATTGGGCGATGAAGAAGATTCTTCGGGATAAGGCGAATTTTTGCGTGCTTGAAGGGTTTTTGAGTGAGCTACTTGGAGAAGATGTAACGATTGAGGAGATCTTAGAGAGCGAATCAAATCGGCAGCACGCCCGAGATAAGCAGAACCGAGTTGATATTAAGGTGCGGCGTGGCGAGGACCAGATAATCCTCGTTGAGCTTCAGTTTCAGCGAGACCTTGATTTTTTTCACCGCATTTTGTTCGGTGTCTCAAAGGCAGTAACTGAGCATCTTGAGTCTGGGAGCCGATATCGGGAGGTAAATAAAGTTATCTCAGTCAATATCGTCTACTTTGACCCTGGAGTTGGTGACGATTATATCTATCGCGGCACAACCACTTTTCATGGCGTTCACACTAATTCAAAACTAGAGCTTGCGGAGACCTTTCAGGACTACCTCCGGGTGCAGCGGGTGTTTCAGATATTCCCCGAGTATTACCTCCTCTGCGTACCCCGCTTTAAGGGTAGACCAAAAGACACTCTCGATCAGTGGCTCTATTTCCTCAAAACTGAGGAGATAGAGCAAGATTTCTCAGCTCGAGGAATTCAGCAAGCAAAACAGATTCTACACGTCGCAAACTTAAGCACTCCCCAGAGACGCGCATACGAGGAATTTGAAGATCAGGCGCGGTGTTTAGCGGGTGAGGCTGAGCAACATAGGTGGGAAGTTGAACGTGCTCGTGAGAAGGGATTAAGACAGGGGCGAGAGGAAGGACGAGAGGAAGGACGAGAAGAAGGACGAGAGGAAGGACGAGAGGAGGAGCGTCGCCAGATTGCAAGAGCCATGCTCGATTCTGGACTATCCCACGAGCAGGTACTTAAAATTACGGGGGTCGATCTCGGATGAGGATATCTTCGGCGGCTTTTGCCGCCTCGAGGATTATGCTAACTCTCGTTCAGTTGGGGATTCCCGATGGTGACATCAGAAGTTAACGTCATCCGTTTTCGGTTCGATGGCAGATCAGGTGGGCGATTTTTTGAAAAACTGGCCTTAACTGTGCAAACATGAGCAGTTTCAAGTCTGAAGTGAGATAAACCTGCTACCGACCTCTTATTCGCTCCACCCTCGCCTCGAACCCCCTTATTTCGCAGCCTCTAAGCCTACCCCTTTCATTCTCATAACCAGAACCTCCAATAAAAATCGACAGCTTACCAGTGTTCCAATCACCACCTGCCTCCACACAGCAAGGCTCAGTTAACACGCCTTGTTGCATTCTCACGATAGAGCCCGGGTGGTTCTTGCGCCTCATTAAATAGTTGGCCCTGAAAAACCCCTCCATGGGTTTTTCAGGGCGGCTCCAAGCACACAAAATCGCCTTTAGCGCGATTTTGTGTGCGTCGCCCAAACGTCTATCGACGTTTGCCGGACTCTTCGTGGTCCGGAGTGCTCCCTGAAATTGCAACTTTCTGAGCATAGCTGCTCAAAAAGTTGCAAAATCTTGCTTTTAAAAATCGTATTTTAAAAAGCAAGATTAGGTAGTTATACTTTTTTTCAGGGCGCACTAAATAAGCCATTAATGATGAAGCCCCTTGTCCCCACGCTGAATCCTCCAGTTGCCGTTTCGCCAGAATTCCCCTTACCCGCCCCTCTTTTGTTAATCATACCTACGACTAAGCTCGTTCAACAGCAAAAGCTAATTCAGCCCGATTGCTTCGCTCTCTCATTTCTATCAAAGCGGCTGACTCCTGTGAGAGCGTATCGAGCTCCTTTATTTGAGCTGACATAATAGGAAGAGCCTCTTGGCGAAATTTGGATAGATCCTCGAGCGCAATACGGATGTCAGCAAATGCAGTGCGGAGGGCATTCATGTCGAGCATCGTGCCTGACGCTGTTTTCTGAATCGCTGTGCCCTGCGTCTTAAGAAGCTCAGCGGTCTTAGAGATTAAGTTCGAGGTGGTGCTGTTAAGCGCCTGAACCTTATCGAGCACGATCTTTTGATCAGCGAGCGCCAGAGCGACGGTGACGGCGACCTGAAGAGCCCCTATCGTGACCTGAAGCGCTCGATTCACACCTCGGACGAGCTCCTTATTATTTCGAATGACAATCTCAATAGCTAGTGTAGCCTGCTGAGCAACAACAAGCTGTTGCTGAAGGTCCATAACACGCTGGCGAATTGGGAAAACAAGTCCCTCACTTACAAAGATATAGTCATCACTTCCTGCCACCAGTTCAGTATCAAGCTTTGCCTGAAGTTTGCTATCAACAATCTGCGCAAGCTTAATCGTTTTAACTAGCTGCTCCGATACATCTTGCAACCGAGCCCGATCCTCTGAGAGCATCGACGAGTCGTGCTTTAGTTGGTCACGTCCAAGCTCAAGAGAGCGTATAATCCCATCTATAACCACTTGGGCGCTTTCATACCTGGTGAAGTAACGCTTCAATGGTGAGCCCACTCTCGGGATGTAGCCAAGCAACCTCGTAAGAAACCCCCGCTTTACATCGAAGCGCGGAGGATCAAGCGCCTCCACCTGGTCCCGCAACTGAACAAGAGCATTCGCAACTTCTCCTCCCTCAGCTCCTCGCTGCGCGAGCTTACTCACAGGGTCTTTTAGTTTTTCGCTGCACGCAGCTGCTTCTCGCTGGAGGTCCAACCCCATCGCCTCAACCGATGCCTTGCTCTGTTCGCGTTCGACCGACTCATCACGACAGTCAAAGAGAGTGGCAATAAATTGGTCGGCCTTTAAAGACAACTCCGTCTCCTCTGCTTCGACTACCCGGAGCTCTTTGGGTGCGGGCATAGAGAGATCCTCTCGTACCACATCAGGGTCTACCGCTTTCAAGCCTGTTTTTGGTGGTATTTCACTCATAGTTTTGACTCGCTACATTGAAGTAATGTCCATTTTAATCTGATGAAATTCAGCGCACCTCGGCTTGAAAAGAATTCATTATCAAAGTGAATCAAAGCGCAGCCTCCACTTTCTGCCCTCTCTGCATCTTAGTTTTTGCTCTGTGAACGATCGTACAATGATGTCCTCGCTACCACCTTCTCCAGCTGTCGCATCGCTTCATCAACACCTTCAGGAATGCGACCATCCACCAAGTTGAGCTGAGAGAGCGTTCGCGATGTTTGAACTAAACCCGAGATCGCTACCTGATTTTCTTCTTTAAGCTGATCTACTCGCCCGATATCCGCTGCAAGCGATCCCTCGTTCTCAAGCCAAACTTCGCCTTCGAGCGCGTGCGCCCGGCAACTCAGATCAAGACTAACCAACGTTGAAAGCATCAGCGCTCCATTGTCGAGCACCGATTGATATATCGCATTTACCGAACTGAAATAGCGTTCGTACGCAAGCTCGGATGGATTAAACTTCTGATTTAAAACCTCTTTAAGAGAATTAAAACACTCCTTAGCAAAACGAATCTGCTCTGCAGCTTCAAGAGCCCGCCCGGAGACCGCTGGTGCACGAATCTCGGCGAGCTCCCGACACAACCTATCTGCTGGATCGTCATCTGCTACGGAAAGCGTCGGTGCAGATGACCCAATTTCTCGGTGATCAGCGGGCGGTTCACCCAATGCAATTGCTAATACGGCAATCCAACCGAGGCCTGTCCAGCCAAAAACGAGATTACCAACGGTGACTTGCAGGAGTTTCGGGTTATTTCTTGAGGCAGCGATGATCGTCGGAATGAAGTAAAGGCCGACTCCAAAAACTACTTCGAACCCCATATATCCTCTCTACCGCTGCGATTCGTTTTTAGTTGTTAGCCACCATCTGATGACGCCGACAGCGAAGGTGCAAATCACGCTATTGAGAAGAATCAACGACGGATTCTGAGAGAGTACTTTTTGGCCGAGAATGGGGGATAGCGGTACGTGCAGAATCCAACGTAGGAACTCGAGCATACCAGGTTTCGCGCTAACTTCATTTACTCCCTGACTAACACTCATAATCTCTTGACCGACCCGCAAGACCGTATTTATTCCGAGACTTGCTACAGAATGAATACAGAACACAAAGATCATATCACTCCTAATCGACCGTTTCATACCGCCGAGACAAATCGGGCCGAGGATAGGTAACAATGCAATCCGCCATATTTTCTCGTCTGTGAGATTAGCTGCAATACGCTCCGATGGAATGGTACTGTCCCTGACCTCTGAGAGTGGATGAGACTGTTCTTGGAGAGACATCAATCTTGAAAAAAAATGAATGAGTGGGAAAATTATTAGAGCCGCCAGAAGACTGTTCAACACCCTCAGTCTAAGCGAAAATTTGTAGAAGAACCCATCAATCCCATTGATTTCCGTCCCTCCAATCACAAGGCTGAGCGGAAGATTGAGAACTTTGTAAGAGAAGCCTTCGATAACAACGAGCGGGCTCGGACTTACGGAGGAAGCTTTGGAATTATCCTTCCCCGCTATCAAATTTACGGTTTTCTCCTGTACCGTGCGAACTATTACCTGACCGTGCAAAGACTGAGAATAAGAACCGACCACAAAGTGCAAAATAGCAATAAAAAGGATAAAACGGAGATTTTTCTGCGACACTATGACCCTCAACAAAAATTAAGATTGCGTTCCAATTTATTTTAGGGTAAGGGAAGGTGAATGCAAAGATTTTTTTCCTTCCCCCAGACCAGCATCTTAATCTAGTAAACAACAGCCCAAAGCCGAACTTAAGTCGTTCGACAACAATACTGCCTCTGGAAAAATGAGTTCGAAATTAGACGACTCCTCCCCGCAGCCCGAGGCAACAAAGGCGTCTACAACTTCATCAGAGGGCCTCTTCGCCGTCGAGCGGCTGCTAATGAGAGACCATCAAAACCCTCTTGAAAGAGAACAAACGAGGCAACAAGTGGCATCGCTGGCTCTCGACCTTCAGCGAGAATCAGAATCCAGCATTCGTCTATTAGAAGGTTCACTCCGTCAAGTCTCGGCTCGTAGTGCAGACGAGGCATCGGTTGCGCTATCACTTGGCGAATTGCGTCACCAGATTGAACTTCTCGATCCATCATCACTTGCCTCTCGTAATCGATGGTTCCATCGATTTCTTAGATGGCTCTTCCATATCGACCCACCACTGCAACGCTTTTTATTCCGGTATGATTCAGTCAGGATGACGATTGAGGAGATACTTTTGGCGTTAAAGGAGGGGCGAGAGCAGCTCCGTAGGGACAACATCACCCTTGCTGCAGATCAGCAAGAGCTACTCCAAACTAGTGAAAAACTCGCTGCCGCAATCGCCAACATAGAGAAACTTAGAGGCCAGCTCTCGGCTACCCGTGAAAAAGAGCAAAACCGAGAGATTGCTCAGTTCATTGACCAAAATCTCCTATTTCCACTACATCAACGGTCGCTGGACCTTCACCAACAACTTGCTGTGAACCAGCAGGGGACTCTCGCATTAGATCTAATCATCAAGAAAAACTTAGAGCTAATCCGAGGCGTAGACCGCGCGCTCTTCACCACCGCGAGCGGTTTCCGAATTGCCGCAACGGTCGCCGTCACCCTTGCTGAACAAAGAGATATCTCAGATCAGATTAAGACAGCAATCGGTACGACTGATGAATTACTGGCGGAGGCTACCAAAGAGCTGAAGGGTACTAAAACCTCAATCAAGCAGCAGATCACTTTAGCAGCAAACAATATTGAAAAGCTCAAGAAGGCGTGGTCTGAAATCAGAACAAGTATCGAAGAAGTTGAGAGTCGCCGCAGCAATGCGCTTCTAACAATAACAGCTTCAATCGAGGAGATGACGACATTGAGTCATGATACTTCATCGCTGGGTAGTGACAAATAGTGGGATCAGCAAACTTCCCTCTGTTCTATGGTTCTAGTCCCCGAAAAAATTGACCCTAGAAAAGCGCAATTTTTTCATCAGCAGCGGCGAGCGCAGTCCTCACACACCGAAGCGGAGGCTGCCTAAGCAAAAATCTCAGTTGTAGCGTAAGCTACATAGCCCCTTTATCCTTTCATCAGAAACTAAAAAATGCCAAGCAAACTGGATACCTTCGGCTTCCTTCATCAAGGGCGCATAAATTATTTTCCCTTATGCTGGCGGATTAATTCATAGGCATCCTTCAAGGAGCGAAAATGTTCGGTGGCGGAGCGGATTCCGCTGTCGGGGACGCCGCGCGAACGGAGTCTGTCTGGGTGATATTGCTTGGCAAGTTTTCGATAGGTGGTTCGGGTAAGCTCCCAGGATGCATCCAACGGAATGCCGAGAGTGCGATAGGCTTTTTGCAGGGGATTCTTTTGATCATAGAAAGTGTTTTCTCTAATCGGCTTCTCCTTAGCAGTATTATCGAAGGGTGCTTCAACCCCTAATTGGCGAAATTTTACCGACATCATCGAGACGAAGCGATGAGGGCGTAGCTCGATCAGCTCGGAGAACTGTTTAAGAAGAGTGTACTCGCTAGGTGCCACGATACCATCAGCAGCCGCAATATCTGCGAGAAGGTCGAGCATTGCGAAAAGAACAGCCGGTTCGTTTTTGAACTCATTAACAAAGCGCTTCGCCAACTCGGAGAATTGCGTCGGAGAGCAGGTCGCATCGCGAAATACGACAGCTGCTTTCCGCTCCTCGCGGGAACTTATTCGAAAATTACTCCGAACGTAGCGGCGAAATACACGGATTTCATCCTCACTAACTCGCCCATCCGCCTTGGCCATCTTGGCGGCGAGAGAAAAAAGATAAAAAAGGAACTTTTTGCGGGACGGAACGAGAGGAAGTATCTTTCTAAATTGAAAAGGGAGCGCCGAGTAGCGGGTTACCCAAAAGTAAGCCGCGAATGAGATGCTTATGACGGACAAAATCCTATTGATAATGAGGAGGTTCATCGGCATCTTGGTGGCGAGTTATCAGGTTAGGACGCCATGTCTGCTCCTTTCGGCGGAATAGAGCTCCTAATTATCAATCGAGAATTATCGCCGTGCGGCGCCATTCCTCATTGTTTGCAGTTTGTTTGTATCATTCTCTTCCCTCCGGTAAATACCATTATCGGGAATAATTTGACCAACACATGTCGCCCCCGAACCGCCGACAACTTGAATCTGTCTGCCCCTGTCAAACTCCCGGACTTACTCTTTTCGATCGTACTAAAATAAAACGCTTAATCCACGTCTATAATCCCTATTTTGGTCCTCAAACAAATTAGTTAATCCGCTCTCAAGTCGATCCCAATCGCCATACTGCGAATAATCATGATCAGCTTTGAACTGAACATTCCGGCTATTCAGCAGTTCCAATTTTTCATCGACCTTATCGATATGTGAGGAATATGAAAAATCTATCAGGTAAGGAATAAATCCATTGTCTTTATCGAGGATTATAACAATATTACCAGGATGTAAATCTCCGTGTATCATCCCCAATTCATGAAATTCCTCTATAACGCTTCTGCATTTCTTGCAAATTTCTACCCACTGATCTGCAAACATCAATCCGGTGGCCGCTGCTACAGCAAAATCCTCTAGAGACGTTCCGTCACCCAATCGCTCCATCTCTATGAAACTTGGATCTAATTCAAATGTTGTTGGCATATGCTTGAAATCAACTGATTCAAGATAACTGTAGATTTCCGCCTCAAGATCGACTAGCCCTGGGCTCCCTATTTTATCAGTTTTTTTTAGGCTACCGCTTCCCAAATCGATTAGATTCGCGTCTGATCCTCTCTCGAAGCGAGTTTGTGGAGATTCTGGTCGGGCCACCACATTGTAAATGTGTTCCGTATCATTTGGATTATACCGATTCTGATTAGGCAGTCTTGCAGAGTTCGAATCAACTTGAGGACACACTGCTCTTCGTTGATTGTTAAATATTTGCTCAGCCATCTGTTGCGCCCTTTGTAACGTTGAAGCAATTTGTGCCGTCTACTAAATACCCTTCCGGTTATGGGTTCCTGAGTAGTTGATGTGTGATTAAGGGCGACAGTTATTTTTCTGCCCAACGTAATCACACCTAAACACCTCCTCAAACCCTCCCAAACTACCCCCTAGCGCACTGTGCCTCTCTATAGTAGTAAAACTACCCAACCACCAAATACTACCGATCTATTTATGCCAGCCCCTGATCCAGCCCAATCGCCGCCGCCTGCTCAGCTGGATGATGATTTTGATATTGCTGCGATGCCGGTGCCTGCGGCTAGTCTTTTGCAGAATCTGTCGCCTACTTTGCGACAGCTTGGGGGAACTCTTGTGGATCAGGAATTGTGGTGTCTTGGTGGAGATGCGCGGCAGGGTCGCGATAATCCGCTGATAGCTTACGGTTTTTGCCGTGAGGCTTCGCCAACGAATGTTCGGGGATCAACCGCTTACCGGTTCGAGCACAACGGAAAAGAGCTTGTTGTGTGGGGATGGGGCATGGCGTACGCCGAAAAAGGGGTGGGAGCGATCTTTATTAGACGAAACGTTTTTGATCCGCTCATGCTCTGTGTCGACACGATTCCTCACCTTCATCATCCTCAGGGGTTTGTTTCACTTCTTTCCCGGAATCGAATCCCTGATTTCGCCAACGGTCATCACCTTTTACGGGGCCTTGCGAATGAATTTGCCCGCTACGAGGGGTGGGTGCAATCTAATGAAAGGTGGGGCACTGAATATCGAGAGCAGCGGGTGAACGAACGGATTCATGGCAGAGGAGATAGTTCGGGAGCGGTCGCCCATGTGCCAGCAGCAAAGATGGAAGTGGCGTGGAGCTTGCTCGGTCGGGTAATGTAGGGTACGCTTTCAAGCCGATAAAACATCGTGCGATATTGACCAGATGGGATAGTCCTCATAATTTTCGGGGGGCTCGTGCTCTGATGCTCCATCGATTTTTTTTGATGAATCACAAGGCCCATGCCATCTTTTGATCCTGCGTCCAGTGGTTTTGATGGAGCCCGATTTCCTCCTACTCCGGCTCTCTCAAATAACACTACCGAACCGATAACAGATAATCGTATCTCAACCGGCTCTCCATCCGAGGCAGCCGCCGCAATCGAAGCTGTGCTCAATCGTAAAGGCTCCGCTGCTGAGCTAATCAATGCTCTCAAAACTCACATCCCACGAATCGGCTATCTCTACGAGAAAAAGCCTCCATTTGATGGCCAGTATCGACTCGACGATCACTCCCACGCCGTGATTAGGCAATTCGATAAATACTTCGCTGATTCACAACTTCCAGGCGGAGTTCGTCCAGAGCTCATCAGGCTAACCCTTGCTCTCCACGATGCGGGGAAATACATCCCCGAATCGACGGCTGATCAACACGCTGCGACTCTCGAGGTGATTAAGAGCATTCGAGACTCTCTTCCTGTGAGCAATGAGGAGTTTTCGATTATGCTCGCACTGATTGATGGAGATCCGATCGGACAGGCTTCGATTCGGTTGTGCGACAAGACCCGATTTATTCGGTGCTCTCTCTCCAAAACAATCGAGGATCTGCGCAACTATTGTGAAGCAACCGCTCCACCGATTCCCGATGATGCAACTATCGATCGCGAATCGAGAATAGCGTTCGATGAGATTTGCAAGATGAGTCAGCGCACCAATCTGTCCGTCGAGGATTTCACGCGAATTCTTGTTCAGTACTATCAGTGCGATTCAAGTGCATATTCGGTCGATGGCGAGCTCTTGGAAGGCAAACGCGCTCATGCGGCGCTCGAATTTCTGTACTTACTTGGCGATAAACTTCCCTCTAAAGAGGGGGAAAAACTTTTCATCATGGACTCTGGATTGGGGATTGTCCGCCCTAGGGAACATTTGATTCGATTATTTGAGAAGATTCTGGGCGTCGATAATTCTGATATAGATTCTCAGCATTAATGAAGTAAAAGCGATTCCCCTACCCCTTTTTCACCGCTTCCCTCACTCCGAACCCCCACCCCCCAAATACGCGCGCTGAACCTCCGGATCATCGAGCAGCTCGGAGGCTGGTCCCTCGAGGGTTATTTTACCTGATTCGAGTACGTAGCCGCGCGATGCTCTTGTTAAGGCAAGACGAGCGTTCTGCTCGACGACGAGCACTGTCAAACCTTTTTCATGAAGCCGCGCAAGTGAGTCGAAGATCGCCCGCACCAAAAGGGGCGCTACCCCCATTGATGGCTCATCGAGCAGAAGGAGCTGTGGTCGTCCCATCAAAGCCCGCGCAATCGCAAGCATCTGTTGTTCGCCACCAGAAAGGGTACCCGCAAGCTGCGACGTGCGCTCCCGTAAAACGGGGAATAATTCGTACATCGCAATAAAATCATCAGCTATACCCGATTCATCACGCCGATGATGTGCGCCAACGAGGAGATTTTCACGCACCGTCATACGTGGAAAAACTCGCCGACCCTCTGGAACAAGACAAAGCCCACTTAATGCCCGTTGCGCAGTGCTTTGCTCGGTAACATCGGATTGATCAAAAAAAACGGAACCACTCCAGGGCTGAATAAGACCAGCTGCAAGTTTTAGTAGAGTCGTTTTCCCTGCACCGTTGGCCCCGACTACCGCGACGAACTCCCCTTCGGTGACACGGAGTGAGACACCATCGAGTGCTCTAATACTGCCATACCCCGCTTGCACATCGTTCAGAGAGAGACTCTTTCCTCTGCGCTGTTCGGGCGCCCCACTGTTAGAATCGACCTCGTAAGTATCCATAGTTCGTAACCGCTCAACACTATCAACCGTCTAAGTCGTTCCCTAAATACGCTGCGATAACCGCCTCGTCCTGCTGAATTTCGGCCGGAGTTCCCTCGGCGAGTAGTCGACCATTTTGCATAACAACGACCCGATCGCTGACCGCCATAACCAGATTCATATGGTGCTCAATGAGCACAACCGTCACTCCGCGATCACGAATCGCCTCTATAAGCTCTCCAAGCCTCTCTGTTTCTGCCTCGTTCATCCCGGCCGCTGGTTCATCGAGCAACAAAATTTCAGGTTTTGTCGCGAGGGCTCGCGCGATCTCGAGCCGCCGCTGATCGCCGTAGGATAGGGTTGTAGCACCCCGATCCGTTACTGTTCTCAATCCGACAAACGACAGTAGCTCGAGCGATTCCTTAATTATTCGGCGCCGATTATCAGGACCAGCGCGAAGCTGCGCACCAGAAAGAACCACCTCAAGCGCCGACATCGAGCGAAAAAGCCTTATATTTTGGAACGTCCGCGCAATTCCGCAACGCACGATCCTCTCCGGCGCAATAATTCCCTGAGTTCGAATAACCCAGTAAGCTGCGCCCGAGAGAAGCGCAGAAACTAATCCAATACCCCACGTTGAGAGCCACGATTGCTCTTGCCAATACTGCCCCAGCAGTTCACGAGAAAGCAGCCAATCGAAAGGCTCCTCGTATACATACAGTGCATTGATGCACTGGTCCCACGCCGACTGAATATGGAAGACAAACAGAAAAAAAATTCCAGTAATCAGTGCTACGCCGAGTACATACCAAAAGTCGCGCACTCCCGGACGGTGAGCGAGCGGCTCGCCGTTGAGCGAAACCGACCCATTTGTTGGCGAATATACCCCAGTTACAGCGTTAAAGAGAGTTGTTTTTCCCGCGCCATTTGGTCCAATCACCGAAACGATCTCGCCTCGATTAATCCGCAACGATACCTCGTCTACTGCGGTGACCCCACCAAATTGCATTGTGATGCGATCGATGTCGAGTAAGGTCATGATACCGCCTCATCGCGTGATAGCTTATCTGCTAATCGACCAGTTCGCCTTATGGAAGCGGGGAAAAGCCCGTCGGGTCGAAATCGCATCAACACCACTAGCGAAAGCCCGAAAATTATATATTTCCAATTCATCGGTGAAGTTATAACGCTCCCCGATGAGACAATCCCTGCCTCAGTAAGAAGTGTTGTGAGGCGGGTCAAAACGAGGGAGTTGAATCCCACCATGATAAACACCCCAAGAATCGAACCCCAGATATTTCCAATTCCTCCCAAAATGAGGCCACATAAAACAACAACAGAAATCTGCAGATCGTAATTTCCGGGCTCACCTGTCGCACCAAGATAGCTCGCCCACAATCCCCCAGCCACTCCGCAGAGCGCCGATCCGAGAACCATGGCATACACCTTCGAGCGATTTACCGATATTCCCATACATCGCGCAGCGAGCTCATCGTCTCGGAGCGCCGCCCAACTCCGTCCCAAAGACGACCGCTCAATTAGCACGATGAGTCCAACAGCAACCCACACCATTGTGAGCAATAGATAAAACCATCCAACTTTTCCAAGCGGAGCACCAAATCCATTCTCAAGAAACTGAGGTCCGGGGAGAGGATTGATACCGATAGTTCCCTTGGTCAATGGCTCCATATTACGGAGGGCGTCTTGCACAATCTCGCCAAATCCAAGGGATACTATCGCAAAATAATCTCCTCGCAACCGAAGGGTTGGAATGCCAAGTAATAACCCCGATAGAGCCCCTACAAAGGCGCTTCCGCATAGTGCGGTAGCCCAAGAGAGCTGAAACGGATAGACCGGACTAGCGAGAATTGCAAAGGTATATGCACCAAGCGCCATGAATCCAGCAACTCCAAGATGAAGCGCACCGGTAGTGCCGGTCACCAGATGTAGTCCCGACACAAGGACGCCGAACACTAGGATCGGGCAGAGCGATTCAACAAAAACCGAGAGCGACTCCCACACCATCGCTAAGGGGGGCAATGCCGCAAGGGCTAGGAGGAAAAGAAACGGAATGAGTTTTGAGCTATCTTGATGGAAATACGCCAAAGCTCTCTTTACGAAACCTCTCATATCGACACCCTAAACCTTTTCCCGAAACGACCGCCCCAGTATTCCCGAGGGTCGAAAGAGCAGAATCAATATTAGGACCGAAAATACCACGGCGTTGGTCCAGCTCGTCGCGATACACTGATCAGAGAGAGCGCGAATTAACCCAATCGCAAGCCCACCGATACACGCTCCCGCAAGACTACCTATACCGCCAAGCACCGCAGCGGTAAATGCATCAAGACCAACCCGATACCCCATCTGAAAAAAGATCGTATTGTTGTAGTGGGCATAGACGACACTCGCAAATCCAGCAAGGGCACCTCCAAGAAAAAACGTCCACCTAATCACTGTATCGGAGTGAATCCCACAAAGTTGCGCCGCGATTGGATCTTGCGCCACTGCGCGCATCGAACGACCGAACCGCGTTCGGTTTACAAGAAGAGATAGGGAAATAAGAAGCGGAATCGTAACGCAAAAAACGAAAAGATCGCGAAAGGAGATGTAGAGATCACTATTCGAGAGGAGCGGCGCGGATGATATAAGTGAAGGGAAATCTTTGGGTGCTGAAGCGGAAACGCCGCCATTAAACACCTCCATCGGAACCCCGCCCCAAAAAAGACCAATGTTGAGCAGGATATATGAAACTCCAATAGCTGAAACAAGTACGACGAGTCGAGGGGCACTCCGAAGCGGTTGATACGCTAACCGATCAATCAATAGATTGATTGAGCCGCATCCAAGAGGCACTACAACAAAAAGTAGCGACAGACAAAGCGCTGGGTGTTCCGCAACAAAAGGAGCTCCAAGGAGCCCAACGATCGTTAGCGCAAGGAATGCGCCGAGCATAAAAACATCGCCATGCGCGAAATTAATCAGCTCGACAACGCCATACACCATCGTATAGCCAAGCGCGATGAGGGCGATGATTCCCCCATTTGCGAGCCCAGTCAGTACCTGTTGAAACAGAAGTGATATCACAATCTCTCTCGCTACCCCTTATTCACAAAACCGGCTTTTTTAGAGAGGTCAGAAACTCGAACGTCCCGTTACGGACAATATTCCCGGAAAGTGTCTCAAGGGTCGTATCACCATTTTTGTCAAACGACCAAGTTCCTAATGCTCCGCGATAATCTCGCGTTTCTCTCAGCGCTGCCAAGATAGCCGCTCGATCGTTTTTTCCAACCTTGGCGATAGCCTGCAAAACCGCTCCCGCTGCATCGTATCCATACACCGCATAACCTTCCGGTTCGATGCCGAATCTGGCTTTATACGCCTCGTAAAACTCTTTTCCCTTACCGGTCAAAAGTCGCGCTGGAAGCCCTGAAAATGTCACGTAAGCTGTATCGTTGAGATTTTCAGCTCCTGCGGCGCTGATGAAGGCCTGCTCAAAACAACCATCGGGAACCATAAACGCGGCATCAACCCCCGCCGTTCGAAGATCCTTTGCAATCTGTCCGGCGTTCGATTGGGTGGTTCCCCCAAAATACACCAAGCTCGGGCGGGTCATTCTTATTTTATTCGCAAGAGGTTTGTAGTTTGCCGCTTTTGCGTCTATTCCCTCAAATCCTACGACGTTTAAGCCGATTTTCTCTGCTGTTTTTTTGAAGATATCGGCTATGCCCTTCCCGTATAGTTCGCGATCATGGAGAACAAACACCCGATCTTTTCCGAGCTCTTTGGCCCACTGAGCCGCAGCTGGTCCCTGAATATCGTCCGCTGGAACCGTGCGAAAAAAAGTAACTGCACCGCTCGGACGATACATGCGGGGCTCTCCTGGACCTCCCAGCCCCTCCTTGGTCAGCCCGGGCCACGATGCCCCGGGAGTTACCTGAGCCAGACCTGCGCGGTTTAGCTTAGGTGAGGAGATCTTCGCCGCTCCTGAATTGTATGGCCCAATAAAGGCAACTACTGTCGGATCAGCGATAGCCTTATCCGCATTCGCCCCCTCAAGAACCGGATCCCAAGCACCCCGCTCTGGCGATGCATCATCTAGATCATCAAAACGAACGGTCATTCCCCCGACCGTGCTCTTTACCTCCTCAATCGCAAGCCGAATGCCATTTACGATACTATTGGTCTGAGCATTCGCACTTCCAGTTCGGGGCAAGCTCGAAACGATCGTTACCGTCTCCTCAGCGCTCACCCCCGCACCGACAACCATAACGCCCGCTCCAATAAGGAGTCCCAAAAGCCGCGCTTTTACTATGTGCCTCATCATCCGTTGCCCCCTCCCTTTCTATCGTGTGTGGGTGAACCGCGATCCTTCCTACTGCGCCAAGGAAACCCCAGCGTGCGCTCCCACATGGGCGACTACCTGCTCCATCCAGCTATCAACCTCCTCGTGTGCAAGAGCACGATCGGGATGTTGGAAAGTCACCCGATACGTTATCCGGCGAGCCGTTTCACCCTCCTTGACGAACGAATCAACCGCCTTCACTGAGACAAGATAATCAAGCTTCATCGACTCGATACTTTGCACTACCGCGCTGCTCCACTCTCGTGGTGGCACGGAAAGAGTAATATCGCGCCGGATCGTTGGAGTATCGGCAACCCGAGAAGCCGAAAATGGGCGCACCGCTTTCATCAGCAGATGCAGATCAAACTCCGCAAGGAGATGATCGAATCGATATTTCCGAGCAGCCTTTATTTCGGGGTGGAGCAAGCCAAACGCACCGATACGGGTGTTGCCGATCTTGAGCTCAGCCTGGTATCCCGGGTGGAGCCACGGATTGCGAGATTTTACAAAATGCGGCTCAACAAAGAGCGCCCGCGCAACGGTCACGAGTGCACCCTTCAACAATAACAACCGCTCCTCAATCGACTCCTCTTTCCCCCACTCCTCGGTATACCAGCGGCCACCGACTGCAAGTGAAAGCACATCCCGCTCGAACTCAAATGGTGAATGTTGATGTTTTTCTTTACTGAAGAGCCGAGCCACCTCGTAACACTTTACCGAAAGAGAACCGTGTCGCAGATTCTGCTCGAGCAGATCGGCAAGATGGATAATATTTGTTCCTTTGAGAAGCGCGTTGCTCCTGTCAACCGCATTGCTTATTCGCACATGATTTTCCAGAAATCCTGCAAAAAGCTCCTCGAGCGGCGCAATATCGGTCGGGGTATAAAAGCCCTTCGTGATCACTTCGTGGAACCCGCTTCCGTGAAGTGGTGAGCGAATTCGGCCCAAAAGCTCCTCTCTTGGTGAGCGCGCTGGAATCACGGGCTCTCGTAGCGGAAGCTCAATCTTCACCCGATGTAACCCGATGCTCCGCACCACATCCTCGCACAGATCCTGCTCGTGCGAGACATCCCAGAGACGCCACGAAGGAACAACAACTACAACCTGCTTGGCGGTTGAGCTGCTATCAATAGTGTAGCCAAGATACTTTAGTCGAGAAGTTACCTCTGTATCACTGAGTCGGGGCAGGTTCATCTCTTCACGAACCCGTTGATAAGAGAGCGATATCTTTCTAATCTCTCGATCGGTACCGGGCAGCACCGTCATCCCAAGCGGATGA
>JBIJBT010000103.1:0-8322 GCA_044345055.1 Bdellovibrionota bacterium
ACAAGATTGAGCTCTTTCTCCACATCGCCCGCTCGCTGGAGCTCACTCTCCCCTGCTGCGACAACCTCCCGATACCCATAAGCAAGCACCCGCAATCCCGCCGCCGCCATCTCCTCAACAACGCCACTCCAAATACTCGCCTCAGTTTCCCATCCCCGACATCTCGGGAGAACCTCCTCGGGTGCCCCCTTTGTTATCGAAAAAAAAGCGTCTCCATCCCGATGTACCGTGGTCATCATTCGTCGCTCTGCATCGAAGGGAAGCTCAGTAATCCTCGGATAACGAATCCTCAGCTCTGCGTGCGAAAACCCCTCCTCCGTGACTGCAACACCAAGCGCACGCTCCATCGGGTCAATCGAAACGGAAGTACTTTTCTCTCCTTCACCAGAGACATAAGAAAGATTTAGGGCGACAGATCGAAAGAGCTTCTCACACTCCTTATCGTCCTCTCCCGATCCATTGGCCCGCTCATACTCTCGCAACTTCTCCCCAACTCTGACCGCGACTACCTCCATTTCGTTTCGCGTCAATGTTCCTGTTTTATCAGTGCAGATGCAGGAGACCGAACCGAGCGCCTCGACAACAGCCAATCTACGAGCCAACGCTCGACACCTCGCCATCTTTCGTGCTCCCCGAGCCAACGCAATGGTAACCACCGCCGGCAATGATTCCGGAATAACTGCCACCGCAAGACTCAGCACGGTCAAAAAAAGAGAAACCAACGACTGATCTCTAATAACTCCCCAGAGAAATACAACGGCGCACACCAAAACCGTAACCAGTGTCAGCCGTCGCGTAAGCTCAGCAAGCCTCACCTGCAGCGGAGTCCGAATCTCTTCGTTACGCAATAAAGATGCAATTTTTCCAAGCTCCGAGCGGCTCGAAGTCGCTATCGTAATCCCCACACCGCGACCCGAGATTACTTCGGTTCCCGCAAACGCCAAGTTGGTGCGATCACCCAAGGGAAGTTCGACCTCAAGAAGATGCTCGACCTGCTTTGCAACCGGAACCGATTCACCCGTCAACGCCGATTCCGCTATTGCTAGGTGATTCGCAGAAACAAGCCGCAGATCCGCCGGAACAATATCACCCGCCATCAACACGACTACATCGCCCGGCACAATATCGGCACCGTGTAACTCGACAACGCGCCCCTCCCGAATCACCCGCGCCCTCGGCGCAGAAAGTACAGAAAGCGCATCCATTGCCCGAGAGGCCCGCAGCTCCTGATATCCTCCAATAATCGAATCAATTCCGACGACAAGAAGAATAACCACGGTATCTGCAAGATCACCCACCAATCCCGATACGATGGCCGCAGCGATCAAAATCACCACAACGGAGTCGGTAAACTGACCAAAAAAGATAACTAAGGGCGAACGACCAACCTGCTTCGCAAGTTCATTGCGGCCATGAACCTCCCGTAACGATCGACAAACCTCCTCAAGAAGACCTCGGTCCTCATGAACCCCAAAATGGGCTCGTACCGCAGCAACCGGCTGCGTGTGCCATCTCTCGTGACCCGCTATCATGGCGACACCGTATCAAAGATACTTTGGACGACGCCTCCTTTTGTCTATTATATATGGTGTACGAAGTGTATCAGAGGTGAGGCGCTCTTTTAGACTACGCCAGCACGAGAAGAATGACTATGGGGACGAATTAATAGCACTACACCAACGCTCAACAGAAGCAACGCAATTACCTGTGCTTCGCTCAAAACCCCTCCCGCAATCCGAGGGTTTATTCTCAAAAACTCAACAAAAAACCGCTCCAGCGATAGTAACGCCAAACATAGTCCAGCTCGAGCGCACGGCTTAGACCAGAAAGCCCGTTTTGAAACCTCGATCGATCCTAAAATCATTGCGATCACCACCGCAACCGCCGACTCAAAAAAAGGGGTCGGATAGACCAGCACCCCGGGGGCCGTTGGCACCACCCCCGAACTATACGACATTCCCCACCAACTATCTGTGACCATCCCGTAATCGCCATCACCTGAAAGCTGGCACCCAAGACGCCCAATCGCGTATCCAAGCGCAAGACAGGGACCAACGGCATCAAAGAACCGTATTGGAGAAACGCCATCTCGTCGGAGAAGGATAAATAGAACCACAGCAGCGGTCAGAAATCCGCCATAAAAAACGAATCCTGCCGAGGAAAAGAGAGCGCCGACCAGATCTTCACGAACCTCTTGCCAACTATCGGCGATGAACCAGAATCGGGCACCGATAAGACCTGTGAAGCCCGCCCACAATACATATCGCTCCGCGAAAGGCTGCGGAAGCCCGCTTCGATGAAAGCTCAAAGCCAAACGTTCTATCGCCACGAGAAGGGCGAGGGCTACCATTAGGCCGAAACTATTTACCGGTATTGGCCCGATATGAAGAATCGTTGGAATCATTTTGTAAGAGCGGCGCGAATGCGTCGAATAAATGAGGGATCATCCCAGTCACGTGGACCCATTAGGCGTATCGTTGGGCCCTGCGTTGGATCATCAAAGAGAACAAATTTGCCCTCTGCATTTAGGAGAAATGTCTCTGGAACCCCCGCTATCTTGAAGCGTGATGCAACTTGACCCTCTTTATCGATATAGAGAGGAAAGGACGCGCCGGAATTGCGAAGAGCATTTTCGAGCGAGGCTGGGTCGTCCTGAATCCCGATGGTAACTACCTGAACTCCATCCTTAGCGAGGGAGTCCTTCAAGCGGGACAACGCAGGAAGCTCTCGAGTACACGGGTCACACCACGAAGCCCACATATTTAGAATCGTAGGCTTCCCAAATGCGAGCTCTTTCAGCGATACCGATTTCCCATCAACCGCTGTAACAGTTACCTCTGGCACCACACCCCCGGGAACTACCCCAGAGCCAGCACTACAGGCTGCTACTATCAGCCCCACTATAATGAGACCGAGATATCGACGAGCCGCTTGCCAAGCAACCATACTCAGAATCTCGCGCGATCGAGGTGCCAATTTATGACAAGAAGCACCCGTATTGTGGGGCGCTATTACGCGCTAGCAGTCGAGGCATCAGCAGTCGCCGGCTTTCCGTATTTACGTCGGAAACGCTCAACACGACCTTCAGAGTCGACCAATGTCTGCTTTCCTGTGTAGAAAGGATGGCATTCTGAGCAAACCGTAATCGATACCTCCGGAAGGGTAGAGCCCATAGTGAAGGTTGTGCGGCAACCGGCACACACTACTTTTGCTTGATAGTATTCGGGATGGATATCTTTTTTCATGGCCTCAAACTCCCCTCTCAAAAATCTCAATCAAATCACCGTTAGTCCGGGAAGCCGTGCCAGCAGGTTCCTTTCCCGTAATTTGCGATACGATGACCAAACTAACGATAAAAGTCAAATAGTGCTTAAGTGACGGCTCGGAACAAAATTATAAACCGAAGCGAAATAATTTCAGAGCATCGATGCCTCAGAAAGGTGCCTGGCACCATCAAAACATCGACTAACTAGCCCCAAGCAAACGCCTACTACCCCGCTACCAACAGAGCCACCGCCATCGCAGCGATTCCCTCTCGTCGTCCGACAAAGCCAAGGCGCTCCATTGTTGTCGCTTTAATCGCGATCTGCGAGATATCGCAATCGATTGCCGCTGATATAGTATTTTTCATTTCGGCAACATGAGGCCCGACCTTTGGAGCCTCAGCGAGCACCGTGATATCGAGATTCCCCAAAAGAAACCCCTCTTTCCGAACTTCGGCCCAAACCCGCTTTAACAATTCAATGCTCGAAATGCCCTTAAACTGAGGGTCTGTATTGGGAAAGAACACCCCGATATCTGGGAGCCCTGCCGCACCAAGCAAAGCATCCATCGCGGCGTGCAAAACGACATCGGCGTCGGAGTGTCCCTCCAAGCCGAGCTCAAACGGAATAAGCACTCCGCCGAGCCACAGGGGGCGATCCGTAGCAAATCGATGGACATCAAAGCCCTGCCCTACCCGAATCGACCCTCGTTGCGAACTACCCATCTATCCCCTACCGCTATCCAATCCCCGTCGGTGCCTTCTCAAAGCCGTACTTCTCAAGATCTTTGATAATCAGGGTCACAGCGATAAACCGAGGTACATAATCAGCGGTTTCCCGCCGCAGCTTACCCGCTCGAGCGAGGCTCCAAAAATCGGCCACATCGCTCCGAGAAAGTGCCCGCGTCACGCTACCCAAACCTGCGTTGTACGCCGCAAGGGCAAGGAACCAATCCCCAAAAGATCGGTACAAATCCTTTAGGTGCCGGGCCGCTGCAGTCGCAGAACGAACCGGATCGAGCCGCTCGTCCCCTCTTCTGCCGGTCTTAAGACCGTACACCTGAGCCGTCGAACGAATAAACTGCCACATACCAAGAGCGCCACGTGGGCTTAATGCGTTCGGAATGAATCGACTTTCAATCGCCGCCACATTCACCAGCTCCTCGGGAACCCCTTCTTTTCGAAAGACCGCCCGAATATCATCGTAGTATTTCTCTCGAGAGCGAACACTAGTCTCGATGAATGCTCTATCTTTTTCTGTAAAGCGACGCAGCTCCCGCTGCACTTCCGGAGTAACCGGCAACTCCGGACGAGGTAGCTTTACTAATTTCTTAGCGGCTGCTCTTTTGGCTGCGGCGACCTGAGTAACCCCAGATTGCTTGCCATTTGCAACTCCACTCCCCGCTTCACCCACTACTACTGAACTTTCTTCATTCTGGCTCTGAGATACCGCCATTGTCGGACCACTAAACCGCGGGCCCGATTCTCCCCCTTTTTGCGGATGATGACTCGGCAATGCACAAGCGCCAAGCACCACCAGCAGGGAGAGAGCACTTCGCATAGTCATACGCTGCTCCCAAACGGCCACCCCCCAGGAATCTTGCCACTCTGCTGAAGCGACAAAAAACATCAACCAACTACTGTACCGGCCGGGGGGCCGCACTTATCAACAAGTTTTCAAAAACGAAGGCCAACCGCTTATCGATTGGCTTTCTCTCTCATGGCCCTCTCTTCCCCACCCTACAACGCGGCGCCACTAAAGCGTGACAACCTTAAAGTGGAGTCTGTGGAGGTCGTTAACGGATTGGTAAGTCGTAATCGCACCATGCGAGAAAAAACTTACCGCCTCTACCCGATTCGGTAGAGCACCGAACGACTTAAAAACTAACGCGGCCTCTTTTTGCGAGCCGCTTATCCACAGCGTGTGCTCCGGTACTCAAGCACCGAAGAGGTTTACCATGAGCCCCCATTAATCCGTGAGACAATCGCTTCTCAACATCTCTTAAAGCGCTACTCTAAACATCCAGTAGCAGCTAGCCTCACCAGGGGTTCACTCTCATGAAGGGCTCAAAACGTCTCTGCCCTCACCTTCAATTAGAGCGATCTGCCGTCAGGATGCAAGTAAAACTGTACAAAGAAAGTTTTTGACGACCCCTCTTCCCCTCAGTGAGCCATCAGGGGATAATAGGGCTCAAAGGGGGTAAGTGCTTATTTTTACCGGAGATAAACCCTCTTTTTGCACCTCATAATTCGCCGTGAGCACCCCCTCTATGAACAAACCACGTTTTGCAAACAAAGTTATATTATCGTCGTTTTCCATACTTCTATCGGCGTGTGGAATCGCTGCTCACCCCTCCGAACAGAACCAGTGGCTCGCCGATGGATCTATCGCTCTTTACCGCGAAGTAAAGACCCCTCCACCGATTCCGATTAGTGCAACTTCTCTGCATACTTTTGCCCCGATTAGCGCCGATTTAAGCAAATTCGCGAATCAATCAATTAATCAAATCCGCATTTCGCTTAACAGATCATCTCAGGCTTTGATGATTCGTGGGTTGGGAGCAGCTCCGGTTATGGTTCCAGTTGAAGGCGCATCACAACTTTCCGAACTCTCTCCTCAAAAGATTATTCTTAAGCAAGAAAATCCGCTCTGGTACGCTCCAGACAGCTATTTCACGAAACGGGGCATCGCAGTTCCCGCACCATTCGCAGAGGAACGATTTCGGCGCGGAGCCCTTGGAGCCTTTGCTCTTTTTCTCGAAGGAGGCATTCCGATTCACACCGGACCGTTCTGGAGTGAAGAGGTTGGTGGACTCAGGATCTCCGAGGAGGCCGGGGCTGCGCTTTTTGCGGCGATACCGCTTGGAACCTCGATTGAGTAATCAACAACTCCTTGAAATTCGCCTCCAATTTACCCGTAAATCCCGACGTGTAGACGATTCTTCAAACGCCCATTTGTGCGCATCGTTTTTTTGGTGCTAAGCTCGGCCAATTCGGCGTACGAGATGGGAGCTGCGGTTTTTTTGGCGCTTACCAAACTCGTTTCTCGGTGGTCAGTTTTTCCGCTATTTTTCAGCTACTTTTCCGCTGCAAAGGTCTATTTCTTCTATCATGTTGTTCGGGGGTCGTTTAAGTATGCGCGTTTTAGTTACCACTACCAGCTTTCTCGACACCCCAGGCCCACACGTCAGCGAGCTCACTGCTGGCAATTTCACCCTTGTGAAGGCTCGCGGCCCCCTCTCTGAGGGTCAGCTCCTCTCGGTTATCGACGCCGAAGGTCCGTTCGATGGTTTTTTGGTTGGAGAGGACCATTTCTCCGCGGCAGTTCTCCGAAAACTTCATCCCCACGGCAAGGTAATAAGCCGCTACGGCGTAGGCCTTGACAAAATTGACCTAGAGGTTGCCAGAGAGCTCGGAGTTGCCATCTGCAACACCCCCGGAGTCAATCACACCACGGTTACTGAACATGCATTTGGATTGATATTCTCACTATTGCGCAACATACCCGAGCAACACTCTGCAGTTCAGCGGCTTCAGTGGAGACGAATGACCGGAAATGAGCTCGCGGGCAAAACGGTGGGTGTCCTCGGCTTTGGGCGGGTTGGGCGCGAGATGGCGAAGCGAGCGATGGCGTTTGGGGTCGATGTAGCGATCTACAACTCCTCCTGGTCAGCCGAACAACAGCAGTACATCGATGCTCTTCGCGCAGCATATACAAATCCGGTGTTTGATGATCTACCCTCCTCAATAACACGGCTTGCCACCCCTGAAGAGGTGCTTCGGGTATCAGACATCATCTCGCTCAATATGAATCTGACCAAACAGAATAATAATTTCCTGAATGCCCGACGCATCCAGTCGTGCAAACGGGGAGCGTACGTAATTAATGTGAGTCGAGGGGGCCTCGTCGACCAGCGCGCTCTCGCAGATGCCCTAAAAAGCGGCCACATACGGGGCTTTGGGGCCGACGTGATTGAACCTGAGCCAATATCAGCGGAGAACCCGTTAGTCGGGGCTCCAAACGTTATCATTACTCCCCACGTAGGCAGCCGGACCGTAGAAAGCATAGCCCGACAGGGACTCGCCGCTGTGAGGAATCTGGTCGGTACACTAAGGCCAGAGTTAATGATTCCCGTTAAGCCGGCGGCGTAATGTTAATCGCTGGTTCGGATGATGGTGATTCCGGGAGGGGGAGTTATAGGGGTTTCGGGATCTACGAGGATTTGGCGAACTAGCTGTTGAAAAAATGGTACGAAGTCAGGGTGTAAGCCCAAGCTTTCGGCGAATTCAGTTATTTTTGCGGTTCGGCGCTTTTCGTATGATAAATGGCTAGCGGGGCTTTCCGAGTTTCTTTCCTGTTTAACGAAAGCTTCTGACTTGATCTGATATTCAAAAACTAAATCTTTAATGCCAACATACCCTTTAATACCCCGCCATGGCGAAGCAGGGTTTTCCGGGTGCTCTCCGAGATTCCGCTTTGGCTCCGAAATAAAATTGACACAATCAATCTTCAGCAATCCACCGTTCGTATCTTTTAAATCTGCTGAATCTTGCCAATCGCGGAGAAAATCGCGTACTGCGTCGTGGACAACCTCTAATTTCGAGTCATCCTTAACAATGACCCCTAACCGAAACATATCTTTCAGATAGGGTGATCTTTCATCTCCCTCCCTCAACAACAGCCGACCCACCACCTTTTCAACCCAGCTCTTCGGCTCTTTTACGTGACTTATTACTTTAATCTTGCCGAAGCTTGAATTGTTATTCAGGTCCGATTGAAGCTCTTCCTTTAATCTTTCAAGCTTTTCGGTCGCCTTCGCTGTATAAACCTCCATCTCCGAACGAGCATCTTCGACTAGAGACATCGGCAGCTCTAGTTCATGATTTCCTTCCGGATTCTTAGCAACCTCCTTCACAAAATCGCGAAGCAACCCTAAAATATCGTTAACCTTTTGGACAGGTAGCGCCACAAATAGAGGAGAATGGAATTGGGCGCTGGAGAAGTCCAACACCACCTGTTCGGGAGCCTCGCGTCGCGTCGCAACCGCTACTACCATGAC
>JBIJBT010000104.1:0-8315 GCA_044345055.1 Bdellovibrionota bacterium
GCGGCGAATAACTCCGTAAGCAGGATCGCCATAAACGATCTCAGGAAGCACCCAAACGGTGCTACTTCCCCGCGCTTCGACGGTCCACTCGATTCTGGGATGCGCCTCGCTGAGAGGTGGCAGATTCCGGGCGATTTTACGAACAGAGATCCGAGTCGAGAGGCCGGGCAGCTCCTCAGTTAGAAATTCATAGAGCGGCTCTGGATCGGAGAGTGAGAAAAGTACTCCATTTTTACCAAATCGCCTGCGCTCCGCTGGGGTAACACGATCCTCTGGCGCGGGGCTTAAAACCGTATCGGCGAGTACAAGCCCGTTGCTAAAAAGCTCGTAATCTCCACCCTCTGAACCGAATCGAGCCCGAATCGCGTTGCCTTCATCAACTATCTCGAGCCAGCTCTCGGGTGAGGTTGTTTGCACCGTGATAGTAGCGTTATCGAGTGTGATCTCTTTGCATCGTGATAGCGGCTGAGCAATCCAGCGAAGAGGGCCCCGAGTTGTGCTACCCTCTAGCCCCCCATCAATCGCAAAATCCTCGGGAGAAAAGCGGGTGGTTACCCGAGGAATTCTTCCCGATTGCATTCCGCCGACAAATTGCCGAAGTGTTGTTTCAAGAAGATGAGGCCTATCTGCGCCGCCGATAAGCCATCGCTCCAACCCGAGAGCATCACCGACCCGTTTGAATTGATATCTCACACGCCAGGCTCGATCAGCCTCCCCTGAAGCCTCTCCAAGAGCACATTGGCCGTTTCGACCAGCAATAACTGCTGCTGCAACATGCTCGCAAGGGTCTGCTCCGCCGCAGCTACATTCCCAACCACCCTCTTCCGGCCAAACTGCAACTTGCTGCGCTAAAAATGCGTGACGATTCGGGATAACCCGAAACGCGAGCCGTTCTGACGATGATCCTCCATCAATCGTCACCAGCCCACTCCGCGCCGCTTCAACTCCACGAGACCACGAAGCTGGAGTACACGATTCCCGGACTAATTGAAATGTCTCTGCGAGCAGAGTCGGGAGTTTTGATATGAGCGTTGAAGAGGATGTCATAGGTTGTGGCGATGATACCAATTTGTTGAGAAAAGTTTACCTGATTGGGGCGGAGGAGGAAAAAATTGGGGGAAAATTAAGCAAAAAAGTCAGTATTTTATCGGATTTAGCTGACCTGGCGAGGAACATTTACCAGCGGTTCGGTAGCCCTGTAACCATCCGCTGTAACAACCTCGCCTCCTTGCAACCTCACCCCAAACTTCGCACAAATCCAACCCCCAAAGCCGTGCCAAATAAGACAACTCCCACCACTGGAACATACGGAGCTACATCGGAAAGACCTGGCACTGCAGCAAATAATGGCTCGAGAGCAATCAGGGTAAGACCTCCGATAAAAGCTGCAATAGCTACAATATCGCCTCTTTCAAGAGTTCTGCTGCTCTCAGATTCCGGTTCTGCAATCCACCGATCAAACTGGGTCAAAAGTATCAAGCCGGGCAACGCAAGGGTCACGGAGAATAGATAAAACCAAAACCAACCGAGTCTCGCAGCGATCTCCCCCGCCTGCGAAACTAACACTACCCGAGAGATCGCTGTAAGGCTTGATAAAAGGGCAAATTGAGTTCCTGTAAATTGGCGGGAACATATCTTCATCATAAATCCCGATATCGCCGCGACCCCAAGACCGATCAGAAAATTCTCTGTCGTGAGAACCCACACGAGGAGTAAAAAGTTTTTCGGGATTATGGTGAGGGGAAGAAAGCTTAGCCCCGCGAATGACTGCAAAATACCAAAAATCCAAAGCGATCTCTTTAGTGAAAGCTTTGTCATAAGGGCACCACCAGCGAGAGTGCCGCCAATCGTCGCAAGTAATCCGTAAACTTTTGAAACAGTGGCAATCTCTGTTTTTGAATACCCTCGGCTCATCAGAAAGGTAACGGTGAGTGCCGTCGCCATCATCGTCGAGAGTTTGTAAACGGTCACAAAGCTGATGATCGCGATCGATGCAGGACGGCGAAAAAAATCGATGAAGGGAAGAAGAACTCTATCTCTGAGACGGGCCGTTGTATTATCGATTGGACCCTGATCGGGCGATGATAAAACCGGAGAGACTTGAGGCTCGGGGCAACAGAGAACCGTTATCATCCCAATACTCATGACGGCGGCCATGATCCAGTAAACAGAGGACCACGATATCGCCGCGCCCGATACGTTATCTGCGAGGTAGAGGGCAAGAGCACCCGAAACGAGCATTGCGATCCGATATCCCATCACATACATCCCTGCTCCGGCACCGTACTCAGATTCTGAAAGGAGCTCCGTGCGGAGAGCGTCAAGAACGATATCTTGCGTTGCGCTAGCAAAAACGAGAATAAAGCCAAAGATCGCAATAAGAGCAAGATTCTCTGATGGATTACAGCTTCCGACCGCAAGAATCGAGCCGATAACTGCACCTTGCGCGATCAACGCCCATCCTCGACGCCGACCTAGAATCGGAGGTGTGCACGCATCAAGAAGAGGTGCCCAGAGAAACTTTACGGTGTATGGGATACCAACAAGGGCAAATCGACCGATCGTAGGAAGGGCGATACCAGCATCGGTTAGCCACGCCTGAAGGGTTCCCCCCGTCAAGGCAAGCGGAAGTCCCGAAGAGAACCCAAGAAGAAACACCACCACCATGCGGGGGCGAAAAAATAAGGAGAGGAGTTCGGACATGAAAATCGGCACAGGAGAGGGGGCGGGGACTCGTTTTTAGCCCCGGAACACAACGAACGCCGACACTCTAGCGATAAAGAGCTTAATCGAACAGCCTCGTTCGCCGTTTGCACGCTCTCTTTAGTCTCCCGAGCTCTCCCTACCCCTCAGCCTGCCCATGCGACACATGGGTAATTGCGGATTTTCTGCCGAAACTCAATGGCACCGTCATCGAGGTTGTCACTTCATACGTTTTTGGACCGATCGTTGAGCGCGAAGGAGGAGTAATTGTAACAGTCAAATCTTCTCGAGATCGATTCGGCAGATACGCAAGAGCTGCCGCCTCCGCCTCGTTAACCGCCTGCTGTAGGTTCAACGACGGCTCATCGGTCGAGGTATCTCGACTGAATCCGACAAATTCCGTAACGCAGTTGCCATCGGCACATTCGGGGGGAGGCGCGGTTTTGGGAAAGGTCCCGATAAGATGAAGTGAATCTTTGTCCACCGTTGATGTTCCAACCGTAAACGGCGTGCACGCATCCGGTTTTGAACCCGAAGGAAGCTCGAAGCGGCCGGCGGTAACAGGCGATCCGACGGTTGCCTGATAGCGAGGATCCTTTTCGACCTGATTCTTAGCGCTCATAAGAATCCCCTCGTATGCGCAACCTTTGTCGGGATGAGGAGAGAGAATGTAAGCGTAATCTCTAAGGAGAGCTGAGTAGATATTCGTATCACGACTTGGCGAGAGCTCGCGGGTCGGAAAACAGGAGAGAGATTGTTGTGTTGTCCCCGCACTCTGAACCGGAAGCGATTGCAGCTGACCATCAACGGTGCTTACGAGAACAGGTGTTACCTGCGCATATGGTGTAACGGCAACGGGTCGAGCTACACGAGCTTTTTCCGAATTTGGATCGCATGATTGCTGCCACGACTTAGATTCTGCGGGTTTCCCAGCGCCCGCCATGATCCGGAACGTTTTTACCGTCGCAAATGCCTCGCCCGCAGTGAGGGATGTTCCTGCAGGGAGAGACGCTGGTGTAGTTGATGAGGATGAATTACAGGCATTGGAGAGTGAATCCGGAGAGCCGGTAATGATTCCATTGGTATTTGGTGGAGTAGCGACACCCCTATTGGAACCGTTGCACTGATGTTTTGTGATCTGTGCGGGGCATGAGGAGGATGTGACTTGCCTGAGCGCATTGTCGGCGCAGAACTGCTTATTGATGGTGTAGCTCTTAAATTGAGGCAGTGAGCTCAGCGAATTTGAGTTCGGGACACATTGCAACACTTTGGGAGGAGTCGAAGATACAGCGGAAGATTTACCTAACTTTAAAGTTGCATCGGGAGGATTGATATCTGGCAATGTGGAGCATGCATATCTGCCTTTTGAATTCATAGCACTACAGGTAGGATTGTTTGAGCAGGTAAGCTCGGCCTCTTTTTCCTCAAAAGAGGGGATAAAAACGCTAAGTTTAATTGGTGTCCACATCGCATCGGTGGCTTTCGGTGGGTTCGCGAATTCGACTCGAACCTCTATAGTAGTGTCAAACGGGAGAATAACTTTTGCTGCTCCATGTTCTTTGAACTCCTGCTTTGAGCTAAGACCTTTAGAAACCTGATCAATAGGTGCGCCCCGCGGAAGAAAGTTCTCTGCTCGCTGCGTTCCGTTGAGATCAAACTCTTGACCTCCCAAACTAATAACAGTCGGTTTTCCTCCTTTCCTCAAATAGTAAGATGCTGATATATTGAGCTTTACTTTTTCAACAGGTTTTTTTAGTCCCCCCGAGGCATTACCCTCAAAAACTAACATCATCGAACTAAAAAGATTCGAGCCGACCTGAGATAGCAAACAGCCCTCGGGCTTCGCTCCTCGATCCTTGATAGTGCTTTTTGAGCATATATCTTCCGCACCAAAACCTTCCAGAATCTCGGGCTTTCCGATCGAAAAGAACACCGATCTCCCAGTTTTTCCTGTGACCGCTCCACCGAAGGTTGTGACCACCCTGTCCGCAGTGGCTGCAGATTGTCCGGCAGGTTGCCCAAAAATATCGTAGTTCCCCGAGCCTGACGGCCTCACATAGTACGGAAAACTTTGAAGAACATAGGGCACTACCTTCGTCACCTGACGAGTCAGACTAACCTCCTCATACTGCGTCTGCTGTTCCCCCGTATAAACCGCATCGAGCACAGTTGCGTCGAACTGGTACCGCTGTAACGGAGAAACCCTCTCGTTAATGCGCACGGGAACCTGCCTCAGGTTGCCGAAAAGAGGGGGTGGGGTTGTTTGTCGGTAGTAATTGTATAGTGGGGTAAGCGGTGCCTGCTTTATCGTTGCCGAACATAATGACCCCTCGGTCGTTAAGCACCGAATCGAGGCCTGCGCCGCCTCTTTTAGAGCATTCTTTGTTCGAAGGAGAGTGGTGATATCGAAAAGCGAGGTCGCAGCCAAGATAACCATCGGTGTCAGGAGGGCGAGCTCAAAGAGGAATATGCCCCTCATTGGTCTGTGAACCCGTTGTAGATCGACTTTCATTCGCCTTCCAGTCGAGCGGGGTGATATGCTGCGGCTCGACCGATCGCTCGCTGAGGAATGGGAAGGGGAGCGATGGAGGAGTTTTGGTGATAATTTCTCGTTCACGGACTTACCTTTTCCGAGGGGCACTTTTTTACGGAGTAGATTTTCAGATTACTTCGACGATTGGTTCACAGAGACAGATGGCTAATGGAAATAGAGCTTTTGTTCCTTTACCATCATCACAAGCTCAAAATCGGTAGGAATCTTATCGCACCTTTGTCCAAATTGTTTCGTTTAGAGCACATGATGAATTTTATTCTGAACAGATTAAGACAGATCGTGACTGTTTCGATCTGTTTGATGCCGATCAATTTGATACTACTTCCATGTACTCTTCTCGGGGGCAGTCAATGTATAGCTGCTGAACCCGACTTGCCGAACCCTCTTGAAGGCTCACCCCCCATTAAGGTAGCCGCATCGCTTCATCCTTATGCGCTTCTTGTCAAAGAAATCGGGGGAGAGAGTGTTGTTGTTACAACTTTGGTTGGCGAGGGTCTTGACCCGCACGATGTTGAACCAACCCCATCAATGCTAAGGCGGGGGGCTGATGCTGATTTAATAGTTCTCAATGGGGCCGGTCTCGATGACTGGGCGCGGCGAGGTGCACACGAGAAAAAGCCCCTCATCGCAGAAGAGGTAGCCATAGCGCACATTAGTGGCGATTCTACCTCCGGAGTCTCTTGGTGGCTCGATCCTGATGTTGTAGTTTTTCTTGCCGAGGAAATATCCGAGCGACTCTGCCTTCTTCGTGGTTCATCGTGTGAGATTTTTCGTGCTCGCGCAGAGTCTCTCTCGGGAGCTTTGCGCGAAAGCGTTGCAAAGTCTAAACGCGCTGATTCGGGGGAGCCTCGCCACATTCTTTCATTTCATCAGGTATTCGGAAGGATTGCATCGCGGCTCGGCTATCAAGAAATAGGTGGATTTGCTGAGTGTGAAACTAAGGCCCGAACATGGGGAATGTTGCGAGAAGCTCGTCAGGTTATCGAGCGAGAAGGGCTGACTGTGATGCTCGTTGAACCGTTTCATCAGAAGAGCGACGATATGATGCAGGTAGCTCGAGAACTTGAGGTAACGCCCCTTAGTCTTGATTCAATGGGATGGCGGTCAGAGAATTATCGTGTTTTTTTCTCGGATATTTTAGCGGGTCTTCGCCGCGCCGGAGGCAGTTTATGAGCTCGCAAGGAATAGCGGTCGAGTGTCGGGATGTGTCGGTTCGGCGTCAGGGGAAAGATATTCTCGAGAGGATTTCTTTTGCTCTAGAGCCAGGGAGTCTTACTCTATTGTTTGGTCCAAATGGTGGGGGGAAGTCGACGCTGCTCAAAGTTTTGGTAGGGCTTGAAAAAGCGGAGAGTGGCGAGCTTCTTATCGATAAGAAACCGCTTGAGCTTGCTCGGAACTTAGTCGGGTATGTACCGCAGCGTGTTATAGCACAACCTCACATTCCTCTTTCGGTGTCGCACGCCGTGTTGATGGGTCTTACTGCTTTGCGTGGCCCGTTCCAGCGATGGAATAACGAGGATCATCGGCGAGTCTCGATTGCACTCGATGAGGTTGAATTGGGAGGGCGTGAATTGGATGATATTCGCTCGCTCTCTGGAGGTGAATTGCAGCGGGTGTATATCGCCCGTGCACTAGTACGTGAACCACGTCTGTTGCTGCTCGATGAAGCAACCTCCGGAATTGATGTCGGGGTAAAGAGCTCGATTCTTTCTCTCGTTGAGCGGTTGAAGGAGCGGATGACGATCCTCTTTGTAACCCACGATATGTCTGTTGTAAGCGAGGCGGTCGACGAGGTGCTTTGTCTTCAACGCACACTCGTTGCGCATGGTCGACCATCTGAGGCGCTATCCGCAGAGGCGATGGCGGTGATGTACGGCTCCGATGCTCAGCCTTTCATGCACTGCCATCTGCCCCATCGACACGTTCATTCTGGTGGATGTGGCTAGTGATAAGGTCAGCCGTTTTGGTGGTTTGGTACTTCAGCGATTATCGCAGCGATAAGTTCCTCGAGGAATATGATGTTTTTGAATGAGCTATTTAGTGATCCGTACATTCTAAGAGCTCTTGCTGTAGCGTCTGTTGCGGCACTGCTCTGCGCCGTTGTTGGAGTGTATGTTGTTGTGCGAGGAATATCCTTTGCTGGTGATGGATTATCTCATGCATCACTAGCAGGGGCAGGATTTGCCCGACTAATGGCGATACCTCCGTTGTGGGGTGCGGTCGGATACGCATGCTTTCTCTCAGCGTTGATCTCGCGACTTGGTGGAGGAGGGAAGTTAAGGGAGGATGCACGACTTGCAGTTCTTTTTACCGGCAGCATGGCGGTTGGATTTGTTTTGTTGAGCAAACAACCAGGAGGCGCTCTTACTGGCGCACTGTTTGGCTCGTTACTGCCGCTCGGAGTTAATGATGTTGTTGCAATATCGGCTGCAGCTGTTCTTCTGCTGGTTTCGGTAAAAGCGCTCGAAAAAGAGCTACTCCTTGTTGCAGTAGACGAGGAGTTTGCGGCAGTAACAGGTGTAAGTCCGAGCCGGTATCTCCTCGTGATGGATCTTGCGATAGCGTTTACCGTAGTTATCGCCTCAAAGGCGGTAGGGGTTTTGCTGGTCTCATCACTCTTAGTAGTTCCCCCCTCAATAGCCCTTGTTGCTGTGCGCGATATTGGACAGGCATTCTCGGTTTCGGCGGGGATCGGTGTAGCTGTTTCGCTGATCGGCGTTGTGCTCTCGGTGCTGCTAGACACTCCGCCAGGCGCGACAATAGCGCTCGTATCAGCGGTTGTGTTTATTATTTTTATGGCGGCGCATAGGTTCAGGGGTAGGAGACATTAAAAAGCTGGAAGCTTTGAGGAAGAGAAGTTTAAAAAAAGAGAAAAGGTGTGTTCTGGAGCTTGAGAGCCAATAGAAATATAGTTTGTATTGGTCCTATTTTAGTGCGCCCGGTAGGGCGCGAGTCTAACGGGTGAAAGTCCCGAACGTGCTGAAGTAATCTGGTGCGTATAGTTGAATCCAGGGTGTCCACTGCGAGGTGGAATCTGAAGAGGAGGAAGCGAAAGTCT
>JBIJBT010000025.1:0-33000 GCA_044345055.1 Bdellovibrionota bacterium
AAACTGATGCTGATGCCGGTGATGCAGCGGTCGCAGACTGTGAGGCGGTACTCTCAGATACGGGAACAGGAGCTTGGGATTCAGAATGATGTGACGATGAGGCTGGTGGTGTTGCTGCTTGGGGTGTAGCAGCTTCACTCATTGAAGATGCTGATGCCGGTGATGCAGCGGTCGCAGACTGTGAGGCGGTACTCTCAGATACGGGAGTAGGGGCTGCAAGGTTATTTGAGGTGGTTGATGATGGAGTTTGCGATGACGGGCTTGCTTCGCCCTTATCTGAAAGGGCTGCATGAAAGATGTTTGTACTCGATTCAGTTGCCCGGTCCAATATAACTTCGCTCTTCGGCACATCTGCTCGCAGATGTTCTTTTTCAGCCTCAGTTTGGTGAACTTCGACCGAATTAAATATTCCAGTTTTTAACTCAGCGAGGTTTTTTAGATCTTCAGCGGATGCATGAATGAGAGCGTCAACTACCAATCCATTTGAGTTTTCATCCTGAGCGCCAATACACGTTTGACAGTTACATCCAAACCCATGACCTGAAACCTCCGCCTCTAATCCGGAAGCGAAGATATCTGCACCCGATGAAGGCTCTAATGAGACAAGTTCGGCTAACTGCTGAAAATCAGAATCAGATGCTGAATCAATAGCTCCATTAGCAATATCCCTAGCACCTTGGTCCTGCTCACCAATACAAGCCTGACAATTACAACCAAATCCATGCCCAATATCTATACCCTCCAAGCCCTCTGCAAAAAGATCGGCCCCCGACAGATCACATTCTTTTTCGGATAAAATAGCCATCTATCTTCACTTTCCCGGAGAGATTCGAAATTTAGTCTGAGATTAATTGTTTGGATTTAGTACCGGATCGCTGTAACCAACTTGGTGAGCCGTACTCCAAGCCGACAACCAGGTTTCAAAAAAATTTCCGTACTTGTATACGTTGTACTTCCCTGTTCGCTTTTCTTCGTCAAAGCTTAGAGAGGGCATATCAGGACCGATATTCAAAGATTCCTCGTGAGCATTTATCCTTTGTTTCTTCACTCCCGCTGGACCCAAATAATTCGCCTTATGGGAGGCAGGAAGTTCATTCGGGTCTAGAGCCAATATTGCTACTCTGTATAAAAGCGAAACGCAGATCTGAGGTAATATCTCTTTACCGTAGTGTTTAAGGTCGAATTCGTGATCCATTACTAGTCCGTCACTACTATAAACAATCCGTTTTAACCTCATGTCGGTATCCGCATTCTCAAGGATGTCTCGAATCTCCCTAGCCGGTTCAACTAGATTATCGTAGCTAGAAGATAGTACAGACTGGGCAAAGGCGTTTGTAGTTGTGATTGTCGGGGCTTCCATAAGAGCCATCATTATCCCCGCTAACACGAGTGAATTTCGAGCTTGATCAATCTGTGTATTAGTATTTAGAGCAAATCGGCAAATCTTGGCGATGGCATCATACACTGGCGCATCACAATGGCTCATTTCTTTTGGATTATCCTTACGTAGCTCCTTTATCCCTGTCAGGATAGGTTCACAACAACCTTCTACCTTTGTATGCTTATTTATAAATAGACGATCGGTTATCAATGTCTCTAATTCTCTTGGTATTTGAAGCGAAGCTGTAAATGGATCGCCATTTCGGTTTGCCGATTCTTGAAACATATATACATCCATCAATGAACACTTTGTCACTACGAAAAATCGATAAAAGATTAGAAACTAAATTCGGAATAGGTCCGATGAATAGTGCTTTCTCGGTGAAAATATCTTGCCGAACTAAACCATGTTCAAAATATTAACGCAACGCCGTTGCGTTAATATTTTGAACATGGTTCATCATAAAGTCGAGATATTCGAAACTACTTTTTTAAAATTAGGTTGACCCCAATCCTGTTCACAGACTTCGTTAGCGAGATTGTCTGAGAAACTCAGAATATGTGAGAAGATAGGGCAATTTACTCGGCAAAAACTTTACGCAACTATGTTGCATATGCTAACGTTTCACCGTCGTTAAAAAACGTTTCCAAAACAGGGAAAGGTTGTCATTGCTCCCCAATATTTCCGTATAATCATCTGGAAGAGGCGAGTGATATGGCCGACTCTCAAACCTTTTCCATCCAGGCTATTCTATCTTCGATTAAATTCTATTTAAGATACTTAATATGCACCCAGACCTCCCCCCAATTCCCGTCACCGTTCTAACCGGCTTCCTCGGTTCTGGAAAAACTACGTTGCTCAACTATATTCTCTCGGCGAATCACGGTAAGCGGATTGCGGTTATTGAGAATGAGTTTGGGGAAGTGGGGGTCGATCAGGATCTCGTTATTCGTGCAGAAGAAGAAATATTTGAGATGAATAACGGATGTATCTGTTGCACGGTAAGGGGAGATCTGATCAGGATTTTGAGTAATCTTATTAAGCGGCGTGACCGATTTGATCACATTTTAATTGAAACAACAGGTCTTGCAGATCCGGGTCCTGTTGCTCAAACGTTTTTTGTCGATGATGAGTTAAAGAGAAAACTTCGACTTGATGGAATTGTTACGGTCATAGATCTCGTGCATGTGATGCAGCACATTGATACCACTGAAGAGGTAAAAGAGCAGATAGCATTTGCAGATGTGTTGCTTCTCAATAAGAGTGATCTTGTATCAGACGAGGAGATCTTATCTGTCCAGGAGCGAATATCACGGATAAACGGCGCAGCAAAGCTTTATCGCACCGAACGTGGCGCTATTGAACTTGATAAGATTCTTGGTATCGGAGGATTTAATCTAGAGCGAGCTCTCGAGGTTGATCCGTCGTTTATGGAGGCTGAATTCCCTTTTGAGTGGGCTGGTGTTTTTAATGTTAACACGCCCGATGTATCGATTTGCCTTAATGCCGGTCCTGATGAGTCGATAACGGTTTTTCTCAAGCGAGTCGATAAAGAGACTACTCCGCTTACAGATGAATCATTTACTCTCGCGGCCGCTATTGCGTTTTCCGAGGAGGGAATTTGCTCGAATAATGGTGCTTTGATAGAACCTGGAGACAGGGCGATAAAGATATGTCCTCAAGAAATTGGATTGACGAAAATGGCGGTTAAGCTTCCTTCATCCGGGACGTATGCTCTATTTACCGAGCATTATCCAGATGAATTTGGGCTCAAGGTTTTTGCTGATGGTGAAGAGGTCGAATTTCAACCGTGCCGTGAATTTAAACCGGATCACGAGCACGATGAGGAGATAACTTCAGTTGGACTGGAATTCACCTCAGATATGGACGCTGAAAAGCTCGAGCGTTGGTTGTCGCGAATTCTTCGGGAGCGCGGTGCAGATATTTTTCGTATGAAAGGTGTATTTTCGGTAGCAGGCGAGGAAAGGCGGCTTGCATTTCAGGGAGTTCACATGTTGTTAAACGCAGAGCGCCTTGACTCATGGGGCTCTAGGAAACGAAGAAGTTCTCTTATTTTTATTGGTAAAGGTCTCAATCGAGATGAGCTTGAGGAGGGATTGTTGAGATGCCTAGCATAGATGTTTGGGCAGCAGAGAGACTTTCACTCCGAGTTCGGTATCACCTCGACGAGGCGGTGACCGCTCTTAAAGTGTCCCAAGGTAATGGCGTAGTTTATGCGGCTTCAGCTGCCGGACAGATTGTAGCAGTAGATGGTATTACTCCGGAGTTCTTATGGCGAAAGCGAATTCATAGCTGTGGTGTATTGGCCATAGAGCCTCTTGATCGATTTTCGTTAATTGCAAGTGGCGGTGAAGATGGAGATTTAGCTATCGTTGATGGTAATTCCGGAGATGAGCAAACTCGAAGGAGCTTTAATCGGGATGATGGTAGAATCGCTTGGGTTAATCACCTCAGTTGGTCCTTCGACAAATCCGTGTTAGCGGTCGCGTGTGGAAAGAAAGTTCACCAATTCTCAAAATGCCTTGAACCTGTTGGCGCCCCCATCCAGCAACCTACAACCATTTCATCGCTTGGCTGGAGTAATCGAGGTGATCAGTTTGCATTAAGTTGTTTTGGTGGAGCATCCCGTTTTTCGGCACTTGAGAGTACTCTATTGGGTGAATGTCGCGAAAAAGAGGCGATCGTATCGATTGCTTGGTCACCCCGCGATTCAATCATCGCCTGTGGATGTCACGATTCGGCTGTTATCATTTGGGATATAGGCACTGGAGAGAATCTGAAAATGTCGGGCTATCCAGGGAAAGTTTTGAACCTTGCGTGGGATTCAATCGGAAGATTTCTGGTGACTTCTGGGGAGAATAGATTGATTATTTGGGATTTTATTGGGTCTGGACCTTCAGGAAAACCGCCTTTGCTCCGTGAGGCTCATGAAGCCATAATCTCTGGAATAGAACCCCATCCAAAGGGTAGATATTTTTGCACTGGTTCGGAAGATGGTGTTGTGATCATTTGGCGCACTGGAGATTTTGAGCCTATTCGGATCGGAAGGGCAGATGCCCCAGTTACTTGGTTAAGATGGATGAAAAATGGTCGAGGAGTTTTGTCTGGACATCAGGATGGTAGCCTTGTTTGTTGGGACATTTGAGCTCGTGGAGGCTGCAAACTATTAGGCCTGTCGGATGAAGGTGCCACTAATGTCGCATCCTATTGGTGTTGTTTTCGGTCTGTTTTTTTCATTTTGAGAAAGCTGGAGTGAGATCGCGCTTTCAATTAAGAACTGCTGTTCCGTCATTACAGTTTGTTAATCAGCCTCCCATCATCCCCGCTGCTTAATCGGTCTAAACCAGTTCATCCACGCCGCAAACGCGGCAATTTTCGTTGTTTGAACCCAGATTTTACGCGATCTAACTCTTCGTGGAAATAATACGGGCAGGAACACCAGCGACAACCGCTCCTGCGGGAACATCCTCTCGGACGAGTGAGTGAGCTCCTATAATTGCACCATCACCGATAGTGACGCCATCAAGCACCGTCGTGTGAGCACCAATCCAGACGTGATTGCCGATGGTAACTCCGCCTCGAATCTCCATCTCCTGCTCTATAAGAGAGAGATTGTTATCTGCGGGCTTATGATTCCCCGGGCCGATGTAACAATAGGCTGCTATGAGCGTGCTGTCTCCGATGGAGATCCTAGATTGTGTCGCAATACGGCAGGAGGAGCTTATGTTGACGCCATTTCCGAGGGTGATACTTCCTGATTTGGCTGAAAGTATCGAGAAACGGCCGATAAGAACGTGATCGCCAAGGACTATTTTTGCATCATCGCCGCGAGCTTCAACGCAGCTATAATCATCAAGAATTAACCGACGACCACAATGAATTTTCTTTGGATGTCGGATTGTAACTCCTCGGCCAATCGCAGGACGATTGGTTACTGAACCAAGAAGCAGGGGATATAGCAACATGCGAAGAGCCATGCCAACTCCACCAGGGAGATTTGCGGCGATTGAAATTGCCTCGTATTGCGCTAGAGAGAGCCACGAAGCATCTTTGCCGACATGGAGCTCCTTATACGCGGTAAGGGGACCGAGTGTTGCTGTGTACCGCCGTTGCTGAGGTGTCATCGCGGGCTGTGATGGAAAAATTGCCATCAAATCCCCCGCGCCACCCGCAGAAGCCCTATTATCGAGAGAGCATCCTTGATATCTCCCGCATCAACCAACTCCAATGCTCTTTCGAAAGGCAACTGAGCAACCTCAAGTTCCTCAGTCTCATCTGGCTGTCTTGGAACAACAGTGAGACCTTTTGCGACGTAGAGGTATGCTATTTCGTCAGAGTGGCAGTTGCTGAGATGAATCTCTGCGCCGAGCTGTTCCCAATTCTCCGCAACAAACCCAGCCTCTTCTGCTAACTCTCTTTTAGCAGCCTCAAGAGGATTCTCGTCGCGCTCTGCGCCACCTTCAATAATCTCCCATGAATAGCACTCGGTTGGATAACGGTACTGTCCAACGAGAATGACCTCACCTTTATCAGTTAGTGCGACAACCCCGGTTGCAATCCTAGTTTGAACAACGCCATAAATGCCACTATTGCCGCTCGGCTGAATAACGTTATCTTCACGAACGGTAATCCAGGGGTTTGAGTAGACTATAGTGGAGCTTTCAGTTTTCCAGGGATTTTTTTTATTAATCAGCATTCAGCTATCTCTCCTTGAGTAATCTTTTTGCCAAATTTATTTCCTATCGCAACTTTTATATTCCAAGATCTTCTATCGAAAAAAACGCCCCTTATTATCCCTGACCAAGAGCCGCTAGAAGATCTGCGTGAACCAAATGAAAGTCGAGTAGAGCACCTATCTCCTCTAAAGCAGCCTCAGCGGCGGTTTGTTCTCGAAGAACAACGAAAACAAGATTGCTGTCACCGTGCTCGAATCGAACTCGCTCTCCCTCGGCTACTTTGTCCGCTGCTATCCGAGACTCGCGGGCCGCTGTAATCCTCTGCTCCGCAAGCTGAAGCGTTGTAAGAGTTTTTTTAATCTCTGCTGCTATTTTATCCCGAACTAGACGGGTTTTTTGGGATACTGCCTCCTTTTGCGCAAGTCCCTCTGAGATCAGTCCTCGCGGCTTATTTAGCTCGAGCGGAACTTCAAACTTAAGCCCTACTTTTAATTCATCCTCAACAAGTCTTTTCTCTCCAGTTCCGGATGGATGATACCCGCCAAGTTTTAGATCGACCCGCGGTTTAAGGAGGTTCTCTCCGAGTGCAACCTGTAACCCAGCTTTTTTCTCCTTTGCATCAAGAGCTTGAAGCTCAGGGCGTGACCGTAGAGCCTCGTCAACAAGAGCGGACTCATCTAAGGAGTTCACATCAAGGTTATGGGCTAAAGAGGCAGGTACGAGGGAATCACTCGGGACTATCGGGCTTCCATCCTCATCCCGATAGTAGAGACTCAGCTGAATAGCCGATTTGGCCTTAATTTGCTCAGCTTTAGCTAACTCAGATTGTCGCTTAAAAATAGTTCGCGAATTATCGGTTAGATCAAATTCGGGTTTGTCGCCCGCTCGGACTGCTGCCTCAAGCTGAGTATTTCTGACCTCTGCAACTGACACTAGGTTGGCGATAACTTTTTGTTGTAAGTTCGCGGCGATCCAGGTCCAGTAGGCAGAGCGTGCTTCGCGCAAAACTGCGATTTGCGACTGCTGAACTTTTGCCTCTGCGCCTTTGACTCCGAGTTCAGAGCTTGCAATCTTAGCTCGTGTCTCATCGATCGCTCGATCGCGAACAAGTGGTAAAGCGATCCCGAGTCCAAATTCTCCTGCAGATGCCGTATCAAGGTCTCCCTCATACAAAGGAAATTCTCCTTCGCTTCGCCTGTAGCCCCCTTCCAGCTGAATACCATTTATCGGGAGCGGCTTTTCGATCCGCGATTCAAATAGTTTTCCATCGTAATAGCCTGATGCGTAGCTTTTCACCTCCGATTTCCACTTTGCATCAAACCCACCACGAGCGCTTTGGACCGAGGCTTCCGCCTCTTTCTTTTGTTCGCGTGCAGCCAAAATTGCGGGAAATAGCCGACGAGTAGAGGAAAGCAAAGTATCGAGCGATAGTGGGTCATCAGCTCGAGAAGAGGGTGAAGATGCGATTATGAGAGCAAAGCTAGCGAGTAAAATAAAAGAGAAACCGAGGCTTGCACCTCTACAGCTTCTTCCTGTCACAAGATCCAAAAAATACCTTTCCACGACGACGTAACCCTTATAAGAGCGGATATCACTCGAGCTTTGTTGTGCCCAATTAGCGATAACTCGCTCGTCTAAAAAACTCTCATTTACTCATCTTTTTGAAAGATTTCCCGATCTTTTCAGCCGATTTCCCCTCTTTGTCAAAAGACTTTTTCATAGTTCCTAACGTCGGAGGAAAACCGTTAAATCGTCTCCATAACTCATACCAAAGTGGTACGGTATCGAGCATTATCCATCCCTTAGAGCGTACTCCTTGGCGCAGGATTGGACGAGTTGGCCAAGGATCCTCTTCCTGATCGGGCTCGACGAGAATTCGAAACTTTCCTCCTCCGCTGTCGCTAGGATCGATTGTTTTAATTGATCCACCAAATGTTCCTACAGCCACAGATGGCCAACCACTAAACTGAATTGCTGGCCAGCCCTCAAATTGCAGCCGAACTTTTCGACCAATCTTGAGAAGAGGCAGATCGTTTCCATCGATAAAAAGTTCGACAACAAGTTCATCGGTATCTGGAGCGAGTGTCGCGAGAGTATCCCCTTCCTTTATGACGGCTCCACCTTGTGGAAAGTAAATCCGCATTATTTGACCCTTTCGGGGAGCAACTACCTGTTGCATCGCCTGACGTGATAGTTTGCTCTGAATTTCTACGAGGTCTTTTTCTTTCGCAGATACCTCAGCAAGAAACTTGTTATACTCAAGCTTTGCAAGTTCATAGTCCCGCTGAGATTTTAGACCACGATCGGCTAGATTTTTTTGACGCGCAAGATTGCGATTTGAGGTTTCGAGTGCTACTCGAGATGCTTCTAATGCCTGTTGAGTGGCGACTAATTGCATCTTGATTCGCTCAAAGTATTGAGGATCAAAGTCGGTTATATCAGCAATCGGATCCCCCGCTTCAACCTCAGCACCCTCGACAACATGCCACTTCAAGATTAGGCCTTTAACAGGGGCATTTACCTTCTGTAGTCGCTCGTTTGGGTGATAAGGAACGACCGAGCCTGCTCCCCAACTAGTTTGTTGCCACGGTAGAGAGGATATAAGAATAACTGCGCTTATAAGAGCAAAGACAAGAGCATAAGCAAGCCGCTTCGCCGAAACGGTCGGACGAACAATGTCGAGTGAGATAAGTTGCGGGTCTCTCTCTTTACCTAATTCGCTCGCAGACGGGTATACATCAAATCGGGGTTTATCCATTGTCTGCCTCCATTGCAAGGCGGAGCGTCTTGTCTTTTAATTCGTATGACCTATCGAATAGGGGCTGTAAATAAGGGTTATGGGTGAGTACGATCAAGGTCCACGGAGCATCCTCGCGACAGATCGCGGGAATTATCGCGCTGGTTAACGCATCAAGGTCAAAGGTGTCGATCGCCTCATCGATGATAAGTAGGCGGGGGCGATGGAGCATGGCGCGAGCTATCATTAATCGATAGGCCTGCCCTTTTGATAGAGGCCAAGAATCCTCTCCGAGAACGGTATTGAGCTGTTCTGGAAGTTGCTCAACATCAGTAAGTAAAGCCACACTCTGTAGCGCCTCTCGAACCGCCTTCAGCGAAAGATCGGTGCGCCCGAGGCGTAGATTTTCCTCGATAGTACCGCGAAAAACCTCAATACCACGAACGAGAGCTACCTGACGTCGAACGCTTTCGCTTTTTATATCGAAAAGACTGTGCCCATCAATTTCAATAACTCCGGAGGTCGGATAAGCTAATTCATACAGCAGTTCACCGAGGAGACTTTTACCCGATGAGTTCGGACCGGCGATAACGGTTCTACTACCAGGACTGAAATTTACCGAAACATTTTTAAGTATCTCTCTTCCGGATTCTGATATAAATCCTACCCCTTTAAATGAAACAGTCGCAGGATCGGAATTATTAGGTAGCTCTTCTCCTTCACCTGATTCCAGCGGAATATCGAGCAAAGAATCAAGCTTGGAAAGAGATGCAGTCATATCGTAGAGGGTCTCGAGCATCTTTGCGAATTTCGTAATGCCGGTGAGGACCCCTGAAACGATTAGTTCCGACGCGACTAGTTGACCTAGCGTCAACGTTTCTTCAATTACGAGGACTCCACCGATTCCGAGTAATGCTGCTCCTGCAACGGCCTGCAGAGAAAAAAAGGCGATATATTGTCGAAAGACTATTTTAAAATGACGCTTACGGTATGAGAGATAATCAGCAACGCACGAATCCGCTCGCTCTAATCCAAACTTTGCACAATAGGGATCTTTAAAAAGGATTGGACTGCCTGCCAAATTTTCCAACCACACCAGGACGCCGTGTTTTGCTGTTGATTCCTTTTGGCTCGTACGAAATGCGCCCCGACCGAGGGCAAAAAGAATAAATACTGTGAGGACGATAAGAGTCAAAGAGAATGCAAGCAGCACCGGATGGTAAAAGGCTAAAATCAGAAGCCCTATCGTTCCCTGAAGTAGTATTGCCACACCATCTAGCAATAGCTTCGATATCGATTTTTGAACGAGAACCACCTCGAAAAATCGGTTCATCAGCTGAGGAGCATACTCTCGTTTGCTTGCAACGAGCGATAAAAATGGTATTCGCCGAGCTAGATCGAGAGCGACTCTTACAAATAATCTCTGCTGCAAAAGCTCGACAACAAGAATCTGAGCGAGGCTAAAAAGGCCAGAAAGACCCATCCCTGCAAGGACAAGAAGAGACAGGATAGCGACGGGTTGTAATATAGATCCGAATGCTACTGAATTGACTAGTGCCTGTACGCCGATAGGTAGAACTAGCGAGAGGACCCCAATTCCAAGAGCGTAAAAAATAACGACCTTGAAATCACCCGTTTCAGCATGAAAGAGTATCCGAAAATATTCATAGGGCGAGCGATGCTGATGTCTCGATATTTCTTCGATAGAATCGTGTGAGGTCGCTTCAGTCATCGTCAATCCGTTGGTAGGAAGAAGATCTCTAACGTCCTTCGATAAGGTAACACAGCAGCTTGGGCGAAGCTCTGCGAAACCTGATACTCAGGGCAGGACTATGAGAACAGAATGAAGTTAGGTCCACAAGGGGAGCAGCGAACGTTCTGCTACCTTATTAGAAAGCTGCGGATATGGCGGGAAAAGTTGATTCTTGTTAGTTGGAGTTTTAGTATTAAAACAGGGTAAGGGCACAAGAATCGGCGAAATCGAGGCCTTTTTGTGCCTTTTGTTTTTTTTCTTCTTTTCTACGAAGATTTATTGTCGCTCGTGCTGGTCTCGTGCGGATCTGAAGGCTCACTTACAAGAGATTCGGCTACATCGGAGCTAGATACGGAATATTTACCCGCAGCTATCTCGGCTTTGATCCTCTCAGCCTTTCTCATACGCTCTGCTAACCATTGTAATGAAAGAGAGGTTAGACTTCTTTTTCTGGGAATGGCGTTTACGTTTTTATTATCCTCTGAATCTGTGCTCATGATACTCCCTCTCGGAAACTGCTCTCTGTAGAACTATGTTCGGCAGAATATTGCAGGTACTTGAGGTTTTTACTGCTGAACGGGAGGAAAGGTTTGATTAGAGTGGATTTAAAAAAAAAGAACCGCCTTGGCAGATATGGTTGCAACAGGCAGAAACTTGGGCTAAGAAAAGGTCGTAGATGCAAGAGGGATGAGTTTCGAGTAAGAGGTTCCTCTCTCTTTGAAGTTGCATGTATCCACAAAATTAATTTTTTCCAAAGTCTTCGATGTCATCAGGCATCGAGAATTATTTAAACAAGGAGTTCATGAATGGAAGTCCTTCTTTTTGAAAGAGTATCGGGCGAAAACTTAACGAATAATAATTTCGAAATGGGTGCAACTCTTCGCTTTTATGGAAATTTGAGCGCAACGCCGTCTACAATCCCTGAGACTCCTACCAAGCCTGAGAGAGAAGCCCCTCCCGAAGAGTCTCCAACAGTAGCTCCGCCTTCACCTTGGGCGCCTGCAACAAAACCGCACGAGTGTCCGCGGCCTGATAGGGAAGGTCTACCTTTTTGCGTTTATAATACAATCCTTACGGGAGTTCGCCGATCCGATTGAAATTTTAATTTTGTAAGATTTAGGGGGGTATCAGTTTTTACCCCAAAAACTGCTCCTACCCTCCCGACACCGATAGCGATCCAGCGACCCAACAACATAACAAAAAAGGGTGCCCACCTCTAAAAGCGGACACCCTTCCATCTCTCAAGCTATCAACGCTTTAACTATATCGACTTCATAGTAGAATCGTTGAACCATGTCGATACGAGAGACCGGAGGATAAACGAGCCGACTGCAACGACCAAGAGGCCGAGTGCCGCGCGATAACCACCGAAAGCAGCACTCAGAATAGCTGCTATCCCGGAACACACCATAATGAGTGCACCGAAACTTCCGTGTATGTACGTCATGATGACATCGGCGGCCTCGGCAACCCGGTCATCATTGAAATTCGCTATCGGGTTGTACGCTTCCGCTGGGCTCGATAAACCCGCAAACAGAAGAGCAAATCCTCCCAAGAGGAGCATAGATTGAAGTTGAGCTGAAGAAGGAGCAACAAGCATCGCTCCCACTCGGCGACTTAATGATTCTAATTTTTTTGGTAAGCGACTCATCGCGAGACCCCCATAAAGAAAAACACTTTCCAAGGTTATACCAAAAGCTTAATACTACGTCTCTTAAATTTTACTTAGACTGGAAGTTTTTTTTATTGAGATCAAATTGGATAGCGATTTCAACAATCTAGCAACGGATTATTTTTTTGTTTACCGCTGAGCTAGTTGAGCGCGAGGGTGCGGAGGTATAAAGCTTCGTCGGTCATTTTCCGCTGTAATTACCCCGAAACCCCAGTCGAATTCGACATCTGAAGAGTTAAAAGGGATGCGGCCCTCATCCAGTGGGTTATAGGGATGACTTGTTACATAAAGCAGATGTGCTTCGTCCGTTAATACTTTGCACCCGTGCAAAACTCCAGGAGGAATCTTGACACACAGCGGCTCTGCACCAGCCATGATTTCAGTTTCTCCCATCATTAATTTCATCTGCTCTTGATAGGTCGGGCTCTCCGGCCGATTATCAACTAAAACTGTCTGTATGGCACCAAATGGAACGTACCACCAATCGGTCTGGATATGGTGAAAATGCCAAGCCTTAACGACGTTTTTAGTCATTTTGCTATGGCTCCATTGACCAAAAGTACCCCCAGAAAATAGCGGATCGGTTTCTCGAATTACTTCTCGGAAAAAACCTCGCTCATCACCGTGAGAAATGAGCTTTTTAACGATAACTCCCTCAATCATCTTTATCTCTCTCTCAAACAAATCGAGCGCTTGCTCGGTACAGTCGGTCAAGCATAGCTAGGCCAATTCCTTCATCTGGCAGTTCGTCGACAACGATAGCATCCAAATCTAAATCATCCAATTCTCGGAGTACCGCATATAACCGCGATGCAGCTTCAGCAGCGTTTCCCTGAGGGCTTAATATTCGCACTTCTACGGCTGGGATACTAAGAGCCGTGGCTGGAGAAAAGGAGACCCAGCCGATATTTCCTGAGGATTGAATAGCGCTTTCCCATTGGCTTTTCAGAAAAAGAGGAGTTCGAGGTGCATAATGAACCCGGTTGAGGCCAGGTGAGCGAGCAAGCCCTGCGGTTCCAGAGCTTCCTCCAATAGCTGGAGCTTCAACAGCTTCTTTTAGGGCAGTTTCAAGGGCTTCTCGAGAGATTAAACCAGAACGAAGAATAAGTGGTCTTGGAACAGAGAGATCTAAAACCGTTGATTCTAGACCGATGTCACACGGCCCACCATCGATTATGGGCAGGCCCTGATCGGGAAACTCTTTGAGAACGTGTGAGGCCTTTGTTGGGCTGATATAATTCGAGCGGTTTGCGCTCGGGGCGGCGATCGGTGTTGGCACTATTGAAAGGAGAGATTGAGCGATTGGATGAGCTGGTACCCTTACTGCAACGGTGATTCCCCCCGCTCGCACTGCTGAGACAGTTTTGTCGATTCGGGCGGGCAATACAACAGTAAGAGGACCGGGTGTTAAAAATTGAAGCCGTGTTAAGCGATCTTGAATGAGCGGGCTATCTAAGAGAGCTACCTCATCTGCGCGATCGAGCGAGGTTAGGTGAACTATGAGGGGATTCGTGGGAGGCCGACCTTTGAGGGTAAAGATTCGCTCAATCGCTGAACCCGAAGAGACTATTCCACCCAACCCATAGACCGTTTCAGTTGGAAATGCTGCCACGCCTCCCTCTTCAAGTAGCTTTGCAACCTCTGAAATATCTTCCGGATTGGCCGTAACTATACGGGATTTTTGTCTGCTGATTTCAACCACACTACTCCTTAGAAGAATATCGGCAGGCGACGGTTGGGTACCATATATTAGGAAACCCAACTATTATGGCTCTGCTAAGGTCTAAGTAGCTCTGGATTTTGGGGCTTCATTCGACATCTGTCGAGTGCTGAGGAAAATTGAAAAATCTCCGAAGAGCTGACATGACGATTTTTTAGGGTTTCCTCGAGGCTCCGATCGAAGCGATCGACGCAGGAGAAATCTACTCTATTTTCTGAGATTGAGATGGAATCTGTCTGAACGTTTTCACCTTCTCCCGTAGATTCATAAGACCACCGACGAAATGCCAGGGCACCCAAATCTGAGCCTTCACAGTGTGAATCGAGAGAAACCTCGAAAATACAGCTTGATCGTTGCTCCGAGGGTAGTGAGAGACAGGGGGCAAGTAGGTCTGCACACTGGCGAGCCGCTCCGTTAAAACGAAACGACGCACGGATATCCGCGGTTGCTGGAGTCGAGGTCTGACTACCTACGATAATTATGGTCAATGCTGTGCCTGCGATACCCAGTCGCCCAATCAATTTAAAAATTCCTAACTGGCGCATCGACAATCCTCTTGAACGGTTGGACTCAATTAAGTGAGAGCACCCTGATTCTATCTAAATATAACGAAAAATACTCGATCCTCGTTGCCGTTTCTTTAGCCAATCTACTGATACTACTTTTAATCTGAGCCTCTAGTTCTTTAACAAAAACTGACTCAAAGGATTTGCTCAACAGAGCCACCTCGAACTAAAACGGAATTTTAACTTAAGTCGTAAAGGAGGTCAAAAAGAGCAAAAGCGGTAATATGAGGGCGCCAACGGTATGAATGCTTTAATTCGTTCTAAGCCCTCATCGACCATAATATTGAGCAAAAACTGGACAAAGGGGTTATCCCGCTTTCGGTGCCCATGAGTTGCACCACCCTCCGGCTGCTACCAATCCATTTGCAAATATCATGCATTTGCCCCAATCCCCCTCTTTGCCTTCCGCTTTAAGTCCACCGAGCTGGTAAAATTGGCAACTAGAGCAGAGCTGTTTGCCGCCCTCTGGACCTGAGCGTTTTGGATATTTTGTTGCGTCTACTGTCGATGCATCGTGACGATACCCCAGACCGATCGCCATGGGATCATTTTCATCGAGCGGCTTGGTCGGAACTGGTTGAGCATGAGATGGGGATGGGTTGCTGATATTTGTTACAAACGGGACTGCGGCGATAATCGCGAGTGATCTTTTCAGAAACGTACGACGACTTGGAGGCTGCATAAATATTCTCCAAAAAGAGGTTAATTAGAGGAGGTCTTTCGCCTCCGAGTCGATAAATGAGAATCAACGTTACCTTAGGAGATGCTATTATATTGGAGTAAAGAGTGAAAGGGACAAACGCTCGATGTCATAGCCTACCTAGCGAGCAATTTCCTCGTCCTCTTGATTTTCAAAAGAAATGCCGAGCTCGCAGGCAGCATATGGCGGAAGGTCGGTCGCGGCTCGGAGAAACCATGGAGAAAGTTGACGGGGGTTAGACCGAACATTCTGAGTTGCTTGTAAGATGCGCTCTTCGGCGGTTTTGTCGAAAAGTCGGCTCTTGAATCCTTTTTGAAATGTTCCGGTTTCGTGAATTTGTGTGATGCACTCGGGTGCTAGTGCAAAAGGGCTGTCCTCTGATTCGCTGTGAAAAGCTCCTCGTAATCGAGCGTCAAAACCCGACCAGGTCGCGAGCGCATAAGCTACCTGTCGATGAGAGCAGGATAATAATTCTAGCTCTACATCTGTATCGAATATTTTTTGTTCTAACCTAAGTCGCTCCTGTATTTTTTCAAATGAGTCTATTTTAACTGATGCTTGAGCTAAAAAAGAAATGTAGTCTAAAAATCCAATTATTAAACCACAGCCCAACCCAATCTCGGGAGAATGACGACCAATAAGCCCTCCAATAAACGAGTGGGCTACAATTTTTTCCTGATTAGCGACCCAGATTCCCTCGGAAATTACCCTACGACAGGTTCGGGCAAAATATGTTGAGGTAATAACCGCAAGCAATTCGTCCGGGTCAAAAAGTGAAATTAGCTTCGCTTTTGTAAGTGGCCTGATGGCGAAGAGCTGAGCCGGATAATATTCCTGAGCGGCAAAAAATAGGGCAGATGCCAACGTCGGTGATACTTTCACCAGAAAAGATGCGGATTGATGGGCAAATAGACGAAAGCTATCCGATTCCCTTGAGGTTGCGTTTGTTTTTGCGTTTGAGATTGATCGAATCACATCCGAAACAAGCCCATTGGGAGGTCCTAATACGACCGATTGAGCCTTCGCAATATCCCAACTCTCCGAAGAGAGATTAGCTCTTTGAGTCACATCTTTATTGGCGGAACGGGCATTTCTTCTCTCAGAACATCTTGTCGCCGTAACAGCTCCAACCGTTGTGCGCTTTGATGTGTTCGTGACCACGAAGAACTCCGCTTGAGGGGAAAAAGGACCCTTTTAAAATATGTCCGATGAGGATGTCGGCAAAAATGGAGTAGAAGTTAAGCTTAGTATTGGAGAAGGTGTTTTATAATCTGAAAATTGCTCGTATTTTTAGACGAGCCGGAATAGTTTAAAGAGAGTCACTTTTTCATTGGCTCGAAGATTCTGACTTGGAGATCTCAAAAAGCTGATACTCACCATGTTCACTAATGAGATTTAAACACCCAAACGAGCTCTGACCTCTGCTCTGATATTCCTTTTTTTCAAGGGGACCAAGGACCACGTAACTAATCTTCTCGCGAAGTAGTTCCTCTCGGGTCGTGAAGCAGTCAGAGGAGGTATACCATCGTTGGGTATTGAGCTCACGTTTAGTAATTACAGCAGGCTCCTTGACGAGAAGGTTTACGTGATTTGCCCACCCAAGATAGCTCGGCATACCAGAGAGTGTCGCAATATGAGTTGTCCACCAGTAAGGTCTTCCCTGAGCCTCGAGAACGGCACCATACGGGAGTTCACGAAGCTTACGAATAGTTTCGCGTGACCCCGGTAATTCCTCTTCAACTCGGGAGAGCCCTTCTGGCTCTAGTGGGGAACGACTTTCCTTCGATCGAAAATCTTTCGCGACAGTAACAAAAAAAGCAGAACCCACAGCAACAAAAAGAATCGGAATCGCGTCAAAAAAACCACGGATATTATTTCGATATATTAATGAACTATAGTGCCGAGTAGTTTGACTCAACCTCGCGAATGAACCCAAATGAAGCAGAGGCCAAGCAAAAGCATACCATTTGAAAATAGTATTCATTCTCTCATTCTGCCCGCCATACGGATCGTCGAGAAAAATTAGCTCGCATAAGAGAATTGCTCCGAGCGAACTGACAGTCAGTGAGCTAATTATCAGAGAGTCGACTGGTCTACGAAGGCGAGCTTCGTCCCATAAGATTGCGGCTTCAAATGCAAGGATCGATGATATTAGGGTAAAAGGATTATTCGAGAGTAGGCTTATTACTACACCGCTGAAAAGTAGGAAGCGACCGCATAAAGATCTTTGATTATTCAGAAGTTGGGAAAAAAAGATAATAGTAAGGGGTATACCCCAGTGTCTTAGAATCTCTGATGTAGTTGAAAAGGGAGCGCGACCAGCTACGAGGCGAAGAACGGCGCTACCTGAAGATATAAATCTAGCGGACCAAATAAGGGATATGATCGCAATCAGAGTCAGGGAACAACAATAAGCTATTCGCTTAAAATTTGGCTTTTGCTCCTTCAAAGAAGTTAGGAAACCGTTGGTCGGAAAAAAAGAGGGAGCTCTTGCACAGAGTAAAACGGTCAGGAAACCGACCCACATTGGAACCTCCCACGCATTTGCATTGAAAAGGATAAGGAGAACGATTAGCGAGATACAGGTGAGAAGTATTGCCCGCTCAAGGTAGGGAGCTTTATAGGAAAAGATGCGGGAGATGATGGTAATGCTAAGCGATGCGATGCCATAGGATAGAAAGTGCGGGTGGTTATCTCCTAGAATGAATGACCAGGCCGGAAATTCTGTGATCGCACCAGCAATAACCCGAGATGGTCCCCACCATCCCTCTGATCCGATACGATTATTCCACCATATTGGAAGCCCATCGTAGTTCGAACCGTAACTGATGAATGTTGCAATTAGAGCAGACCAAAAAACTCCAAGGGAGATGACTGAACGAGAAAGAAGGAACGTTCCGCCCCACAATAAAGAGAGACCCCACGCATTGAGAAAGTGATACGTATTCCACGGCTGAAAGTTAAGCAGTTCTGATATGGCATCACCAAAACGATACCAAAAAAGGTAGTAGCTCGTTTGGTGACCATAAAGCCAAGGTTCTGAACTCGATATCGGATCATGCATCGAGCTCGCGATAAGCGCGTAGTCTCGCAATCTTTCACCCATAGGGAAAAAATCAGGCCATGAGGTTGCAAGGTGACGATTGACCAGGAAAACAAGACAAAATAAAGAGCTATTTATGAGTGAATCTTTGAGAAGTTTGCTACGTTCTCCCATCGACAGAGAAGATCGACACGCAGCAAGAAGTCCAATGCTTACGATAATTATTGTCCAATAGCTTAGGAAATTGAGTGGAATAAAATGCCCCAATAAAAAACCCCATACGGGGGTGAGAATGAGGATAGCCAATGCTGCCTCGAGGCCAGAAAAGCCGAGGAGTGGGGTAGAACTTGAGAGAAATAATATGAGAAAAATAAAACTCATAGTTAAAATCAATTGAAATATAGACTAGATTTATAGACTGCCAACCTAAACCGCTCAGTATTGCTAACCAACAAATTGATACAAAGCTCCCGTTTTGGTCCGGAAAACTGGAATAAATCGCTCTGAATTATTTAAAAACTTTAATTCTCCCTCTGGGGAGAACCGATCGGATCGATAGAGCCTTTTCTCAATATTTCCAATTACTATAAAACGGATCTTATATTTCCTAAGAAGCTCGACCGCTAAATCCTCTGATGTGGTCGAGTAGATATCGTTAATAGCCCTTCGTCTTTCTAATATGTCATTCCGTGAAGTTCCTCGCTGATTAGTATGATGTTCCCATCCAAGAAGTGTCGGAAGACCCGTATTCATTGAAATTCGAGTGTAGTCTTGATAGGAATCTCCGGTTGCCTCAAGGACCGCCTCAGTTCCTCTATAGTTGAGATTGAGCCAACGGCATATATCCCAGTCTGAATTGAAGGTTTCGGTGAGATAGGCTGTGCCGTCGAGTGTAGCGATCGGGTGGGGTGCACGATGAATTGTTGTAAGACTGAAAAAATTCAGTAGCGAACCAAGGGCGCAGAGAGAAAGGGTAAAGAAAGCAACTCCGATACCGGGCCAGTCCGAGATGTTTGCACCGATATGAATTAAGCGACCAGTACGGATCGATCTTATAGCAAAAATCGCCCATATCATGACCATCGCAAGAAACGACGTGAAGATCATGAAGACAGGAATGAATCGTCCAGCGAAAAAAGTGAAACTCAAGAAGAGTATAACACAGAGGAGTCCCCAACTTATCAGTGTAATTGACTGTCGGGATGTAAAATATTGATTTCGACTTCGATGGTTCACTAGTTCGACAAATAGCGACGCCGCAATTATTCCAAAAAACCACCACAGTGGGGAGTAGAACTTGAAAATCGTGTTCATTCGATCCCCGACGTACCGCAGCTCCCCAAAGGGAAGAATAAAAGATGTCGCGAGTAACAAAGCTGACAAGAAAAATCCAGGTGCTCTTTTTGGATCACTGAGAGTTATTTGCGACCAGACCCGATGAGCAAGAAGAGCGAGTGCAATTGAGACGGCAAAGTAGGAGAGCCGTACTCCCTTAATTTCATGAAAAATGGCACTATCGACAAAAAGGTAGATTGCAGGAAGAAGAAAAGGGATAACAAGGAGCTTATGCCACAAGCTTCCTTCTCTTCGATGTGCTAAAAATCGGAATCCTGCGAGGAGCGTTATGAGGATAAGCCACAGCCCAAAATGTCTGAACAGATGCGATATATCGTTGAACTCCTCGTTGTAAACATACCCAGAGCCGAGTGGAGTAGAGCCGAAGAGGTTATCGCGGAGGAATGGATATGAGGTTGTGACGACTGTTAAACTAAGTAGTGCGAGATCGAGAACAATTTCTCGGCACAGCTTCGTAATCCCTTTGCGAGAGGTGGTCATTAATCGGGTTAGCACTAGGACAAAGTAAGCAGAGCCTCCCAAAATCGCAAGAGTGATCACATCCCAGCTATTTGTTGCAATAAGAAATCCAGCCATCATTCCGAGGAATATCCTACTCGAAATGTAGGAAACCAGACTTTGGCGGTTTGTCGATATACGGGATATTCCTAGTGCAACTAAAATGGCGAGTGGTATAGCAATAAAGTGAGCATGTAGATCTGCATGAATAGTTGCCCAGAGAGGGTATTCAGTAAACGCAGGTGATATAAAGAGACGAGTGCTCGCCCAAAATGTATCAAAATTCACCTTTTCATAACGCAAAGAAACAAATACTGATTCTGGATTGCTTAGAAAAAATATTGCGCTACCGAGAAGACCCGCGACATTTAGCTTTGCAGATGTAATCGAAAGCAAAAGAGCAGCAAGCGCTGAAATTATACTTGCTGCAACAGTAGCAATACCAAGATTAAAAGCGATAGCGGGGTTAACGGCAGCCATCTTGGCTAATTGCGCAAAGAGGTAACTACCCATGTAGTAGTACTTCATTGGATTACCAGCGGCCCACGGATCAGTTGGAGGAAGGGTCGTTTCGCGAAAAAAGTAGTTCAAAAAGGAAAAATCCATAGGCTTCTCTCCCCAGAAGATCTCCGACTGAAAGGAGCGAAGGCAAAGGATGATAACAAATGGTATCCAGAAGAAGAGTGTCGAATTTTGACTTACTTTTTCAGTCGAGCTTTCGCGAGAAAAGAGGGTCCATCGGACTAATATTCCAGCCGATGCGGTTATCCAAAGTGAAGTTGGGTCAGCGTGTGCGATATTAACCGCATTAAGCCACCAAAAAATGCCGAAAAATAGGAAAATTCCGACTGGGCGAGATGCAAATGCGGCAGATTCTTTCGAGAGACCTATAAGGTAGGCCAGAGGAATTCGGACGATCCAGGCAAGGATTTCAATTACAAAAACCCAGCTAATAACCGAACCGAGTGTGTATGGTATGAAGTTTGGTAATCCGTTTTCTTGTCCAGCGCTAGCTCGTTGGACCCGTTCAATTGTTTCTTCGACTGGTAAGAATGGAGCGTTGGTTACTCCGCTCTCAATCTGTTCAGCGGAAAATGGTTTAACGCGCCGAAAAATGTAAACTTTCGGATGATCGTAGAGGGTAAGGCTCTCGTCTGAAACATCGTCGTTAATCGTGTACCAATTTCCGATTGACGGATAATTTTTTACCGTTTTCTCAAGGGCAAAGCCGAGGTTTCCAGCAAAGAGTTCCTGCAGTAATCGTGCGGAGAAGCGATAGTGTTCCTGCCAGCGGGGAATCGAAGCTGGAATTTTGCTGCTCGGAAATATTATGTAATCTGCCTGAGCGAGTTGTTCAGTGATTCTTTTTATTTTTGCGGGCTCGTCTGGTTCGTAAATAGCGAGTTCATGGTGGGGGGCCCACATTGCAAACTGATGACTCGAGTGACCGGGTAGGTCTAGCGGTAATTTATCATCCCAGTGGACTCCGAGTATCGTGGAACCGGCCGGTATATTTTCATACGCCCACCGAGATGCGACCGCGTATGGGTGTGGAACAGAGTAAATTGAGGAGAAGGCAAGACTGCGAATGAGGAATGGGATTGATATCAGAGCTGAGGTTACTAAAAGTAACTTGGCGTTAAGGTGATACCCACTCTCTGCTCGCTCTCCAAAGCCGATTGATTTCCCTTGGCGGCTGAGCGTTTTTAGGATGCCGGAAGTAAAGAGTGCAATCGCGTTTCCAGCGTAGCAAAATAGCAGGGGATACAATGGAAGGAGGTAACGGGGAAACTTAACGTAGGACCCCGCAACGCTAAAAAAGAATAAAAATGCCCAAAATAATGGAATTAATCGGGCTTTTGTCGGTCTAGTGATTGCTTCAATTAACAATCCAGATAGAACCAAAATAGCAGTGAATGGCCCCATTGTGTTCGAAAAGATCTGGCTTATCGAATAGAGATAAGGAACAGTACCCCAATACTGAACAGTGTAGGGGCGCGGCGGAGTAGTTCCTCGCACCATTGCGATTTCGCCGCCGATATCATGAAGGAACCGCTCTGAAAAAAGTTGTGTCAGTGGTGAGCAACTGTCCGAACTATAACATTCGTATAGATTCCCCCATCCCTTCCAGTCATATGCGTATGGCTCACCGATTGAAAAAAGAGCTACGATCACTGACAAGCATACAAAAGGGTAGCTCAGGCTTTTCCAGCAATTAAAAGGGGAGGTTTTAATCGAGGTAAAGAGTGGCGGGAGATACCATGTAAGGGGCAGTCCGATAAGGATTACTGTGAGGCCGAGCGTTGTTGATACGCCAGAAATGGCAAGAAAAAAACCGCCTATGAGACATAGAAGAGGTAATGGGTTTTCTCCGAGCTGGAATCGGTGGAGAATGAACGCGAGAATTGCCGGAGCAATCAGGGTGAGTGCACCTATTTTTGTTGCTAGCGCAACTCCAATCAGTGCGGCTGCAAGAAGATAGTTATTCCATCTTCCTTTTCGGGGTATTTGGGCCATTGCGGTGAGGGCTTCTACACCGAGTGTCGTGAGCAGGATATCCACCGTAAAAAAATGACTATTTTGGAGGATAAAGGTATTAGTCGCGACGATAAATGAAGCCCAATACGCGGCCAATCTGTTGCCGAAAAGTGTCAAGCACAGCCGGAAAGTAGCAGTGATTAGCCAGACGGAGAACAGGGCATTGAGGAGTCTTCCAGTGATAAAAAGTCCATCGTACGACGATGCTGTCGGCCAGAGAAATGAGGCAGTCTCGGAGACTACTTTGAGCAGATAGAATGGGAGTGAACCGTATGCGAACGATTGCGGTATCGGATTCTCCCACGAGAGAGCTTCGGTCATCATTATAATACCCCGTTCATCGGGGTGATAACTGATACCGTGACTTATCGCAAAAAAGCGGAGTAGGAAGCCCAAGAGCGCAATGCCAGGAAGGAGGAAGGGTATTTTGTTTTTCATGAAGTGGCGTCGCGGAATTGAATTTAAAGAGAGGAAGAAAAATGATCCTCATACATTAGATGACGAGACGCCGCTATGCATTGGCGAGATATCGTCCAGATGTAGTTTATGCTACCTTCGAAAATTTTGGGAGGTAACTCTTTTATCGGTGAATATCTGCCGAACTCGTAACCAAAAAAGGACACCAGTGATTCCCCGAATTCGCAATATATTTTGTTTGACAACCGGTTTCTTCGTCTATTTGTGCTGCCATTTAGCAAGCCGAATGAGTGGTTTTGCGAAGGATCCAGGGGTTGGGTGGCATATAGCCTCGGGTAATTGGATGCTCGATAATTGCGCCATTCCATCAATCGACCCTTTCCTTGCACGGGCTGGTCCACTTCCCTGGATATCGGATCAATGGGGTAGCGATCTGATTTTATCCCTTGTCTTTAGAGGCTTTGGGTGGGTGGGGCTTTATAATCTTCTCTTCCTCCTCTATCTGTCGGCTTTTTTTTTAGTTGTGTATCCAACTGTACGCAAGCGCACTGGCAGCGCGTTCATCGCGCTCGTAGTGACGATCTTTACCTCAAAGCCGGCTGAAATACATTTTATTTTAAGACCGGTTGTCGTCAGTTTTCTCTTTATGGCACTGCTGGGTGCTATGCTTTCAAAGGCTAGTAAGTCAGTTGAAAATGGGAATATTAAGCCGCTGTTTGGCTCATTCCTTCTATTTCTCGCCTGGGCAAACTTACATCCATCTTTTGCTTATGGTCTTGTCATTTTAGTTTTGTATCTCGGTGCTGCTGCAGCTTGGGATTGGTTTTCTGCGAGGAAAGCGGAGGGGTTGTTGAGGAGTGGATCGATAGCTGTTGCAGCTATCCTTGGAACATTGTGCAACCCTTACGGATGGCGGCTTCACCACAGTATTCTTGCACTAGGCTCGAGTAAGTTTTTCATGCGTCTCCATCAGGAGTGGATGCCTCTCGATGTTCTTGAATCTGAGGGAGGTTTTTTCGTATGGTTTTTCGCGATAATGGTGGTTGCTGGATTGGTCCGAGCTTCGAAAGGAGAGAAGCTTGATGGTGCAGGATTTGCTGAGCTAGTGATCCTTGCCTTCGCGGCGCGCTCTGGTTTAGCTCATATGCGGATGATTCCGTACTTTTTTATTCTTTCGGCACCTCTTCTGGGCGTGTCGATCCTTTCTCTTGCTGACTATATTGAAAGTCGGACTTCTCATCTTGTTCCGGGTTTGAGGGAACGATTCAAGCTAAGAGAGCAATCTGAATCGGAGAGAGCTTCCCTCCCGATGTTAATGGGGTTTTTGTTTATTATCTGCATCGGCGGAACGTTTTTCGGCAGAGTTGCGGGATTTCCCACCTTCAACCCCGACCCTAAGAATAGCTCTGGTTTTGATAGCAGTGATACCGATCGTGTATTGCACATTCCGTTAGGACCACCGGTATCGCTTTATCCATATCAGGCGATTGAGTATCTGAATGAACTTGCTGATCGTTGGCCGCTTGTTAAGGAAGGGGGAACGCAGAGGCTCGCGGTTCTAAATCCTCCTGAATGGGGTGGGTTCATTGCTCTCAACGGAGGCTCTGTCGTAAGGCCTCTTTTTGATGACAGGAATACATTGTTGGGAGAGGAACGATATCTCGATTACTTTCGGGCAGCCAGAAGTTGCGGCTCTTTAATGGAGCTAGCACAGAGATTGGGAGCTGATTTCTTGATGATAAAGTCGAGTGACCTTACTATGTCGGGGTGCGGATTAAATAGACCGAGCGATACCTCAAAGATGACTAAACTGGAAGATAAGGATGGAGAGCTGCGGTGGGCCGATCCGATTTTGCAATTGAAACCATCCTTTAAAGATGGGGTCGCGGCTGTGTTTCGGGTTCCCTCTTTATCTGATGTGCGCTCGGAGCGGTTGAAGGCAGTGGCTAAGCCAGAGTAGGGTTTTTTAAAAAACTTAGCAATAATTCGTCAGAAAGTAGCATTATAGCGTTCGGGAAATAGAACCAATTACGGGAGGTAACTCCGCTGTGAGCAATACCATGAAAACAAGCGTCAAAGGCTCAAAGGAAGCACCCCAACTTAATCTATATCCTCTTCGATGGCTTGCTCTCCTTGTAGTGATCATTGGTTTTGGTCTATCAATATTTTTGTTATTCGAATACCACATCGCTATTGCAGATCCTAGTCACCAATCAGGGTGTGACATCTCTGCAACAGTCTCGTGCACCGCATTAGCAAGAAGCGGTTATTCAACTTTTCTTGGACTTCCGATCGCATGGTACGGGATTATTACCTTTTTTATCGCGCTTTATTTACTGATTTCGACTCTCTGGGTTGATCTTCGCGGAGTCTTGTTTTTTATCGCTTCTGCGGGAATCCTCGGTAGCTTCGCGTTATATGGAGTTTCTAGATTTGTTGCGGGCGTAATCTGCCCTCTTTGTTGCGTTGTATATGGAGCATGGTTTGTCCTGTGGTTAATATTTTTCCGCTGGAATCGCTCGGTAGGGATTCTTTCATCGATAAAAATTGGAGTAGCAGGTATCCTTCGTCTGCCGTTTCTATTGCTTAATATTTTGAGGACAGGGGTACACTCAACGTTGACTCTGATCGGGGTTCTTTTAACGGTGTCGGTGGGTGTTGCAACCGCTTCTTTGCCCGTAATAGTCGATTTTCAACCGCGCGGTGAACCTAAAGCTGAATATTTGAGTAAGTTTGTTTCAGATTGGAGTTCCTCTCCTACGCAGACTATTCCTGAGCAGAGTGAGAGAGATAGTAAGTCAGATATCGCTGACTTTGTCTTGGGACCGGACGATGCTCCTGTTCAAATCGTTGAGTTCGCTGATTTTGAGTGTGGGGCGTGTCAGGCGGTTTACCCTCAGATTGAGGCGTTGCTCAAGGAATACCACGGAGTCATCAGGTATTCTCTAAGACACTTTCCTCTAGATACTAGCTGTAATAAACGTATCAGTCGCCCGATGCATCTTTATTCATGTCAGTTGGCTGAGATTGCGCAATGTGCGGGCACACAGAGCAGGTTTTGGGAGGTGGTTCCAATCCTCTATAGAATTGGCTCTCAAATTGGATCTGATCGGTCGTTACTTGATCCTGCGCTGAGGGGTGAGTTTACGGGGATTAACCTTGATCTTGAGGAGTTTAAAAAGTGTATCGATTCTGGTTCTCAGCGAGGAGTGATAGCAGGCGATATTGATGTCGCCGATTCGTTGGGTCTCTCAGGCACACCTAGTTTCTGGATCAATGGTCGCCGAGTTCAAAGACCGAATGTTGAGGGAATTATAGCTATTATTCGCTCAGTGGTCGAGGAAGGAAAAAGCCGCGATAGATAGCGAGTTAGCTAAACATTCGATACGGTCTCTCATCACAAGTACGCGTTTAACTGTTGCCAAGAAAATTGTATGGGAGAGTGGCTGTGCGATCTGTATTTATTCATATCGTAACGTTTAATCATGAAGGAACCATTGCAGCCTGCCTTTCATCTTTGCTGAATCAGGATATCTCTCCATTTGGTGGTTCCGTCACCATTCTTGTGACTGACAACGATTCTACCGATGCTACGCCCTCTGTAGTAGAGCAGTTTGTAGAGCGGGGTGTGGTACTTAATAGATCGAGGGTAAATCTTGGGTTTGCAGCGGGTCAAAATTGGGGAATAGCCCGTTTTCTCGAATCGAGAGCTGAGCTGTGTGTGTTGTTAAATCCCGATGTTTCGTTGGAGCCTGGAGCGATTCGTGAACTTGTCGCAGGTATGGATCGGTGGCCTGATTTCGGAGCGGCGACCGGCCTCTTATTGAGGAGCGATGAAAACCTTGTTCCGCTAACTCCCGAAAAGATTGATTCCGCTGGGATGATTTTTTCTAGCTCTTTTCGTCATTTCGACCGATTCGCTTGCCGCGCACCGGCATCTATAGAATTACGGGAGGAGCCGATTGAAGGGGCAACAGGGGCTTTCGTCGCATTTCGCAGAGTGTTCATTGAGAAGGTAGGGCTTGCTGTTGAAAACAACGAGCCTCTTTATCGGGTTTATCCCGGCCTGCGTGCAGGAGAAGGCTACAGATATCCTCTATTTGATGAGGCTTTCTTTGCATATCGTGAAGATGCAGAGCTCTCACTTCGAGCAAAGCTTCTCGGAGAGAAATTTGTTTTTTTGCCACTTTCTCGAGGCTATCATCAGCGCAGAGTAACTCCAGCTGTTCGATCTATTCTTCCCGCTGAGATTAACAAATTGGGAGTGAGGAATCGTTTCCTCCTTCAGATCGCCGTTTTTTCACTCTACCATCATTGGTGGGCGGTATTTGGCGGCCTTTTTTTGAGAAATGGTCTAGTCGTTGTTGGTGTACTTTTGAGGGAGAGGTCATCAATATCCGCATTTTGCGAGCTTTTTACTCTTTTTCCCAGAGCCATTGCTCGGCGGCGAGAGCTTTTTCGGAGAATTAGAGCTAATTGATCTAATTTTTATGGTAGCCATTATTCTGGAAGTTAGTATAGGCTGGAGGTGTGCTGGATGATGATTATTTGTCCAGTTAGTTTTTTGATAGGTTTATAAAGAAGGTCCCGAATACTTATTCGATGCTGCTGTTAGTTCGTCGAACTGCTCCAACAACGCTTAGCTAAGGGAATACAGATGGCTCATCCAGCTCCTGCGGATAATTTCTCTGGTCAAGAGATGAATGGCGAAACTTCACCTTCTTCGACGCCTGCAGATTTTTCGACTCTGAGCATACCATCGAGGATGGGCGGAGTGCCGGATAGGGCACAGACGATTCGTGCTCCTGCAGCATTGATAGCTGATTTTAAAGAGGTTATTTCAGACGTAAGAACGTCGATTCATGAATTTTTATCTGAACATCTTCGCTCTAGTAGCAGCAGTGAAGCCAAAAATAGCCGATTTGGTTTTCTTGCAGCAGAAAGAGGTGAAGTCAGTGTAGCCGAGGTGAGGGAGGCTCTTGAGCGTTCCATGGATTTGTGCGAGTCGATCGCGGGTCACCGCGGTGATGGAATGCCGGTGTGGGATAATATCCGAGCTCTGTCCAATCAGTTTCAGTTAAATGCTCAAACTGTTCTGATTGAGATGCGTTCTGGAAATGTGGGTGAAACAATTCCGTCGGGCTCTCTCATTGCTACAATGAGGTTATTTAATCAAATGCAGGGCGTTGCTCGACAAACTGCTATTCAGTTGGATGCCGTAACACGAGCCACAATGAGTTAATTGGCAATCTGCTGGCGGTCGAAGTGTAAGCTCTGGACCGCTAGCATCAGGCACCAATTGACGACCAAGAACCCTACTCCCTCCCGCAACTTCGTTCGAAGACTGGCGCATGGGCTTTAAATAGCGGGCCGAAAATACCCTCGGATATTTCGGTCAAGACGACGACCCTCAAAGATCCTCGACCTATCATTAGGGGGGCAAGAAGATTTTGTAGAGTGGCTTGAAGTTCGTCTATTTCCGTCTCTTTTAGCTCGTTTTTGAGATTCTTCGTCACAAGGAAACCGACAAGCACTTCATTCGAGGGAGTTTCACTATCCTGCACGAGGCCGACTTCCAATATCCATGCTTTATCAATTTGGGCCCGATTTTCGCAGATCTTTTGAAGTTCGGCGAAAAGTTGAGGATGTTCCTCGGAAAAGAGGGCATTAGCATCAAGAAGCTCCTCGGTTGGAGTGTCGAATAGCTCGGAAATTACCTCAGCTATCGCTTCATCTGAGCCGAGTCGAAGAAGTGATAGCTCCCAGGGTGAAAAAGGCTTCTCGACTTCTGAACCGGGATTAAATACAAGCCAACAATTTGGAGGGATAAGATCGATAAGTCGCAATCCTAGCGAGCGTCTATAAGTGAGAGGTTTGCTGCACCATTCGGTGAGCTGTTCCTCTTTTTCAAAGCAGGGAATAAAGGTTTCTCCATCAAATTCGTAACAAAAGAAGGGGAAAAAAGGAGAAAAAGGCTCCGGATTGGTTGATTGAATGTTTGGTTGATGACGATCAGGTACTATCAGCTCTGTGTCGAGAAATTCCCTCAGAAATTGCTCGCAGGAGCTTCTAATACCTTCAAATGCTTCCTTTGATAGGACAGTAAGAGTTTTTGCCATATCTTGGAGTTTCGGAGCTATTGAGCAGCGTGATAATGGGAGGCTTACTCTTAGTTTATTGCTGCTATTTCGCTAAAAGCTGGTCAGTTATATCGATAGCATCGGGTCCAAAAAGAATTGGTCCTCTTTGCCGCTCGCTTTTGGTTACAACCAGATCGAAACCATTTTTCTCAGCATAATTCCTGATTTCCTTAAGAGCGCTGGCAGTCAGTTCCTGATTAATACGAGACATCTCCCTTCTTAATTCATCCTTGGAGTCCTCCACAAACCTGGCAAAGTCTCGTGTCTTTGACTGGAATGCCGCATTTTCTCGAGCGTAAGTTTTACTCTCTTTATTCGATTCGAGTCTCGCCTGAATTGTTTTAAGCTCATCTTTTTTAGCTTCAGTCTTTTCTTTTAACGTTTCTGAGAGAGAGTTAAGTTTTTCGCGCTGATCTTTTGCTGCTTTGGTTTCATTCATTATGCGGGCCAGATCAACGGTCGCGATCTTTAAATCAGCGTATGATGGTGAGCCGATTAGAGTGAGAATGGCAATGAGAAGTAATCGTGGGAAAGTCTTTGACATAAGACAGCTCCGATATCGTAATTGTGCGCCTGAGTGAGAGATTTCGGTCGTTTCTTCTTCAACTCGGTGAACAAAGACGATACTAATCGTTTCATAAACGCTCCAATCACTACTTACAAAGGAACGTAATTCTGGAAGGTGGTATCGATTCTACTGTTTAAGCGAGGGAACTACGACTGAGACTAAAATCAGAGGCTATCACACCGATGTAAAGGCGACTACCTCTGCCAGGCTAGAATCTTTTGAGAGGTGTCTCGAGAGAAGTGCCAATCCTTCCCGAAATATTCTCTCGGCGCCCGGCGGCATATTGCGGGCTCCACCACAATCTGCATAAAGAAAAACGTGCCCAAAAGAGGATTCAGAGCAGTTTCCGATCCCCCAGGCAATTCCGCCAAAAGGAGAGTCTTTATGGGACGGTAGAAGAGGGTTTGATACCTCCACGCCCGGTTTCAGAAAATAGTCTAACTCAGGGCAGATAGGAACAGGCAGCGGCAAGGCGGCCAACTCGGCTCCCGGAGGATCAAAGGTTATTGTCGCCGATTCTTCGTGACGAATAATGATGGCCGTTCGGAAAAATTGATCAGGACGACATAGCCTCTCCGTAATCATTTGGTAGAGGTTTTGCCAACCGTTAATATTAAGATTTCCGGGAGGTGACTGAAATACGGGCGCAGAAGGCGCGCGAGTTACCTCTTTTTTGCGCGTATCGACTTCGATCTCACGAGGAGCTGCAGGTACGGGGATGGTTTGTAGCGAAGTCGAATTCTTGTTCTCTCTCTCCTGGGGTGCAGGACTGATAGACTCTTCGGATGACCGAGATACGTCAGAATCTGCTGTTTCAAAGTTATTGAGAAGGTCTACTATTTGAGTAAATACTTTCTCATAGCGAGCGGGGGATATCGAGAGCATTCGGACGGCGGAACGAGCCGGCGGTGGGCGACCCGGCGCAAAACGGGCTAATCGCTGCTCCATAAATGCATCGATAAACTCGATGGCGGTAAGTACTATTGGACGAGTCGAATTTTGGGAGCCATGATTCTGAACAGTTGGGCTGATTGCGGAGGTTATCGAGGAAGGGATGCCGCAGCTCTGTAGATAATCAAAGGACCATTCTTCAAGTTCAAAGTCATGATTTATGTGAAGAAGATACATTAATTGTGCGCGGCCATTTGTGGCGGATAAATTCGTATATGCTTCACCAAGAGTTGCAAGTGCGAACAATTCTCCTGTGTTATAGAGAAGGCCGGTAAGAAGACACTCCTCAGGGTTCCGTTGACTTGTCTCTGTCGCAAGAATGTGGGCTATCTGAGACGTTGCAACTGCCCGCTTTTTGAGCTGTTTGAGAGTTTGATGAATGACGGTAAAATTGGGGTATTTTTGGCTTTCAAGCTTATCTATCAATTTAATGATTGCCTGAGAACCGAGACGAATTATAGCGGTTTTGAGTGAACCCGTGGAGCGCTTGTCTCCTGACGCTTTGATGCTGTTTCCTAATTGAAGAATGTGAAGAGTGAGGGTTGGATCGCCCAAAATAATTGTTACAAGATCATCAACTCGCAATGTCGTAGCAAGGGCCGCTTTTTTCGCCAGACTGAGAATTCTCCTATCGTGCGGAATCGTGAATTCTGAGCCGTTGAGTAAATTTGTGGATTCTGTTTCTTCGCTCATGTAGCTGGTTCTCCGGCCCAGTTTTGGATGGAGGTGTTGATGGAAAAGATCGATCAGCACCAAGCGACTCTCGTATGCTGTTCAAATTTTCCTCGGTCGCTAAGCTTGATCAAATAAACTGATGGGGGCTCGCGAGACGAGTTTAAATCCTCCTAAATCGCCTCTCTTAGCTCGGATACTTGAGCAAAATGCTTGAGCATTTTTACTGAGCGTTCGTTTGATAAGAAAACATTCGAGAACGAACGATTGCCTCATTTTCATTTGTTCCAATAAGTGCTTTTTTCGTCAGATAGTTTGATAGGGGGTTCAAAAACAAAGTTTCGGTAATTAAGAGTTCAAATACGAAGGGTGGTCAGTTCAATGGTTAAGGCATTTAGGTATGAATTATTTATTACCCTTTTTGGTTTCGGCGGGAGCACTTGTTTCAGGAGACGCAGCGGGTGTTGGAGTAGGGATATTCAGAGCGTGACATTCGGGTTGGCTTGTATCTGTTGAAAGACAGGTGCCCAAGTCCTTTGAGCACTCCTCTGTTATGGCTGTTTCGATGGTGCGGCGTGTAGTGAAAGAGCCGTTTTTGAAGGCATCTTGGGCTCGATTGAATTTTTGGGAAACGCAGGTTGAAATCGTCTCGTGCTCCTGTCGACACGAGTTTAGTGCATCTGCCTGGCTCAGTCGGCTTTTCAGGATAAGTTCTGCTCTTGCAGCTTCTTCTGTCGAACCGTGAGCGAAAACAACGGCGAATATTTCGCCCTTTTGTCCGGTTTCTCCCTTTTTTTCCCAGTTGTAGCTAACTGTCGATGCGCAGGTTATTTCAGCAAAGCAAGGCGATATCGATAGGCTCGCAAGGATGAGAGAGAAAGTTGAAAGGTAAAATTTGAAGCGATTGAAGTGATGCAAAAACATTTTTCGAATCAATTATCAGGAATATGCTCGTCGAGTGAATAAAGGGTCGTTGCTTGTCGTCAGTGGCTGTCGTTGTTCAATGTGAGGTGTATGGAAACCGGAAATAGTATGATCACCTTTAGTACAGATGCTGAAAGCGCATACGGAGAAGCGCAAGATGGAGGATTGCCAGAACGTCGATTGTTGTTGGCGATGTTAGAGCGAGCCATCCTTGACTTCGTGGGTAATGACTCTCGTGAGGTTGAATCGGCAGCGGACTGGCTTTTCGCAGATTCGGGAAAAGATCTCGATGAGGGGGGCGAGCCATTTTCTTTCGAGTGGGTCTGCGAGGGGCTCGACCTCGATCCGTCAAGGGTCTCCGCGTTCGTGAGATCGTTACCAAAGAGAGGCGCTCGAAGAGTAGCTCCGTGGTATTTTATGGATCGAGCTCAGGTGCGAGCTGCCACAACAGAGCTGGTGAGGGCGTGCGGAGGAGTCCGGTAGTCAGTCTCTAATGGGATAAGTAGTGGGTAAGGGGAGGCTGTTCTGGTTAATTTGACAGGATTTCCCTTGGCTATCTTGAAAATCGGGATTGATTCTGGCGAACCTTTACCCGAACGGGTTGGGGTGCGGGAGCTTTGAGGCCGTCCAAGAAATCGAGGAGTAGGTCGCCGAGTTTTTTTAATAA
>JBIJBT010000019.1:0-38903 GCA_044345055.1 Bdellovibrionota bacterium
CTCTATTGGATGATTCGCCTTACAATCATCTTGATATTATTCAAAAAATAGTGAACACCCTGTTTTGTTAGTCGACAGCTGAGGGGAAAACCTTGAGAAATTTCGTCTCGCCGAGCTGTTATTTCATTGACCACTACATTTAGCTTTCTTAACCGGACGTTTTACGCCGATGCGGCTCCTGATTCCAGAGAGTTAAGCAGCTGCTGCACACGGCGGAGTTCGGATAGGGACTGAAAAGATCGATATTCGGGTAGGCTAAACAAATTTTCGGTGAGGGCTGATTGGTCTACCGTATCCCGTTCGATCTCTTCTATTAGGGTTGTCGGTACGCGAGGCGGTTTGTGCTCTAATCCGGCGATAAGTGCGCTCACTGTGGACTCCGGTGGTGTTGAAGGAAGCTCAACCTGAGTCGCTCGGAACCGTGAAACACGACGAGCAAGTTGCCGTGTGCTGAATAGTTCGTGAAGGCCGGCAGCATAAAATCGCTGACAACCGAACGTTTTCAATCCTTCGTGCGGATCTATTCCTACCTCTGTGAGCGCCTCAACACCAATTCGTATGGTTCCCGAAACGAAACGAGCAATTTCTTGAACTTGCTCGAGATCTCGCCAATCGCGGCTAAAATGAACAATCGCAGCGTTTATGAGGAGCGTTACCTCAGCATCAAGTTCGGTCGTATCGGCTTCACCTCCGATGAGCTGTTCGACAAGCGGAGCGGGAAGGGATGCTGTCGCAAGAAGAGGCGCTATCGGCTCTATCGTTGCGTGGTCTATCGCCGGGGCCGGGGTAGCTGCAGCGAGCTCTAAGGCTGAAACAGGGGTGTTCAAAGCTGCGGCGAAATCTGTATCGGGAATACCAAGGCTCTGCATCCGTTTTCCGCGGTCCTGAAACGCTTCCTCCTCAAGCTGAGAAGGGGTCGCTAACGAGGGAATCGCGAGGATCTGATAAAAGAGCTCTGCCGATGTATCAAATACGAGCGCAAGGAGCCGTTGTAGCAGAAACTCTTGATGGGAACTGAGCCTCTCTCCATCCTCATCAACCAGCTCTTCATTGACCCCAACCCTCAGCCAGGTATACCCCTTATCAGGAGTCACAAATCCATCTTCAGGGGGTGCTTCGGTTGATTCGTCAAAAATCCTAACCGAGATGTAGCGTGAAATAAGGATTGCGAGTAAACGAAGATCAAGGGAGCGTAGTACTCGTTGGAGAGAGCTCAGTTCTCCAGTACTATCGGGTAGCTCAAGCCACTCGAAAAAGGGCGTCAGAGCGAGGCGATCCTCGCTCCAGAGATCAAAATCAAGGCAAGAGCGGAGCTGCTCTGCAGAAAATAGCTCTATTAGATCGGCTGAGCTGGATATTCCATCAGTGCGAAGAATGCAGTAAAGCGCCTCTGCAGGTAGGGTTGCGACCACACTCTCTGGCGAGTCTGCTGCGAATATCTCCCGAGCGAGAGCTTTCGCTGATGAGCGTTGATACGAGGAATGGCGAAGGGGTTCGGTTGTTTGAAGAGGGGATTCCATATCGTACTTCATTGCTCCCGCTATCACCTGCTTCCGTTAATTCCTCCGCACAATCCTCTTTTTCTCTCGCTACTCGATCCGTAGAGACGCTTCGCCGAGAGCGAAAAAAGAAGTGCTGGAGGCTCGAGAACGCGCTTTGTTCTCGAGCCGCTCGCTACTTGGGCTTCGCCGGAGCGAGTACCATATGAATACTTCGGCCCGCGAGAGGGCTTTTTTCTTCTATTTGAGCGATATCGGAGAGCCGTTGACTGATAACTTCGAACTTCTCCTGACCTAGAGAGAGATACATAGCCTCACGGCCCTTGAAGCGCATGAGAAACTTAACTTTTTCTCCCTCTTGAAGGAACTCTCGAGCATGCTTTAATTTTGTCTCGAGGTCTCCAACATCGGTGCGGTATCGCAGCCGAATCTCCTTAACGGTTGCCTCGGTGCGCTTTTTACGCGCTTCTGCTTCTTTCTTTTGCTCTCGATACTTAAACTTTCCGTAATCCATGATGCGGCAGACGGGCGGCTTAGCCTCGGGCGCTACCTCAACTAGATCGAGTTCTTTGCTTTCAGCGAGATCTACCGCATCGCGAATTGGGAAAATACCGAGCTGGCCTCCCTCCTCATCGATAACTCGAACTTCTCGCGCAAGGATTCGATTGTTGATGCGATGGGTATCGGGGGTGGGAAGAGGGCGAGCTCTTCCTGTTCTGCTCGGGCGCGGTCCGGCTGGTCTAAACGTAGTCAAAAATAACTCCCTTCTGAAGTGGTATGTCGGGCGCAGGCCAATCGACATTGGCGCTCCCCTCGGTGGTTGGTAGTCCGTAATCTCTCGATAGAAGATTGCTTTGAAAGAGCTTTGCTCAAGCACCTACCCAAACTTTTGCACCCTCCTTTTTAAGAGCGACGAGGAAAAAAGTCAAATTATTTTTCGTTTTTCGTGAGGAAAAGGATCTAGCTGGTTGGTGAACTGGAGCAGGAATTGACACTCTTTGCATAGGTGCGCAAGACTCCCGCCGAATACCTCAGGGAAGTACGGTGACAATCCGTCGCGGTCCCGCCGCTGTGAGGTTGGATGAGAACGCTGCAGTTTTTTGGGAAAGTCTCCGCGGGGAGGCGACCTAAATTTTAGTGCTTATGTCACTGGCTGTAATGGCTGGGAAGACAATGCTGCAGAGGTGTCAGGGCAAAAATGTCAGTAATTTGACTTTTTTGTGCCGGAAAACACGTCCGATCAAGCCAGAAGACCTGGTATTTACCCGCCTTTTTGCTCTGTTTTATCTGCTGCAAATAGGCGTGGCGTCTACCGTCGCCCTCGTGGATTGGGGCTGCGTAATCACTCAATCGGATCGGAAAATATCATGAATGGTCGGGCTATTCAGCACGTTGGGGCGACCTGCGCCCTTTTTGCGAGTATGTTTTTTTGTGGTGGTGCAGTTGCTCAGGACGCGGCTGATGTTGAGGAATCTCTTCCTAAGATCATAATTCAGGGAAATAGGCTAAAAGGAACGGTAAAAGATATCGGGGCTGCTGTTACGGTGATCAGCGAAAAGGAGATAGCGGAATCGGGGGCCGTTACCGTTCCGGAGATTTTGCGACGACAGCCTGGTGTTGATGTTGTCCAGAGTGGTCCAACTGGGGGAAATGTATCTGTGTTTTTAAGGGGAGCCAACTCGGAACATACCCTTATCGTGGTCGACGGTATTTTGATGAATAATCCAGTCACCCCAACCCGTATATTTGATCTCGGCACGATGACTCTCGACCTTGTCGATCATATCGAGATCATCAGAGGCCCTCAAAGCAGTTTGTACGGCTCTGATGCGCTGGGTGGAGTTATCTCGATCGTTACCAAGCGGGGGCGCGGAGCTATGTCTTCGTCGATTCAGCTCGAGGGGGGAAGTTTTGGGACTGGCAAAGCTCTTGCGTCTGTTTCGGGATCGGAAGGGGATATCGATCTGAGTCTTTCCGCATCACGCTCTCACACTGATGGAGTTTCAGCGGCGAGTGTTCAGGATGGTAATCGTGAAAAAGATGGAAACGATATCACCACGGTTGCTGGGCAGGTTGGATACGCTTTTTCCGATCAGCTTTCAGTGCGAAGCACACTTCGGCTCAATGAGTCGGCGACAGAGATCGATAATTTTGGCGGTGTCGGAGGGGATGATCCAAATCGAGAGGTTGATAATCGCACGATTGCAGCTGGTGTAGTTGTCGAGGGTTCAACGAGTGACGAGATGATTCGCCCATCTGTTGGGTTTACCATTTCAGATCATCAACTCGACGACAACAACGATCCCGATCTCGACCATCCCATCGATTCGTTGCAGAGCAATTACGATGGAACCTTGATGAAGGGGTATACGACGATCCAGATTGAGCCTAATGAAAGGATTTCGTCTCTTATCGGATTCGAAGCGATCGAAGAAACAGCCTCATCGAGCTATCGTTCCGTTTCCTTTTTTGGTCCGTATGATGAGGACCTTCCTGAGAAATCGGCCCGCACAAATGGTGGATTCATTCAGCTTCGCGGGAAGCCGTTTGGAGGCTTCGTGCTTGAGGGTTCAGCACGAGTTGATGACAATCAGAGGTTCGACAGGCGAGCGACCTGGCGAGTAACCCCGCAGTACCTTTTCGAGGATTCAGGCACAACACTTCGTGCGAATGTAGGAACAGGCTATAAAGCTCCTTCGCTCTATCAGATTTTTTCCCCGTATGGAGAAAGAGATTTGATGCCAGAACGAAGCACTGGATGGGATCTTGGTATCGACCAAACATTCTGCGAAGGAGAGTTTCAGATCGGGGCAAACTACTTTCAAAACAAGCTTTCGAATCTCATCAACTTTGATCCGACGACCTTTCGATTCCAGAATATCGCTGAGGCAAAAACAAAGGGGGTGGAGGTGTCGTCACAGTGGTCGCCAATGCAGTGGGAGTCGCTGCGCGGATTTGCGCTCTCGAGCTCGTACACCTACACCGATCCAACTGATGCGGTCACAGGGCAACAGCTTTTAAGAAGAGTGCGCAATAAAGCCGACTTTAGCGCATCGTATCGATGGGGTGAGCGGTACACAGCGCTCGCAGGATACACGGTGGTCGGTCGTCGAGTTGATCTTGATTTTAGTGGTGCTGCTCCCTCGCGCGAATATCTTGGCGGGTATGGATTAGCTCGTCTCGGTTTAAGTGCAAATGTTACCAAATCACTTACCGCGAGCCTTCATCTAAACAACCTATTCGATAAAACCTATGAGGAGGTGAACGGGTATGGGACCTTCGGTCGAGGGGTATTCGGCGGGGTGCAGTATCAGTTTTAGCGACTGTTGATCGAAGAGGCGCGAGTGGTTCGGTATTGCTGTGGTGTTATTCTCCTTCTTGGCGCATTACTCTGCGCGCCCCGTGTAGCTGTTGCAGAGGCTCTCGAGAACGAGGGTTCCTCTCTTACGGTTCGCGACCAAGAGAAGATATCTTCTCACCGCTGCTCCCGTATCGTATCGCTTGCTCCGAGTCTCACCGAACTTTCCTTCGCGCTAGGTCTTGGTCCGAATGTCGTAGGTGTAACTGCGTACGATCGCTATCCCCCTGAGGTCGCCACCGTTCCATCGATCGGTGGTGGCCTCAATCCATCGATCGAGCGCATCGTATCGCTTCGCCCGACGATGGTGCTTGCTCTTGCCGAGATGGCCTCCACTGTCGAACAGCTCGCCGCCATTGGCCTAACCACCCTTGTCGTTGATCACCGGAGCGTATCGGGAATCCTTGCTTCTTTCACGGCGCTCGGAGCTCAATGCGGAAAAGAAGATTCCGCTGCGCAGTTGCGACAAGATCGGGAGCGCCGCATCGAAGAGGTTCGCGCCCGAGCTCTCGGTCGGGGAGTGCGGGTTTTGGTGACGATTATTTCCGCCGATTCTCTCACCGATCCCTCCCGAGTCCATCTCTCCGGAGCCGATGGATTTTACGCAGAGCTAGTAAAAATAACGGGCGCAACGCCGATTTTCGAAAGACCCACAGTATCCCTATCAGGCCTCTCCCTAGAAAGCATCATAGCCGCCCGACCAGAGGTGATTTTTGAAATTGCTGACAGAAAGCTCAGCGAGGAAGAGGTGGAAAAGAGGCGAAGATGGTGGGAGGAGTGGTTGGAGCGTGGGGGGAATGGGAATGGGAGGGGTGGGTATGGGGGTGTCAATATTGTGGTTGTGGATTCGGAGTACGCGGTTATACCGGGGCCGAGATTTATTGAGGTGTTGGGTGATATGGAGCGGGGGGTCGGGGGGTGAAAAAAAGATGAGTATAAAAACTTCGATATTATTCATAGCAACTCCCTAAAAAGCTTCCAAATTATTCCTGAACGCTTTAAGAATGCTGGCTGAAGCTGATCGGTTGGCAGTCGAGTAGCGGGGGGATTTTGAAAAAAATTAAAATCGAGATTTACGATGCCCTAAAATTGAGGCACGTTGAGTGCCGGAATCCTCATAACTTGGAAAGCGTAGGCTGAATCCGAGCGAGCACAACCGTTTTGATTACAAAGGTAGATCATGCCAGCAGGTACCACATTAGAACGAACACCTGAAGTGAAGACTAGCACATTAGAAAATGGTGGTGGGGCGCTTCCATCAGCAGAACCACCTCGTACTACAGAGAGTGCCGGGGCTAACAATATTCGTCCTACTACCGTCGAGCAAGTTCGTGCTATCCGTATACAATACGATAACCCCGTTCGCCTTGGAATGAGGGATCTCGCTAAAGAAGGGAAAGAGCAGACGATTGGTGGAGTTACGATAACCTTTTCAGAGAGCGGGCCCGAGAATAAAAAGGCTCCGGAGGGGTTTGTTTTTGCAAATTTCAAGAGTAACGGGGCCAACGGAAAGGAGGCGGAGGCAACGGTTCTTCTTCACAAAGCATCTGGCGACTTGGCTAAGCTCAACAAAGAAGGGTCAACGGTATCTATCTCTGCCTTCGAACAAATGGCGATCAATCCTTTCTTTTCAAAGATGAGAGAAGGGCTAAATGATCTGGAAGTACAGCGAGCTAAACAGCTATCGACTAAGGTTTCGGAAAGCCTTCAGCCAGTGAAGGATGGTAAGGCGCCTCATCTGGCGAAGCTCGCGAAGGAGGTGGGTGCCCAGGGCGGTAGCGTTAACGCTGGCGGGGTGACGGTGCGCAGCGAGGAGCCTTCGAAGGAGGGGGCAAAGGGTGCGATCGCTAAACCGGAAGCGGTGCCGGCCGGCCATCATCGTCTGACTATTGAGGTTCGGCCAAGTTCGCAGGTAGGATCGACTCCGGAAACTCCTAGGGTGCTATCACTCGTTGTTGATGACAAGGATGGAACAGTTCAAGCTTCCACGATAGGTGGTAAGACGGCTCCCGAGCAACAGGTGAATAAATTTCTGCTTGACGCTCAGAATGCTGCGAAGCTAGCTCCAAAAGCGAATGTCCCAGCTAGCGCGTCTCCAGAGTCCGATCTAATTAAGTTTCTTGGCGCCTGTGGAAAGTTTGCAAATGAATCGGCGCGTGATGGGTCCTACAGTCAGAAATTGAATGGTGGAACGTTAAATATTTCAAAAATTGGCCCAAATAACGAAAAAGCGCAACCGGGAAGGTGGTTCTTTTCCTTCAAAAAACCGTCCGGAGAAGCTATGGTTGCTGATATCGGCGCAGACGGCGATGTTAAAAGAATGTGGAACGACAAGGTACCTATTACGGTAGACACAAAGAACCTTTACAGCTTCGCGCAAGCAGTTTGGCATCCGCAAGAGCAGAAGTAGAACCGAGGGCGCAAATACGAGGAGTCGTTAACGCCCGTTAGGGCTCCTCGGATTCGATGGAAGTTGGGGGCGGCTTTTAATGCAGACAAGTTGAGCAGGATTTTTTAAGACCTCTTTATCAGTTCAGCCACCCATTCCACCCGCTCCTCAACACTCCCCTTCCAAACCTCCCGAACCCGATACCCAACCTCCTCATACGCTCGCACCAACATTTCATGAAACCGGCACGTCGCCTCGAAGGTCATCTTTCGCTCATCGTCGGTACAGTAGATCTCTTCCCACGGCGGAAAAATAACTACCTCGTCGTCGTATCGATACCGCATACTCGCGGTGATGCCATGAGGGAGGGATAATCCTGCGAGTTGGGCGTAGGCGATGCAGTCGGGGATGGCTCTGTCAAATACGGTTAAGGTCGGTGAGGCGAGAGAGTGATTTTTGATTGAACGCGATAAGAGGAGCTCGATAAAAAGCGAGGTATCCCGCTCCCATACGCCCTGGCCCTCAATCGCCCGCTGCTCCGCGATTATCTCGCGCGCAGGCTCGTCGATACAGGCGATTCCAAGTTTGCGAAGGTGGTTGATTACGGTTGTTTTTCCAGTGCCGGGGGCACCAGAAAATACTAGCCGTCTCTGGGTAGTATGTTGCTCGGGCATCTAAGACTACCGCGGACTATCCACCGTATGCTTCCACGCATGATACGAGCTTCGCACCAGTGGGCCTGATTCGACGAATGAGAAGCCTTTTGCAAGGCCAGCCTCTTCATATTCTTTAAACTCTTCGGGAGTGATGAACTCTTTCACCGGAAGTTGGCGCTCAGAGGGGCGTAGGTATTGACCTATCGTCATAATATCGACGTTCGAGGCGCGCAGGTCATCCATTAGTGCGAATACTTCCTCTTTGGTTTCGCCGAGGCCGACCATGATGCCCGATTTCGTTAGTGCCGAGGGGGCAAGCTCTTTGGCTGTTTTAAGGATCGTTAATGATCTAATGTAGCCAGCTCCCGGGCGGACTTTTCGGTAAAGGCGAGGGACGGTTTCAACGTTGTGGTTCAGAACGTCTATACCCGATTTCATGATGATCGCGAGATCTTCGAGGTTGCCTTGAAGATCGGGAATAAGGAGCTCGACTCGACAATCGGGGGCGTGATGGTGGATTGCAGCGACCGTTTGGGCGAAGTGATCGGCTCCATTGTTTGGCTGGTCGTCACGATCGACCGAGGTGATAACGGCGTGCTTGAGTTTTAGGTCCCGAACGGCGCGGCCGACCCGTTCGGGTTCGTTTGGATCGAGGGGTTGGAGCGTTTCTTCTGAGCCTTTCTTTACCGAACAGAAATGGCACTTTCGGGTGCACAGATCTCCCATGATCATGAAGGTCGCGGTCGCGTGGGACCAGCACTCACCGATATTTGGGCAACGGGCCTCTTCGCATACCGTATGGAGGCGAAGTCCCTTAACGATATTGTGGGTCGCGAGGTACTCGGGCGAGCCTGGGGCCTTAACCTTGAGCCACGGGGGCTTTCGGGTTGACGGCCCATTCTTCGTTGATTTTCCGGCCTCTATTGGCATGGTGAATGTTCCTTACAGCTTGACAGAGAGGTGGTCCGAGCGCGCCCCCTTCTGCAACGTTATGGCAAAAGGAGTAGCGCAGGGGTCTCAAGAGCTTCTTTGAAATGCTTCAACCAGGTTCCCGCCATTACGCCATCAATTATTCGATGATCAACCGAGAGGGTCACCCGCATCCGCTTTCCGATGGTTATGGTGCCATTTTTGACTATGGCGTCTTCGCGGGTTGAGCTGACGGCGAGTACTGCTCCCTGACCGGGATTTATCAGCGCGGTAAAGCTCTCAATATCGTACATCCCCATATTGGAGATGCTGAAGGTTCCGCCAACAAGATCGGTTGGGGAGGGGCGACCCGCACGAGCGCGATCGACGGCGGCGCGCGCCTCGAAGACTATATCAGCGAGGGAGAGCTGGTCGGCACACCGTACAACGGGAATAAGGAGACCATCATCGATAGCGGTTATAATGCCGATATTTATATCGTTCGGTTGAAATAGCATACCATCGCGCATCGCCGCGTTGACCCGAGGCTCCCGCGCGAGGGCGTAGGCGGTTGCTTTGATGACGAGATGATTGATGCTGATGCCCTTGAATTCAGGCCGCGCTTTGAGGGTTTCGCGGAGACTGACCGCATCGTCCATATCGATCGTTGCGGTGGTGAAAAAGTGTGGAGATTGGGTGACGGTATCCTGCATTCTTCGGGCGATTGTCTCGCGCATCTTTGAGAGGGGGGTAAGGGTTCCGCCGCCCACAGCGGTTGGAGCTGCTGGTTTTGTTCCCGCGGGAGCTGGGGTTGGCGCTGGGGTGGCAACTGGTTGCGGGGCTGGTGCTGGAGTTGGAGCCGGAGCTGGAGTAGCTGTAGGTGCGGAAGCTGAAACGCCGAGGTCTTTGCTTACGATCCGGCCGGCGGGGCCAGTGCCGGTGATGCCGTGAAGATCTATGTGGTGTTGTTCAGCAAGTTTGCGCGCAAGTGGTGAAGCTTTTACTCGGTCGGAAGACGAGGCGGATGAAGCGGCGGTAGGCTCATGAGCCGTTGCTGCCGGAACAGCGGGGCTCGGAGTAGGAGCGGCGGTCTGCGTTGATGTTGAAGCGGGTGATGAGGAGAGGGTTGCGGCGGGCGCGACAACCGAGGTTGCTCCAGCTGCCGTCTCGTTTGGTTCACCAACAATCGCTATCACCTCGCCGACCGTTGCGGAGGACTCTGCTGGGACGAGAATTTTCAGAAGTGTACCCTGATGGAATGCTTCAATTTCAAGATTTGCCTTCTCCGTTTCAACCTCTGCGAGCACGTCGCCCCGCTTTACGATGTCACCCTCCTTTTTATTCCAGGAGAGTATTTTTCCTGCGTTCATCGTGTCGCTGAGCTGGGGCATTTTAATATCGATGGCCATCGGAGAAGCTCTCTAAAAAATTCTTTGAAGAAATACACCACAAGAGGGAAAGAGGAGGTACATCATAGCGGCCTCCGGCGCACGGCTCGCGGTTTTGCACTGCGCGCGCTCCCCACAGGAATAAAAAGGGCCGGCGATGTGGCTGGCCCACCCGACCCGAGATAATAGTAGATTTGAGAGGCGGCGACAAATCGGCCGGCTTGGTCGAAAAAAGAGGGGGCTTCTCATGGTCAGCGGTAAGGAAGGTCCTTAGGGCGTTTGAGAAAATCTTGATAGCTCTCGCGCTTCAGACCTGAATCCGCCTACACTCTACAGAATCTGTTGTGTGTAACGCGGCCTTGCTCTTTTTTTACTGGATGGTGGGATGGATATCCAATTTCAAGATGCAGAATATTCTTCCAGCCAACAAGAGGATCTCTCCGTATCACAGCTTCTCGATTTTACAAGCGCTATCCTCGATGAATATGTTGGTTCAGTTACATTTCACGGTGAAATTCACGAAGTAAAGGTCGCTGGTTCGGGGCATCTTTATTTTACTCTGAAGGATGCCAACGAAGGTGCGCAGGCGGCTGTTTCTTGTGTGATGTGGCGGAGTGCGGCGGCACGATTGGGATTCCGTCCTACGGTGGGGCTTGCGGTTTCGTGTGTGGGGCGACCGACCGTTTATCGAGCCCGTGGTCAGTTCCAGATTGATGTGCGGAGCATGAGTCAGGCTGGGGACGGAGCGCTCCGGAAGCGATTTGAAGAGTTGCGAGCAAAGCTTGAAAAAGAGGGTTTATTTGATCCGACGAGAAAACGGGCTATTCCGGGGATGAGTCGATGTATAGGGGTGGTGACCTCAGCAGCGGGCGCAGTACTACACGATATCGCCGCAACGGTTCGGCGGCGAATGCCGTCTTTGCGGATCGTTTGCGCTGATGTGAGAGTGCAGGGTAGGGGAGCGGCTGAGGAGATTGTTCGTGGGATTGAACTTCTCAATACCGTTGATGAGGTTGAGACCATCGTGGTTGCGCGTGGTGGAGGTTCGCTCGAGGATCTATGGGCATTCAACGAAGAGCTGGTGGTACGAGCGATTTTTGCCTCGAGAAAACCGGTAATCTCCGGTGTCGGCCACGAGGTCGATGTAACCCTGGCTGATTTTGCGGCTGACCTAAGAGCGCCAACACCTACGGCTGCTGCTGAGATAGTTGCAGCAGACAGAAGGGAGCTTCTCGGTGGGTTAGAAATGGTCGCAGCTCGATTGCTGAGGTCAGATAGGTGGCTTCGAGATCGAGAGCGTTTTGTGGATCAAGCTGAGGACTCAATTGAGAGTGCGCTCGATGAGAAGATGCGCCGAGTGAGATCGGATCTTTCGACAGCAGCACTTCTTAATCAGTCGATTCAACCTGATCGCCGAATTGTGCACGCTAGAGAGCATCTTGAAAGGACTAAAAGCGATCTTGGACGGGCGATTGATTCCGCTATCAATGGACAAAATCAAAGAGTAAGCCAACTCGAAGGGGTATTGTTAGCTATTAACCCACAACGCGTTCTGGATCGTGGATTCGCATTAGTATTTCGGGATGGTCATGTGATAGAGAGTGTCGAAAAGCTGCCGCAAGAGGGCTCAGTGGCGGTGCGTTTCAGAGATGGTGAGCGCGCGGTTTTTGTATATTAAGGGCTGAAAAACGAGTTTGCTGACTTTTATCATTGTCTCTCTTAATTGAATCGAGCTGCGTTGCAAAGTTTGATGAGCTTTTCGAATTGTAAATTAGTTAATCCATAGAGCTTGCGGATATAATCATCAACGGCGCGATCTCTTTCTTCTCCGCTATTTCCTGAAACAATCTGGGCGAGTTCTGCGGAATGCGCTTCAAACTTATCAGGGATTGGAATATCTTTTAGATCTTCGCATACTAATTTTGGAAATAAACGCCGCTGAGTTTTACGGCCGAATAAAAGAAGATATGCACTCATCAGGGACGAATTAAGGAGTGCGGATAGTGCAAGAGCGAGCTCGGATTTTGTCGGGTGGTGGGAGTCACGCTTAGGGGCTGTTACGATGATGTGAAGAAGGGAGCGGTTATAAAAAAGAGGATAATCAACGGCACAACACCGAAGGAGGTGTGGTAGCTCGGCAACGATTTCACGAATTACGACTCTTGGCTGTTCGTAGTGGATGCGGTGTCCTGGATCGGCGAGCCATGGTCCGTAATTAAGGTAGTTATCTGAGCAGTTTACTTGATAGCGATCGACCTCTCTCCCCAGGAGAAAGGGAACCCATGAATCACCTTTCGGAGCATTGTCGTGAAACCTCCGCTCTAAAGAGTGAATTTTTTCCTGGGGGGGAGATCCTTTTCCAACGGCATACTCCTGCATCGCAATTAGCGGTCGAAAAAGATTAGGGAGATGGCGGATTAAGGTGGATCGTTCCTCAATTACAGAGATTAATTCATCCAATTTCTCATTCCACCAGAGAGGTATAATATGTCCGCTTTTCTCGAGAATATTCTCTGTTTGGATTATTCCTGGCCTCGATTCTATTTCAGCTGAGCTTCCAAGTCGAACTAGTTTTATCTGACGATGGGCTCTAGTTTTAGTGAGATAAATCGTCACCGTTTCAACCCCGGCACAATCAAAGGTGCGGGGAGGATGTGTCTCTATTTGATAAATAGCTCCTTGCTTGAGAAGGGAAGACCGAATCTTTTGACCAGAGAGGATGCCGAGCCATGCGTTCGGAGTAATAAAAGCCATCACTCCTGCTGGCTTTAGTGATGAAAAAGCAGTCACTAGAAAGGGAAGATAGCTGCTGATATTCCCGCTGAGTTCATTGGGAAAGCGAGATTTAAGGGTTTGGATCTGAGACTCAGGAAGCCGTCCATCACGGCTGAGACCAAAAGGAGGATTTCCAATAATCGCAGCAACAGATTCAGGCGAGCTGAATCTGTTGCTGATAGAATTCTGCGATGGAAAGAGATAATCATCATGGATTAGTGTGGTTCCATAAAGAGAAGGAATATCTTGAGGCGCGATTGTGGGAGCGTATCTAGCAAGCGTGCTGAGCAGCGAAAATTCAGCCAATAGGAGAGCGTCCTTATTGATGTCAATCCCGATAAGCTGCTCGCTCACAATTCTTACGAGAGTGCGCTGAGTGGCACCTCCCAAAGCGATACTAGACAAGAGAGCAACGAGGAGATTGCCCGACCCGCAGGCAGGATCGAGATAGTAACCTGACTTTTGAGTGGCAATATAAGGGGCGAGTAAACAGAGCTCTGATGCAATATGATCGCTGAGCCATGATGGTGTATAAATCGAACCTGTTCGCCAAATAATCTGAGTATCGAGGCGATTGGTAAATAGCTCGGTAGGTGAGCTTGATATTGAGGAGCTAGCTTTTCGAACCTTAGCCAGATTTAAACGTTTAGCTGAGACTTCGAGGTGCTCTGTTGTAAGAGAGAGAGCTCGGGCAAAAAGTGAGCAAGGAATACGCTCATGTGCTACCGTAAGGAGGTCGCGTATTTGCTCTCCAGTAGCTCCGGCATTTGGTACAATCAATGATGTTCTTTGATTGGCCTTTGGTCTATTTATCAGTTCCTTGATGGTCGTCAAAGCGCAAGAAATCGAAACCTCTAAAAGCAGTTCGACGGTCTTAGATGTGTTCTGCGGTTCGAATAGTTCTTCGTTGAGTTCGATTTGGTGGGATCCTAAGGAGCTAGTGGTCGTCATAAGAGTAAAAGCAGAACACTCGAGCGAGGCTCCTTCTAGCTTTGCACGAGATTTGAATTAAGTAAATTAAGTGCGTGTGCGCCCTTTTTAGATGAAGCAGCTGATGAGCTCTAAGGTAGAACTGCATAAAAAGTTTAAGAGATGGCTCCTGCGCTCGATTGAGCGTCCTATTAGCGGTGTCTTGCGGATTATTGATTACATTCCTCATTCCATCCGCGTAGCTGTTCTGACCGTAGTATATTGGACGCTAGTAACTCTCAGCTCCCGGTATCGAAAAATTGCATACCGGAATATCGGGCAGGTTTTTCCAGATCTGGATGCATCAGGGAAAAGGGCTCTGCTGTTCGCTTCCGCCCGACCTTTTGCTCGGATGGTAAGCGATCTTCTTCGCATAAGCTCAATCGACGCGAGCTGGTTTGAGGAACACGTTGTGATAGAGCGTTTAGATGAATTGCGATCAATTGTCGCAAAGCAGCCAGTGCTCTATCTCGGAGGACACATCGGGAGCTTTGATTTAATGATTGCTGCTTTTGGAAAGTTTGTTCAGTCGATTAACTTTATTGTCCGTGAAAGTCAGTCACCTGCTGTTGAAGAGTGGAGCACAAGAGTACGGACTAGGTTTGGTAACGGCGTTATTTCAAGGTCTGGTGGACTGCGAAAAATTTTATCGCAGTTGATAAAGGGGCGATCGGTCGGTTTCCTATTTGATCAAAATGTTACGAGAAATAATGCAGTGTTTGTTGATTGGTTTGGTCGTCTAGCGGCAACCACTGTCGCGCCAGGTCTTGTCGCTGAAAAGATGAGATGTCCCGTTATTATCTTATCGAGTCGGTATGAGGGTTCAGATCGATATACTATTCGGTGGCAGCAGCTCGATCATAATATTATTTATGACAACGCCTTATCAGTGGGCGAAGTTAGAAAAAAAGTAACTTCTGAGGCGGTTAAGGCGCTGGAGAAGATTATTCGGGAACAGCCTGAAGATTGGTTTTGGCTTCATCGACGATGGAAGACCTCACCCGAGGGGACGCAGGAGGATTTTTATTAGTGTTTTAGATTTTGTAACTATTCACCCCTATAATTCCCAATAACCTCCCACAACCCCTTAGGGGTGGCGGGCGAAAGCCCGCCGGGGGGAAACAACTAACTATTCAGCAAAAAACTGCCGACGAGCGTTGAGCGAGTCGAGCCACCCAAATCACCACTGCGTTTCATGCTTTTTATGTCTTTCAAATGACTCCTTTACAAAGGTGGGCTGAATAGTTTCTAGATTTTTATCACATTCTCGGCAATTATAGGTTTTATTTTCGACTTTGAACGGTAATTTCGCGACATTCAGAGAGTATAACTTCTCAGTAGAATGTGATTTTTTATTCCAGAAACTGGGTTTGTGAGTCGACTACCGTAACGGGTCGTTAGTGCATTGGACGGCGACCGCAAGAAAAGTTACGAATAAGCCCTCTGAATGCAACGCCGTGTTAATACTTTCAGATTCTGTTCGAGACTCTTATTAGTAGAGTGGCGCCGGACTTTTATCTTTAGTCTTGAGAGAGAAACACACCAACAGTCTACCCTGCACCACAACGGGATAAGCGAACGGGGGGGCGATGCTTGAAAGCTTAAAGCGTCGATACGCAACAGCTCCTTTGCAGACCAGAATATTCATCCAGTACGGCTCAGGGATGATAACGGTCATGAGTGCTTTGTTAGTCCTATTTTTTTTCTATGAACAGCTAAGGATTAGAGAGGATTCTCGCTATCGCTTGCAACGAATCACACGAACGATAGGTGAATATATCTTATCTCATACTGCTAACGGCTCTATATCTCTAACGAACAACGATCTCAAAAACCTCTTAGTTGCGGATGAATTTTATGCAGTTCGTGTGTTCGGTACATCGAAGGCATTGATAGCGAGCTTTGATAGTAGCGCATCAGCGCAAGGAGTTGTTGATCCTGATTTAGAGGGAGATGAATTTGGTTGTTCTCTGACGAGCAAAATCTCTTACCTGAGAACTCCGATCAAATCTGGTTCGCAAACAATCGCAACAATTTGGGTTTCTCGTCAGCTTACAGCAGATCTATATCGCCTCATTGTTACTTTGATAATCGGATTTAGCATCGTTCTTCTTTCGATATCGCTGACGATAGGCACATCCAATCGATCCGAAGATTTCATTATGGGACCGATTCTGGATTTAGTTGGAGTAATTGAAAAGGTCTCTCTTGAGTCTAATTACCGACTTAGAGCAGTTCGGCGTACCGATGATGAGGTGGGATTATTGGTGGATTGTTTCAACCTAATTCTATCAGAGATTCAGTTGAGAGAGTTGGAGCTGCTCGAAAATCAGAACCACCTTGAGGCAGAAGTCCGGAGGAGAACAACACAGCTTGCAGAGCAAAATCGTGAGCTTGAGGTAGCAAGAGCATCTGCAGAGGCTGGCAGGATGGTTGCAGAGCATTTGAGTCGCACGAAAGGTGATTTTCTGGCCAATATGAGCCATGAAATTAGAACGCCACTTAATGGGATAGTTGGAATGAGTGAGTTAGCGCTCGGTGCGGATCTTACCGAGGAACAGCGCGAATACATTGAAACTGTCAATGCATCCGCCAAAATGCTGCTAGATATCATTAATGATATTCTCGACTTTTCGAAGATTGAGGCTGGTAGGATTGAGATTGAAAGCGTTTCATTCTCTATTCGGGATGTCGTTTCGGGTATCATGCGAGCTCTTGCATCAGCTGTAACATCGAGGCAGATCGAACTTTTTGCCGATATAGATCTGAGGATTCCACGATTAGTTGTAGGCGATCCGACGAAGGTCAGACAGGTCCTTACCAACTTGGTTGGAAACGCGATCAAATTTACCCACGTTGGACAGGTTGTTATTAGAGTGCGTTTGGCGAGTTCACGACGTGATGAACTAGAGGTTAGCTTTGAGGTTCAGGATTCGGGGATTGGAATTCCAGCTAAAAAGCTTGCAGAAATTTTTAATCCATTTGCGCAGGGAGATACCTCTACAACTCGAAAATATGGCGGCACTGGCCTCGGATTGAGCATATCTCATCGGTTGGTTGAAGCGATGGGGGGGGAGCTCGAAGTTGTAAGTAGAGAGGGAGTTGGCAGTACATTTTCCTTTTCACTACCTTTTGCAACAACGCCAACTAGTGATTCGATCAATCGAACCCAATCGCATGTGCCTGATGCAAGGTTGATTGCTTATGATACTCATCCGGTAAGTAGGGGGATTTTAGAGAGAGAGCTTAAAGGGCTAGGAGTAAGTCTAGAGATGCTTCACGACAGGAGGTCACTCGAAGATGCTCTATTTCATATAAAGCCCGATGAGCGTGTTGTTCTTTATCTTGATCTTCATCGGAATACTCAGGAATTTGCAGATGTTCTCGAACTAATTCCTACAAATAGAAGCGGTTTGGCGCCTCGATTTATATGGGCATCACCGATAGACACGCTCACCGCGATCCCGAGTGATAAGAGAGCAGTCATCGTTCCAATTGTTTATCCGATTATTGGAAGCGCGTTGAATGACGCTATCAAAAGGTGTTGGCACGAAAATGGCCAACTCCCGAAGACACCTGTTAGCTTGACGCCCGAACCTATATTAAGTTCTAATTCGCTTAATGTTCTAGTCGCCGAGGATAATATCGTTAATCAACGGCTTATTGCGCGACTTTTGCAAAAATACGGCCATGAAGCAATACTTGTTTCGACTGGTGAGGAGGCGATTTATGCTCTTGAACGCCGAGGACAGTTGGGCGGTGAGTCGATTGAGTCTCCACCATTTGATCTTCTGCTGATGGATATTCAGATGCCGGTGATGGGGGGAGTGGATGCAACCAGAATAATTCGGGAGCGTGAAAACAGTCTAGCTACACGGATTCCTATTGTTGCTTTGACAGCAAATGCAATAGCAGGGCAACGCGACGAGTACCTGAGTGAAGGCATGGACGAATACCTCTCAAAGCCGATAAATACTGAGGAGCTAAAACGTATTTTGGCACTTTTCCCTCCGCAAAGGCTTAATTAGTTTGACCTTTTTGAGTATGTTGAGCGAATGCTTTGTCTATCAACTTACTCTTTTTACACCCAGCCACGATTTATACCTAACCAATAGCGCCTATGAACGAAGAGACTCTGATCTTCGACCGATTGACTCGCAAGCTTCTTGTCATCGCCATCTGTTGTATCGGTGCGCTTACATTGGTAACAGTTCCACTTGTTCGGTCTCTTTGGTTAGACGAGACGGTTACAACATGGGTCATATCGGGTGACTGGATTCAGGCGTGGCATCGAGCTGTAACCTTTCAAGCCCAATCACCTCTTTATTTTTTGCTTATCAAGATGTGGCCCTTCTCCGGCGATTTTGGGCTTATCTCTGCATCGCTAATTTTTGGAGCGCTATCTGGATTCGGGGTTTATCTCACTGTCAAGGAGTTACTGGGAAGAGACGCGGCGCTTTTTTCCATTTTATTACTCCTGACTAATATCGACCTCTTAAAAGTATCGATTCAGATTCGTCCCTATAGTCTTGGCTTAGTAGGTGCGGCGTGGTCGCCCCTGTTACTCTTTTGGTGGCTCAGATACAAAGAGACTCGATATTTGGTTTTACATTTTCTCCTCGCACTTATTGCGTTCTACTCGCACTATCTTTTCAGTCTTATCGCCATTGGGTTTCCGATAATTTTATATTTTTGGGGTAATCAAACCTTTTGGAGGAGGTATTTTATCGGTGCATCACTTACCGCATTACTCTCATTGCCCGGCATTTATCACCTTATATGGTGGAGCAGAAAGGCAGGGGATTCCCTTTTTTTACCGACTCCCGATTTTGCTACATTCCTCAAGTTGATACTTCCGCTTTATACAGTTGTATTGCTTATATTTTCGACAATCGCTGCCGCCCTTTTTACCAAGAAATTTATAATAGTGAGGTCTTGGAAGACACTTGCACTCGCCCTTGTCTGGGTTGTCGGGGGATCGCTCATCCTGTTTTTTGCTTCGTGGTTCTTCGGTAGCTCGCTTTATATCGACCGCTACCTTAGTTGGCGATTAAGTGGAGTAGTTCTTTTTTCGACACTAGTTCTGTTACTCTTTCGTGATCAACGCGGCCAAAGGATTTTTATCGCTGCCTACCTCTTTTTTGCGTTTCAGCAGACGATTGAGCGAAAATGGTTTCTTGAGGAATGGTCGACAGTTGCTGCCCTAGCGAGAGATAGTGAGAATATTCCTGTAATCTTGTACTCTGGCCTTCGCGAAAGTGAAAAGCTACCTGATGAGGAGTCGCCCGAATTAAAGGAATTCCTTGCTTCACCCCTTATTCACTATGGAGTTCGACTCGAACAAATATCGGTGATACCCGGGTTTGCCGATTCAATTTCTGCAACCAAATACTTACAGGGAGTGTCGGCAGTCTCGAAGAAGATGGCACAATCATTTCTCCTCGTGATAAATGATCAACCAATATTTTTGAAGGGACAGGCAGTCATCAATCCGAAGACCGGTTTAATTTCTTTCTTTGAAAAAGAAGGGGCACAATGTGAATTGTTTCGTTCAGTCGGTCAGCAGTTCGAAGAGTTAGTCAAGGTGTATCGATGTGATTGGAGATTAGATAAATAATTTTATAAAGCCGCTCTTTTATTGCCACGCCTTCATTAATTGAGCGAGGTGTCGTAATTTGGACCTATTGAAACACTCCTGATTAAGAGAAGAGCCTTCGATTAGTACAGACTTAATATCTTTCATCGAAACCGAAAAAACGATGAATTCCTTCGTTTCTGGGGAAAGATCTGCCGTTATCAAATTGTGCGACTTAGCGCAGTTGTAAAGCGATCCGATAGAAAAATCGGTCAGAGCGACGCTAAAGAACCATAAATGAACCGGCGAGGAAGTTTCCTCTATTTTATTAACAACAGAATAAAAATCTCTCCAATCCTCATAATCCCACTTAAATTTTACGCTTTGAAGCCAGACATTCCTGTTCTCATACCCTTTTGAAATAATCGTCTCTTCGATATAGCGCGTCTTGTCGGGGAACAGATGGTGATTAAGATAGAGTGCGCCAAGCTTGTTAGTGACCACCGTTGATTGTTCCGGAATCTTTGTCTTAAAAGTCTCAGTGAAATATCTCCACGATTCAACCGTTAGAGGTGTCTCATAGTTCCATTTGAAATAGAGATCATGACTTGCAAGGTGATGGGCGTATACTAGAGCTACTGCGGACATCGATAATGAGAGAATCTGTTGTCCGCTTTTTGAAAATCGCTCCGATACATGATAAGCAAGATAACTAATACACATTCCGATTGGCAGAAATATCCAGGTACAGTAGCGAGAGCCAGTTAACGGAAATAGATGGAAAAAGTTTAGTAATAGCTCCCCACAAAAAACGGTAATCGGGAAAATACCCCAGAGGGAGTTTCTTTTGAGAGCCAAAAGGAGTCCAGTAATAGTTGCTGCAAGAAGCGCTATCGCGCGCTTGGTACTTCCTCCAAAAAATCCGGTGTAAACCTCCAAAAGTTGGAAAGTAAAATCTTCAACACTACCGGCTGTCTTAAATGCTGGAGTTGTTGTTTTACCGTAAAGATACGTTACCCACCCACTAATCATAGTGTTTGAAGAGAGAAGTGGAATTGAGAGAGAGATTCCAAGTAGAAGCGATATTCCGACTATTTGAAACCATTGCCGATTCGAAAAATTAGGTAGTTTTATTTTGCCAATCCGGGAGAAGGCAAGGTATGAAAGGGCGCAAGATCCCGCGAAAAAAAAACCTGAGTAGTGGAGTGAACAGGAAAAAAGAGCTAACGATCCGAAGAGGAGGCTTCGCTTCTGAGTCGCACGCTCACCGAGGAAAAGGAGGCTGAGGGTCAGTAGGTAAAGTGATGTCTGGAATAAAGCATAGTTACGGATAGAAAAAGAGTAGGTAACTGAAAAGGGGGCGAGTAATTGAATGCTTGCTAAAACTACCCCTGCGACCGGATTAAGCCAGATATAGCCTAGAAGATAGGCACAGATGACAGAGGCTACTCCAGGGATAATCGAAAATAATCGATGTACTTTTACATCCTCACTACCTTGAAGTATTAGGTGACGTAAAATATGACTTCCTGGCGGGTGAAGCTCGCGGCTACCTCTCGATAAAACCTCTGAAAGGGTGGCACCATCTGCTATATCAAGATGCATCAATTCGTCGGGATGAAAATAGTAGCGGTCAAGTGGTGTAACGAAGATGCAAAGCGCCGCTGTAACCAGCAGAGTAAGATTAAGGACCAGTAATAGGAACTTTTTATTCGACATCTGCTCGAGGTCCGTGGCTAGTGTTCATTTCGTGATATTATATCAGGTATTTAATACACCAACCAACTAGCCGAGTTTACTCTTTTTTCTCTTACTTTATTTTCCCAAAAATAAAGCGATACTCTCTTGCTCAATAGTTGGCCATTTTTTCTTGATTATCTCCGCAAAATCACTTGGTAGGTAATCAAGAGAGAGATAGCTTCGTCTTTTTTTATCCAGTCCTACAAAAGATATAGCCATGGAGTGAAGAAAAAAAGGGCGGTGATGAGATTGTGGAAGTTGAGTCGTTGAACCGTAGAGGCTATCTCCAACTAGAGGATGGCCGATAAATGCAGCGTGGGCTCGAATCTGGTGTCTCCTACCGGTGCTAAGAAGAACTGCGGCAATTGAGGCCTCTTGCTTAGTTGAGGTTCCATAATCAGTAGGCAGAGATATATTCTGGAGTGGAAAAAAAGTCGACTCGGCGGGCTGGAGAGTGCGAAAATTTCGGAGACTAGGCGATATTTCCGATCCAGAGCTGTATAAAACGCTCACTTTTTTTGAGTGTCGATATCGAGAGCCGATCGATGCTGAGCAGGTTTGGTTTCCGGAGAGTGCACCCTCTGTGAGTGCGATATACCACTTGATGACGAGATTTTTTGAAAAGAGATCGCGAAGATGGTTCCATGCAGCAGCGCTTTTTGCTGAAACTAGCACACCACTTGTTTCCCAATCGAGTCGATGAGCGAGGCCGCAGTCGCCTTTTCCGATCTTCGCTTGCTCTGGATAGACCGCGCTAATCCAGGATGCAACAGAGTCGTCGGATTGATTAAGCGTTGCTGAGTGAATCTTTGGAGGTTTTATAAATACTCGATAGAGGTCGTCTTCAGCAAGAAGATCTATCGGCGAATGGTCCTGATTCATTTGTATCAGATGTGTGATCAAAAAGGGGTGTGAAGATTGTATAACTCTGCCCCGTCGGAGAGCCGCACAATTATGCGGCTCTGCACAGTCACGCTGCTGCTACATCTCGGAAGCTAGGTACGCGGCTCCATGAAGACCCGTTAGAGGATCTTTTACAACATAGAGCGGAGTTGCTTCCACGAGGGGAGAGAGTCTTCCCTTAGCAAGATAGCTCGATACTATGTCACCTGCTTTCAATAACTCTAATATTTTCCCGGGGATTCCACCTGCAAGGTAGATTCCTCCTGATGCAAGATAAGTGAGCATCATATTTCCTGCGTGAGCACCGAGTATATTCATAAAGATGGAGAGTGTTTCTGTCGCGAGAGGATCTACCCCTTTGAGCGCAGCCTCACCTATCGCTGCGCTTGGGTCGAATAACCGAATCGCCTCGGCGAGGTCGGCAGATTCGGGTGCAAACTTGATATCTCTTAAGAAGGAGTAAATATTGAGAATTCCCGGTCCGGAGATGATTCGTTCAATGCTGACGCGACCAAACTTCGCTGTAAGGTATCGCAGAAGATCTATCTCGCGTTCTGTTCGAGGAGCAAAATCAGCATGCCCTCCCTCGGAGCCGAGAAGCACGGTGCGCCCGGGGTCTCGGTAAAGGACGGCTTGTCCGAGTCCGGTGCCGGGTGCGATGACACAGAATGTATCTTGCTCGTGAACTGCTGCCCCCGGATGAAGAGTGACGTAATCAAGAGAGCCCAGATAGGGAAGAGAAGCAGCGGTTGCAACAAGGTCGTTTACGAGTCGAACGCGGGGAATTTTCAGTTCGTCAGATAGTTCATATTCGCTCAGTCGCCAAGGAAGATTAGTTGTCCTAACCGCTCCATCGGAAACGGGGCCAGGCACGCCAAAACAGGCCGCTGAAACGATATTCTTATCCTTGCCGACGAACTCTTTCGTCATCTCCTGAAGGGTTGGATATGCCTTGCTATCAAATCGTTGGCTTCTATGAATGGATACGTGACCGTCTTTGGAGTGATATAGTGCTAGCAGTGTTTTTGTTCCACCGATATCTCCGGCTAACACTAGAGAAGCTGCAACCATATGTGTCCTGCTGAATCTACTGGGCTCTTTAAAATAGAGGAAGAGAGGTCAGATGCTATCCGCACTTTTATCTCTCTGGCTATCGTATACAACAAGTTTTTCATTTCGTCGAAGGTTAACAAAAAAAGAAGTCTTTTTGTTGCGCGCTGCATCAGTAGGAGAATCGGTATCTTGGTGATGAAGTTGCTCAAATTGAACTCAGATTAAGCCAATGTTTAACCTATAAGGCGATTGAAATAGATGCCAGCCTGTGGTTGACTGTTGCCCAAAGGGAATGAACGGTGTCGGCGTGTGGTACCTTCATCGTCGTACAAGTTAAATTGGTTTTGGTCAGATGAGATTTGGGTACCAAGAGCGGGATTTAGCGGGTTAGTGTTTTAGCGTTGTAAAACTTAATTTTGTATTCAAGCGGTGTCGTGATGAAGGTGCTCATGCTGGGTTGGGAATATCCGCCCCACATTACGGGGGGCCTAGGGACGGCCTGTGAAGGGCTGACGATGGCCTTGGCGCGCGGAGGAGTCGATATATCATTTGTCGTTCCAGCGCTTCTTGGGGGAGAGCGTGCTCCCCACATGACGTTAATCGATTCTTGGGACGAGCAAGCGGTGCCAGCCCGTTCAGGAGGGAAGCTCGCGTCTAATGTTAGCTCCCACGTTAAGACCCTTTTTGGGTGTTATGCCCGAGAAGAGGAGGTTGAAAATAGGTTATTGCTCGGCGAAATTGAGAGTGAATTGGAGGACGAGGAGGGCGAGAGCGCCGAGGGGGCAATCCCGAAGAAATCGCCGAAGGGTAGCCGATACGGCGGCAACATGATGGAGGAGGTTTACGGCTTCTCTCAAAGAGTTGCGCAGTTGGTGGGTAAACTCGATTTTGACCTAATTCACGCTCACGATTGGATGACTTATCCGGCGGGAGTGGTTGCATCTCGTCTTACCGGTAAGCCTCTTGTAACTCATGTTCATAGCCTTGAGTACGATCGCAGCGGTCAATCGGTCCACCCGACTATCCACGGAATTGAGCGGCTCGGTATTGAGAACTCGGGAGCTGTTATTGCGGTGAGTGGTTACACCCGATCGGTGGTAATTGATCAGCACCCAGTTGAGGGAGAGAGGGTTTTCGTTGTTCATAACGGAGTATCCGGCAAATATCGTCGGTCGTTAAGGAAGAAGGTCGAGAAAAAACAGCGAGGAAAGACAGTACTTTTTCTTGGACGTATTACGTTCCAGAAAGGGCCTGATTACCTGGTAGATGCGGCCTCTCGTGTGGTTCGACATATTCCAGATGTTAAGTTCGTTATCGCTGGTACGGGGGATATGCTTCCTCAATTGGTCGGTAGAGTTAATGACCTTGGACTACAGAATCATTTTGATTTTCCGGGATTTTTGTCTGGCCCTGACGTTGAGCGAATGATGCGCCAAGCGGATCTTTACGTAATGCCATCGGTGTCAGAGCCTTTCGGAATATCAGCGCTAGAAGCTATTTCATGCGATACGCCGTGCCTAATTTCGAAGCAATCAGGTGTGGGAGAGGTTTTAAGGCACGCACTGCGGGTTGACTTCTGGGATGTTAATCGGATGGCGGATCTGATGATTAATGCACTGTTATATCCGAGTATGTGTTACGAGATGGTGCGAAATGCTTCACGAGAAGCACAGCGGTTGCGATGGGGCCCGGCGGCTCGGCGGACCCTTGAAGTGTACCGATCGGTTGTGAGTTAACCGTTTTGTTACAAAGAGCGGTCGGAGGTGTTTGGGACTGATAGGTCCACTTATTGTTTTTATTAAGAGGAGCAGCTTATGTCATCAGTTTGTTTTTACTTTCAGGTTCATCAACCATTTCGGCTGAAGCCCTTCTCTTACTTTGATTCCTCTGCGCGTCTTGATTATTTTGATGATCAAAAGAATGGCGAAATAGCCCGTAAAGTCGCTGAAAAATGCTATATCCCAACCAATAAGTTGATGCTTGAGCTTATCGACCGCTATGAGGGTAAATTCAGGATTGCCTATTCCATTACTGGAGTTGCTATCGAGCAGATGGAGCGATACACCCCCGAAGTTTTGGAGCTGTTCTGTCAATTGGCGAAAACAGGATGTGTTGAGTTTCTTGGTGAGACCTATTATCACTCACTCGCCGCGCTCTATGATCCAGCTGAATTCAAGGAACAGGTAGCTCGTCACCAATCAATTACCGAAGCTTTGTTTGGCCAACGCCCGACCGTATTCAGAAATACTGAATTGATATTCTCTGATGATATAGCTCGGTTGGTTGCTTCGCTTGGTTTTAAGGGAGTTGTTGCTGAGGGAGCTGATGATATTTTGGGATGGCGGAGCCCTAATTTCATTTATGACAGTGCAGCGGCGCCGATAAAGCTACTTCTGAAGAATTATCGATTGTCCGATGATGTCGCCTTTAGATTTTCTAATCGCGATTGGGCTGAGTGGCCTCTAACAGCCGATCGATACGCGAATTGGATCCATAACGTTAGCGGTAACGGGGATACTGTGAATCTCTTCATGGATTATGAAACCTTCGGAGAGCATCAGTGGAGCTGCACAGGTATCTTTGATTTCATGCGGGCGTTGCCCGGTATGGTGATGCAGCATCCAGACTGGGCATTTAGGACTCCAAGTGAGGTTCTTGCTAGTCACCCCACTGTGGCACCACTGTCGTTTCATCGTCTGACTTCATGGGCTGACATGGAGCGCGACATAACGGCGTGGCGCGGTAATCGGATGCAGGAACAGGCGTTCGATATCTGCTACGACCTAGGAAAAGAGGTTAAATGGCAACAAGACGGAGCGCTATTAGATGCGTGGCGCAGACTACAGACCTCCGATCACTTTTACTACATGTGTACGAAGTGGTTCGCTGATGGCGATGTGCACGCCTATTTTAGCCCTTATGCGAGTCCGTATGATGGGTTCGTCAACTACATGAATGTCCTTCGGGATTTCCGAGAGCAGGTTGTTTCTCGGGCAGGAGGAAGGCAGGTAAAGCGAGTAGTCGCAGGGTAGTAATAGTTGACGAATTAAGTCCGGTTGTTAAGGATGTAACGGCGATGATTCCTCCGCAGCAAATCTTAGAAAAATTAAAAGAGGCGTTTCCTGGTGGTGAGATTGGTATAACCGATCTCACCGGAGGAATGGATCACTATCAGGTTGTGATCGAATGGACGGGGTTTGCAGGCGTGAACGCTGTAGCTCGTCATCGGATGGTTCACGCAGCTTTACGAGAAGAGCTGCGAGGACCAATCCATGCGCTCACCCTTGAATTGAGGGAAAAACCGTTGAGCTGATAAGAGGGGCGGTTGCTAAGGAAGATAGTCGTAAAGAGATGCCGCGAAGGAATTATTTATGAATGATCAAGAAGAAAAGCGAAGTTTACGAGTTGTCAACAGTAACGAGCAGTCTCGCGATGTTCAGCAAGAGATAGCCGACATCGTAAAGAATAATCAAATCGTCATCTTTATGAAGGGAATCCCTACTGCTCCGCAGTGTGGTTTCTCTGCTCGTGCAGTTTCGATTTTGCGTCAATATTCCCCATCCTTTTATGCCGTTGATGTACTGCGCGACCAAGAGATTCGGGAGGGCATTAAGGAATATTCCGATTGGCCGACAATCCCTCAGCTATTCGTTAGCGGGGAATTTATCGGTGGATCGGATATTATGGCCTCCATGCATGAATCGGGCGAATTGGCGGCAATTTTGAAGGCGTAACTAAGGCTCTCCCATTTTCGAGCCTTCTCGACTCTACTGTCTCCGCTCCAGACTGTCTCCGCTCAAGGCTCTCTCCGCTCAAGATATCTTGTAACGAGAGCGGTCCAGCCGGTCTGATGCGAGGCTCCGAGACCTCGTCCGTTGTCACCGTGAAAGTATTCGTAGAAAAGAATCAACTCCTTCCACCAAGGGTCGTCGCGATAGAGTGTACAGTCTGCGTGAGCGGGAATATGGCCATCCGATGCTCGCTGAAAGAGGCTCGCTAACCGGCGGGATAGATCCTCAGCAGCGTATTTAAGGGTCACAAGATTACCTGAGCCGGTTGGAAATTCGATGAGAAATTCATCGCCATAAAAGTGATGGTAGCGTTCGAGTGCTTCGACCAGCAGGTAGTTGATCGGAAACCAAACAGGCCCTCTCCAGTTCGAATTGCCACCGAACATGTTCGTGCTCGACTCTCCCGGTGCATAATCAACCCGATATTCCTGATTACCAAACCGCATAATATAGGGGTAATCCTGATGGATCTTGGACATCGAGCGGATGCCGAAGGGTGAGAGGAATTGCTCTTCATCAAAGAGGTGATAGAGCACTCTGCGCAGCTGTTTTTCCGAAGGAATAGCTAGAAGGAAGAGACCGCCGAGTGTGTGGGGCGATTCAGCGCGATAGGATAGGTGGGCCGCGAGATCGGGTCGATTATCAAGAAACCACCGCATTCGTTTTTCAAAGCCGGGGAGCTGCTTTATGCCCCCTTCCTCGAGCACCTCTACAGCAAGGAGTGGGATAAGGCCGACCAGAGATCGAACCCGCAGCGGGATCGGTTTGCCCTCCGATTGTAGTTGATCGTAGTAAAATCCATCGAGCTCATCCCAGAGACCGGTTCCGCCCAATTTATTTATCGATTCAGTGATCGCGACAAAGTGCTCAAAAAATTTTGAGGCGATGTCACCGTAGACACCGTTGTATGAGGCAAGCTCAAGAGAAATCGAGAGCATCGTTGCACAATAAAAGGCCATCCACGCGGTTGCGTCTGCTTGTTCGAGCGATTCCCCTGTGGGAAGTGGTGCTGATCTATCGAAAACTCCAATGTTATCGAGCCCGAGAAACCCACCGTCAAAGAGGTTGTCTCCGTTGGTATCTTTTCGATTTATCCACCAGGTAAAATTTAACAAGAGCTTATGAAACGCTCTCTCAAGGAACATGCGATCTCGTTTCCCCGGTTTGCCGGTCATTTTATAGACACGCCAGCAAGCCCACGCATGAACCGGAGGATTTACATCTGAAAATGCGAATTCATAGGCCGGTATCTGCCCGTTCGGGTGCATATACCATTCGCGGAGAAATAGAATGAGTTGCTGCTTTGCAAAGTCAGGATCAATCTTTGCGAAGGGAATCATATGAAAAGCGAGATCCCACGCAGCATACCACGGATATTCCCATTTATCGGGCATACTAATGATGTCGCGATTGTAAAGGTGATGCCAATCCCGATTTCTTACCCCGCTTCGACCCTTATCAGGTGGGGGTTGGCTCGGATCGCCATCGACCCATTCGCGCACTGCATAATAGTAGAACTGTTTTGTCCAAAGAAGCCCAGCGTAAGCTTGAAGCATAATCTCCGAATCACTCGAATTATCAGGGAGCTGATCTTTATAAAAACGCTCCATCTCGCGGATACGAGTATCGAAAATATTATCAAAAGAGTCGCCAAAAAGCTCAACGGAACGATCGGCTGATTTGACAAGTCGTAACCGAAGGGTCGTCTCGCCACCCGGTGGAATAGTGAGAGAAAAATAGCAAGCTGCCTTTGTTCCTTCGTGCGCTGCGTTTACGGCATCCTTTCGTCCACCTATCACGTAATCGTGGAAAGCATCCTTGACGTAACGGGTGATGCTCGGAACTCCAAATAGTCGTTCGGCGTTTGTTTCATTCTCTGTGAATAGTACCGTGAATGGGCCATTTCTGGGGTCGGAGTGAAATTCAAATGGCTCAAGTGTGGGATGTTCAGTCCTAACACTTCCATCAGCGCGTAAGTTTAGCCGAGGCTTCGATGTGTATCCTTCTCCGGTTCTTCCCCAGGACCAAGTATTGCGAAACCAGATCGTCGGAAGGATGTGGAGGGGTGCGGCGACGGGACCACGATTGTGAGCCGTAATTCGAATGAGAATATCGTCTGTGGATGCTTTTGCGTATTCGACGAAGATATCGAAGTAGCGATTGTCCGCAAAGGCGCCGGAATCAGTGATCTCAAACTCGCGGTCGCCCCGCCGTCGATACTGATTTTCCTGAAAGAGGCGAGCATAGGGAAATGTCCCTTGAGGATACTTATAAAGTCCCTTCATGTAGGCGTGAGAGGGGACTCCTCGGAGATAATAATAGCACTCCTTAACGTCCTCGCCGTTGTTGCCCTCAGGACCAGTGAGTCCGAACAAACGCTCCTTAAGGATTGTGTCAGAACCATTCCAAAATGCCGGTGCAAAACATAAACGGCACTCTCTGTCGGTAAATCCGAGCAAGCCATCTTCTCCCCAGCGATAGGCTCTGCTGCGGGCGTGGTCGTGCGATAGATATCCCCAACACGATCCATCGGGAGAGTAATCCTCTCGCACCGTTCCCCACTGGCGTTCGGATAAGAAAGGACCCCATCGCTTCCAATGCTTGAGCCTCTTTTCGTCTTCGAGAAGTCGTCGTGATTCTGGATCGTTCATGGCACCGTGACATTCCAATCGAAAGAGGCGGGGGAGTTTCGCTAAGTGGGTTGTGGCTGCGAATCTTCGATTAAGACAATCTTAAACGAGCACTTTCTTCGTCAATCGAATATATTCGCCGAGTGTCCATGCCTGAAATGGTGCACCCCGAAGCGTATGAGGCCAATTCCCATCGGCTATTTCGGGGCAAGCTCCAAAGCCGGCCTTTTTAAAGAGTTCGCTAGCAGGCTGCACAAAGCGGCGGAGTGCTTCCTGTTTTGCTTCTATACTTCCCCCTCGAACGCGAACCCATCCCTCAACAAAGGGACCAATCAGCCAACCCCAGGCAGTCCCCTGATGATAGGCGGCATCCCGATTCCACTGCGCTCCGTAGTATCGCCCCCGATACTGCGGGTCCGAGGGAGCAAGCGATCGCATACCTCCTGGGGTATAAAGCTGGCTCTCAACCGCATCGATGATCGCACGCGCTCTATCTCCAGATACCACCATATGGGGTAGTCCGCCAACCGCAAATAGTTGATTGGGGCGCATCGAACCGTCTTTTGTACCTACTCGATGATCACAATCAACTACATCAAATAAAATCCCTTCCTCATCATTCCAAAATTTATCGGTGAATGAAGTGAATGCCTGAGTCGCGAGCAGTTGCCACCGGCTATTGAATGTTGCAGCTATTGTTAAAGCATTTATCCAGAGCGCCTGAATTTCAACCGGCTTTCCAATTCGCGGAGTGAAGACAACTTCACCGACCTTTGCATCCATCCAGGTTAATTGTACCCCAGGAGTGCCGCAGGCGAGGAGTCCATCAGAGTCCGCCCTTATTCCAAATCGAGTCCCTGAGAGATAATTTGTCAGAATTTCATCAATCGCTGCGAGGAGAAGCGGATCTTTTTTTCCACAATGTTGCTCTGACGCACTCCATAGATCGTGGCATGCAATGACAAACCAAAGGGCGGCATCAACCGAATTGTACTGTGGTGGTGCGCCCTGATCGCTGAAGGTGTTAGGGAGCATACCCTCGGAAATCTCTCTTGACCACGCTTGAAGAATGGAAGCCGCTTCATCGTATTGGCCAAGCGATAGAGTTAATCCACGCATTGCAATGAGCGTATCTCGACCCCAATCACTGAACCATGGATATCCAGCAATAATCGATGAGCCTTTTCCTCGGCGGACAATAAAGTGCTGAGCGTTGTGATTAAGATGTTCGGGATCGTCATTAGTAAGACGACGCGCAAGCTCCGCTGATCGAAGTGATGAAAAGTCCTCTGGAGAAGAGATGACCCCTGAGCGACTAGCGGAAGCCGCTGCAATTAAAAGAGCGGGTTTTTTTGAGATTTCAAAGGTGAAGACACCTGGAGCCGCGAGGTCTTCTGATCCGTGGTAACCGCGAACTTCATCCTCATCGTACCGGAAATTACGGTACCAATCGGGCTGGTGAGTATAATCTCCATTCGTCGTGATAGCGATGGTCGGCATATCCTCATAAGGCTGCCAAACTACGCCGTGATTGATGAGCTCTGGAGCGAAGTTAAAGAGATTATTTTCGTTGTGTAACGCATGAATAGAGCGACCCGAGAGGAGTGGGCGAACTTCAAGATGAATCGGTTCGTCTCCCTCTTCCGAAAGAGTCCAGGAACACAGCAGATTTGGTTCGTCTCGAATACGAAAAAGCTCAAAAATTATGGTTTGAGTGTTTGGCAGAGAAAATGTCCAGGTGGGAAACGGGAATGGAGAAAATGAGGTTATCTGTGCAGCGGTCGAGGGCTCAGTTATGCCGGGATGAAAACGAAATCGGTGAAGAGGGTAACGGTTTTCTCCCTGGACCACGCACATTTCGAGCATATTTAGGAGCGCTATTCGGTTGGTCGGGGGAGTAAGGGCAACATTTAGTAGCGCGTGATACCGTCGATAGGGGAGGAGATCTCGGGACCCCATCGAGAATCCGCCCAACCCGTCTGTTTCAAGCCATTCGGGAGCAGGGACGTACGGGGTCTGAAGAGCCATGAAGTGCTACCTCGTCAGTCAAAAAAGATTTGCGAAGGTGGTTTGGTGTCGAGCTTTGAGTCGCTTCGGTAGGCAATGTATACCTCATGCACAAGACATGAGGCTATCGCCTTTCTCTAAAAAAAAGGCGATAGCGATAAATGTAGTACTCCCTGAAAAACCCATGGAGGGGTTTTTCAGGGCCAACTCATTAGATTGCAGCACGAAGCTGATCAACCTTGTCAGCGCGTTCCCAACTAAAGTGGCCAGTATCGCGTGGTTGACGTCCAAAATGTCCGTAAGCCGCAGTTTCCTCATAAATTGGTTTCAACAGATCTAGCGCATTGATTATGCCTTTTGGAGTCATCGGGAATGTCTGACGTATAGCAGCGCTTATGGCTTTTTCTGGTGCTGTACCAGTGCCAAATGTGTCAACAAAAACCGATACTGGATCAGCAACACCTATGGCGTAAGCGAGCTGAACTTCACATTTCTTGGCAAGTTTTGCCGCAACAACGTTAGCCGCTATGTAGCGAGCCATATAGGCTGCCGAACGATCGACCTTTGATGGATCTTTTCCTGAGAATGCACCGCCCCCGTGGCGACTGTAACCACCGTAAGTATCGACAATGATTTTTCGGCCAGTTAAACCACAATCGCCGACCGGCCCTCCGATAATAAATCGTCCAGTCGGATTAATGAGGAACTTTGTCTCGGCAGTCAAAAATGCTTGAGGAACAACCGCTTTGACAACCTCCTCTCTGATATATTCTTCAAGAGCTTTAAGAGAGATATCCTCGGTGTGTTGTGATGAAACCACGATCGTATCAACGGCAACTGGTTTGCCATCCTGATACCGAACAGAAACTTGAGCCTTCGCATCCGGTTTGAGGAATGAAACCGGTTTTTCTTTTCTCTGCCTTGAGAGCTCTCGCATCAATGAGTGCGAAAGAGCTATCGGAAGAGGCATAAGCTCCGGAGTTTCGTCGCACGCGAATCCAAACATGAGACCCTGATCGCCTGCTCCCTGCTCCTTGTGAAGCCCCTCTCCCTCAGTAACACCCATGCTAATATCGGGTGATTGTCTACTCAGAAAAAAATGTACTTGAGCGGTTTCGGCATCAAAACCTACCTGAGGATCGTCGTACCCGATGCGGCGAATAACATCTCGAACAACCTTTTCAATGTCGAACTCTGTTGAGGATGTGATCTCTCCTGCAACAATTACCGATGAATTTTTTACAACTGTCTCACAAGCTACTCTGGCGCCACTGTCGCCGCTAAGATACTCATCGAGGATCGCATCGCTGATCTGATCAGCAATTTTATCGGGATGCCCCTCGGATACGGATTCAGAAGAGAAGAGATGTTCAGATGCCATTGGATTTACTCCATAAGAGGGACGGCTTGGTGATTGATAAACGTCTGCTACAGTAAGCTTAACGGCGCCGTTTGGTCAAGTTCGCTCAATCAATAGGCTCGATTGATTACATCATCTTTTAACATCGCGGTGGGCGGCGCTTACCAGAATATTAGGCACATTTATCAGTGCAGATAGTGCCTCAGCGATCGCTACCGAGCGATGCTTGCCCCCGGTGCAACCCACTCCGATGTTCAGGTAGGCCTTTCCTTCAAAGGTGTACCGTGGAATTAGAAAGGAAAGGAGGTCGGTGTACTTAGTCAGAAATTCCTGAGCGTCTGCGGATTGAAGAACAAACGCCGAAACTTCATCCTCGAGGCCGCTTTTGGGGCGCAGCTGTTCTATAAAATATGGATTCTGCAAAAACCGAACATCGATAATAAGGTCACAATCTCTCGGGGCACCGTGCTTGAATCCAAAAGAGAGAAAATTGACCCGAATCGCTGGTTTGGTCTCAAGTGATATCGTGCTGACGAATTTGGTGAGCTCTCGCCGAAATTCGTGGATGGAGAGGAGAGATGTATCAATGACTCTATCTGCCGCCGCGCGAAGCGGATACATAAGAAGCATTTCTCGTTCGAGGGTATCGCTGAGAGTTTGATCGAGTACTGGATCGAATCGAGGATGAGGGCGACGAGTTTCGCTGTATCGTTTGAGAATTGTGGGCCTATCAGCGTCTAGATAAAGCAGAATCGTTGTAATACCGCCAGTTTCTTTTAGAATTCGTATCTGCTCGGTATAGGCTTCTACCCCCTCATGAGACCCGACCTGAAGGAGGAGCGATATCTTTTCATGCCGTTTATCAGAGGATGTTTTAATATGTTCAAGAAAATGGTCCACCATCCCCAGCGGTAGGTTATCAACCGCCATAAAACCGAGATCACCCAAATGATGATGCGCGCTCGAGTGGCCCGCCCCCGAAAGTCCACACACGAGCAGGAGAAGTCTGGGAGAGGTTATGTGGGTAGGTTGCGAGTCCTCGAGTTTTGTCTGCAGAGTATCAGGAAGAGGCATGAGGAAGTTTCTGAAGGAGGAAGGCAGTACTTTGCTAAATGAAGGTGAGTATGCGCTGCGAAAATAGGAGAGCACATTTTTGAGATATTTGAAAGGATTATTGAATTTTCTGGAGACGGATAAGGGATGCGGGTGAGCGTGAGGATGGGGGTTAATCCGTTTTTTTTTGCGGTATCAAGAAAATCTCTTGTCCTTGCGAAGAAGCGAGCACCTTTGGGCTACTAACCAAAAGGGGGCTAATGGATGCGCCTGGGGAAATTAATAAATGGCCGTAAACGTAAATTAAATTAATGGGTTGGTAGGTTGTTTTTTTTTGAGGTGGAAGATTCGTTGTAACGATTGCTAACCATCTAATAACGATTCGGAGTCTATAGTAGAGCCGAATCACACTGATTCGAGGGTACTTGAGGATTATGAGACTAAGCCGCGCAACTAATTCCGCAAAAGATCAACCGAATATGAGTCCAGCATTGTGCAGGGAGGGAGGTCTTTCGGATCTTTGGGATTTAGGGACGAAGAGGGAGGCAGATGTTTTGGTCGTTGATGTATCAATCAAATATGCTCCCCAAGGTCCTGGAGAAATAGCGGCTTTGAAAGCGTATCTAAGTCAGCTTTCAGGGGATATCGATAGCGGAAAATTCCTTAAAGATCTCGTCGCAAAACTCCAGGGAACTTCGTGGGGAGACGTGCCCAATCATCACGGCACGCGAATTCAAGTTTTTCTCCCCGAAGGCGTCACGCCTCCAGATGCGATCGATTCAGGGAAAGTGCGCGGGTTACCTAGTTGGGTAAGAGGGGACATTCAGTTCAAAAACGAACCATTCATGCAACAAAAGGCATGTGCAATTTTGACCGCACCTCGCTCGCTTTATGGCTTGGTGCTAGCGGACTAGCCGCCGCAGGCATCCGCGACCTGTCCCAACAAAAAGGATCGGTCGGGGAGCGGGCTATTTTGATAGAGTTAGTGAGTGGATTGATTCACATAATCCCGTAGAAAGCGGTCGATCTGCCCACTTATAGGAATCCCAAAAGGGCCCGAAGATCCGTGGGCGTTTAGCATTTGTGGCGCGACCTCCATCATCGCCGACAACTTCCTAATTGCACCATCGGCCAAAAATGCCAGAGCTGTCGGACTATCAGCCTTGATTAGCTCTCTAATTAATGACGATGATGTTGCATAGCCGGGGTAGCAGAGACGTATGTCAAGGTTGAGAGCAGTTTTGAATGCATTGAGGACGGTGGTGATCTTCTCACCTGAGTCGGGGTCGGGTGATAAGCCGAGAAGCGCTCTTCCAAGTTGACTCGGCTCTACAGAAGCTTTGTTAGTATTCAACAAGCCAGAAATCGCGATGAAAACGCGCGTCCCATTCTCTGTACCAAATCTATCGACCACATCACCGATCGTGATTTTTACACTTTCACCGTTACAGATCCCGGTAATGAGCTCGATATTGCCAATATCTTCTCCCCTATCGAGCCCAACCTGAACCTTTCCCCCAAGCTCTTTAATCGCCGCACCAAGATTAGCCTCATTGCGGTTTCTCACATTTATATCAACCGGAATCTCTCTGTAGGTCTGTTGTGCAAGGAGTGCCATATGACCGAGGACATCGATCTTACCACTGACCCCCTCTTTGAAAAAATGAGCGTGATCACTTCCGCAAAAATAAGCTGGAGCATCTGCTGCCTCGCATAATCGCAAAACATGCCGAGAATATTTACTCTCCCCGTTTTCGAGGAAGTGCTCTGTCAAGACTTCAAGTGCATCGATAATTTCGTTTTTTTCTTCGTAACGCCCCCGAAGGCTCTCAATCGATTCAACTTGCTCTTGAGCGTCTCCGGGGAGCAAATATTTCAATTCAGTAACTCTGCCATCTGTATCCGCTGTCGCATGTCGCACATCTATCCCCGCTTCTCGCAATTCCGCGACGGCTCTGTGGATCTTTCTCGTATTTTCATCAACTTCATAGCCGCACTTCATCAATGAAACGCGCTCCGTATATGGTGCCTGCTCACCTTTCGGGTCCGCCCCCTGAACGACGTACGTCGCCGCATGCATCATTGTATGACCATTATGAGGAGGATCGGCGGTAAGGGCGACGAAGCTGCATCGCGCCCCAGCTGCATCACCCCGTTCGCAAAGAGCCGCCTCTTCACGGGCGAGAGCCCACTTGTTGGCGATCATAATAAGCTCTATCGAGAAAAGGTCATTAAGAGCTTCCACTGACTTCGGATCCTCTTTTAGCCTTTCTCCAACGATGTCGCACAACCTCAATGAGTTTAAACGTATCTGAGTATCAACCACCTGATCTTCCGCAAGATCGTCTGTCTTAATCGTCTCTTCCGGAAACGCTTCGTTGTAAATGCTCACAAACCTTTTAGCGGCCTTTTCATAATTTAAACCAACCCCAAAACGTCCCGCCTTTTCCGTTACACCATTAAACTCTTGAGCAGCCTTTTCGCTGATATTTATCAATAGACTTGGCCTTGAAACTTGATCGTAAGTACTCCCATTTTCCGACCCGTAAGCCTGAATAACCGAAAACATTCCCGTACCTCCTAAGAAGAAAAATGGCGACACCCTCATGCAAAACATGCTCGTCGGATATCGTTCCACCTCTGGCCCCCGTCGCGGGAGGCTTTTACTAGGCAAATTGTCTCGGGCGTTAATTAAGTACCCAAACTAAAGAAGGAACACTTTCGTGTGCGGGGTGTCGGAGGGGGTCATGACCGAAGCGTCTTAGTCAAGGCATGACAAGACTTGGCAGCCGTCTGCTAAGACAGAAACTCAACTCACCAACTGTATGACGGAGAGGAGGCCAAAATAAGATGCTCTGCTCGGGCCGTCGGAATAAGAAGATTATCGCTGAAAATAAAATAAAGGGAGTGCCGCTAATCATTCAAAGAAATGACTCCCGAAAAATCAAACAATGCGGCCTGAAACACATAAAAACCTAAAGCCATCTTTCTGGGTCACTTCCCTCTTTACCGGCAGAGGCGAAAGTGGGAAATGTCAACGATGGGCGGCCACAGCGATACCGCCTTCTCGCTTGTCCTCTCGACTATATCCGACTATCGAGGGGTGTCAACCTAAACAAATACCTCCGTCTAACTCTTTTCACTTTTATTGCATCATCGCGTTGAGAATCGCTTCTGCTTCTGAACTGTTCCAACTGATGATCTCACCACCCATCAAACGCAACCAAGCGAAAACATACAAACGGTCTGGGAACGCCTCTAGAGGAAGCATATTTTTGCAGGGAACAAAATATGGGAGAGCTTGATCCTGCCAACCGAGACGGGTACAGTTGCGACCACCACTTATCCTACGTTTTGGCTCGACGGGACACTTATTTAGTCCGCAGCAGAGAGGTCCCCCTGGGGGTTCCGTTAGTCGGCTTTATCCGCCGACTTCCATTCTTTATTTCGCCCTTGGGTGTGTAGCGCTCTCGCGCGCTATCCATCACGAGGCCACGGACGTGTATTTGATTCGGCTTTATCATTGGAAGTCTGCATGACCACCACCACACCAACCGGAGTTATGTTCAACGCATACCCTGATAGCATCGGGGAGCGCTTGTCCGATCTGATAGCAATGTTAGAAAAGCCGCAGTTCGGTGGGGCATTTTCCCTGTTTTACATTCTGCCCACTTTTTTCAATAGCGATCTCGATAGGGGGTTCTCGATCATCGACTACGATATTAATCGAGAACTCGTTTCCGAAAGCGATCTTGCTGCGCTTGAACGGCTCAACATCCAGCTCAAGTTTGATCTTGTCCTTAATCATCTCTCGGTCGGCTCTCCCCAGTTCCGGGACATGCTCCAGAACGGCGATGCCTCTCGCTTTAAAGACTTTTTCATCAACTGGAATGAGTTCTGGGAGGGGCACGGAGAGATGGGACCCGAGGGCTTTATCATTCCCAAGGAGGAGCATCTCCAGAAACTGTTCATGCGAAAGCCGGGATTGCCTATTCTTAAAGTTCGGTTTCCAGATGGCAGCGAACGGCCCTATTGGAACACCTTTTATCAGCAGGTCGACTACCACCCCCTTTCGGTCGCGGAAGTTTCCTCCATTGCTGGCATGACCCCAGAGGGTGCCGAGCAGATCGTATCTGCGATCCATGCGGCCCTTGAAGCGAAGCAGAGCTACCAGACCGCTCTCGCTGCCTTGCCCGTCGATTTATCTGACGAGCAAAAAGACGCAATCTGCTCGATGATGGAGCAAAAACGAACCTATCTTGGGCAGATGGATCTGAATGCTAACTCCGAGCAGGTGTGGCATTTTTACGATGAAACTTTCGGGAAGCTGAAGAAATATGGGGCAACGCTCATTCGGCTCGATGCGTTCGCTTATCTTCACAAACAGCCCGGTATGGTCAACTTCTTTAACAAGCCTGAAACGTGGCACCACCTTGCGCGGCTCCGTGAAATGGCGCAGCGGCACGGCCTCGTTCTGTTACCTGAAATTCACTCCGAATTTGGGACCGGGCTGCATGAAGAGGTCGCTGGCGAAGGATTTCCAATTTATGACTTTTTCTTCCCGGGGCTCGTCATCGATGCTCTTGAACGGGGAACCTCGCGCCACCTCATTGAGTGGATAAAACAGATTCAGGAGAAGAGGATAGTCACCATCAACATGTTGGGGTGTCACGATGGAATTCCTGTCCTCGATCTGAAGGGCCGAGAAGAAAAAAGCATCCTCTCTGAGGAGCAGATTGAAGAGGTGGTTTCCCGCATTCTCGAACGAGGTGGTCGGGTAAAGAACCTTTACGGTCCTGATGGCAAGAAAATATCTTACTATCAGGTTAATGCCACGTTCTTCAGTGC
>JBIJBT010000105.1:0-8219 GCA_044345055.1 Bdellovibrionota bacterium
TTCTCATAATTAACCTTCAATTAGGCCTAGTATAACAATCGGTGATGATAAATCAAACCACCTCGGGCACAGGGCTACCGCACCAAGCCACTAAAATTGTTCTACCAGCGGTGCCGTCAAAATCTACTGCATATACTCTGGTAACCGATTGGCTCGCCGAATCTTGGCTAGGACCTCGATACCTCAGAGGCAGAGAGGTGGGGGCTACCTCTCCTCTTAAGGCAAAAAATTGAATACCTGTTAAAACTACTTTACTTTTTGTTAGACAGGTATTAAATTTACTCTATGTCTTACCGTTCAATTTACCCCCACATTCTTGCCGACCTCGGTCGGGGAAAGATGGTTCTGCTCTCTGGTCCCCGGCAATGTGGACAGACTACTCTTGCCAAGTCGATCGGCGATCCAACCTCGACGATGGCGTACTACAACTGGGACGTTGCTACACACCGCCAAAACCTCAAAGGGTATAAACTCGACTAGGATCTCTATTCCTCAGAGGCATAGAGGTAGGGCATAGAGGTAGGGCAATTATGAGACGTATCGCCAACGTTCCGCTCAGGAGAGACACAACACCAAAAGTGAGCATGCGCAGAAAAACTCAGCCGCGTAAATCGTTCAACAGAAGTAAGCGGTCATTCCACGCCGTACTCCCCCCGGCCCCTCAAGTATGCGACAACCCCCAATAAACTATGTGAGGGCGGTGAGTCTGCTTGATCGGTAATCGATTCTTCTCTCCGCCCGTGGCTCTATGCTGTTTCCCGGTGAGGGATTCATCATTCGTGCTGATTTGGGGTGACTGCGATCGTTGGGTGAGTGATGAGCGAGATAACGAGAGAGGAGTGGGCGGGAATTATTCGTGAGTACCAAGAGAGTGGCGAGAGTTGCCGTTCTTTTTGCCTGGGACGAGATATCCCTTTTGGGGCGCTGCGGAGACGACTGGCGGAGGTGGGGCGTAGGCGCAAAAGTGATAACCCGCTCTTTGTTGAGTTAAAGCCCACCCCCTCACGAGAGCTGAATCCATTTGGAGTTACCTTGAGCAACGGGTGCGTTGTGAGCGTACCGCAGGAATTTAGCCCGGATAGCTTAGTTCGATTGCTCAAAGCGGTAGAGGTGGTTCGATGCTAGGTTTTCCCTCGAGTGTGCGGATCTTCGCGTGCACGGAATCAGTCGATATGCGGTGCGGTCGGTATCGATTGGCTGCGAAAGTCAAAGAGAGCTCACTGGGAGATCCGCTCTCTGGTCACCTGTTTTTGTTCTTCAGTAAGAATCGAGCGAGCGTGAAGATTCTCTACTTTGATGTCAGCGGCTTTGTGGTGTGGCATAAAGTTCTCGAGCGGGGTCGGTACGCGATACCAAAAAACGGTGGCGAGATCGATAGCCTTGAATATAAATGTCTACTAGAGGGAGTGAGTATTGAAAAACTGGCACGAAAGCCCCATTTTTCGATGCCTAAACAGTTACCTTCATCGTAAAGTCTGTTAGTCTTTTCGGGTGATACCCGACACACTTTCCTCAACACTTCCCGAACCCTTTTCCGAGCTGCGCGACCACGCATACACGCTCCAACAAGAGAATTCCCTTCTCAAGAAAAGACTCGAGATCGAGAAGCTTCAGAACGATTGGTTCCGTCGACAGCTGTTCGGGAAAAAGAGCGAGCGCCACATTTCCACCGGTCCCGCAAAGCAGATGGACTACCTGCCCGGGTGTGAGCCGGAACCTGCTGAAAAGAAGCCCGAGCAGCCAGCAGTTGTTGTAGCCGAACACAAACGTCAAGCCGCTCCCAAGAAGAAAGAGTTCCCGTGGAATGCGGGAGTGAGCGGACTAAGGTTCAACGAATCGGTCCATATTGAGGTTGTTACCTGCGAGAATCCAGCGATAAAGGATCTATCACCAGATCAGTACGAGGTCCTCGGTGTCGAGACCGTCGACAAACTATGCCAGAGAAAATCATCCTACTTTGTCCGTCGATACGAGCGACCTCGGGTAAAGATTAAGGAGACGAAAACGATAGTAGAGGCACCTCCCTCACCGAGCGTTATTCGCGGTAGCTTCATGGAGCCGGAGTTCCTGGCTGGTATCGTGGTAGACAAAATTCTCTATCATTTGCCGCTGTATCGGATCCATCAGCGCTTAAAAGATGGTGGCATATGGATAGCGAGAAGCAGCCTGACCAACGCATTTCATGCAGTCGGCGACCTTCTACAACCGATATTCCACCATCATCTTGAAAGTATCCTCGCCAGTGCAACGCTGCTTGTAGATGAAACCCCTGTTAAGGTGGGGGTCGATGTACAAAAGTATAAGATGCATACCGCATACTTTTGGGGACTGCTCGGTGATAGAAATGAGATAGCATTCCTCTCTCACCAGTCTCGCTCCCATGACATAGTGCCTCAGATCTTGAGCACGTTTTCAGGCACCTTGGTGACCGACGACTACGCAGCTTACCGGAAATACGCTGAGAAAACTCCTGGCGTAATCCAAGCGCTGTGTTGGTCACATACCCGACGATACTTCGATAGGGCAAAAGAATCTGAGATAGAAAAGAGCTCCTGGATTCTTGACCGCATCGGGCAACTCTACGCAGTGGAAGCCGAGATTCGGGAGAAAACTCTTACCGATCAAAAAAAGCTTGGCTACCGCACCGAATATTCGCACCCCATCGTCGATAGTATTTTTGATTGGCTCCGAAAGGAGGCTCAAGACAGAAGCAATCTTCCCAGTAGCCCTTTCATGAAAGGGGTATCGTATTCGTTAGATAACGAAACGGGCTTGCGTCAATTTCTCAATAATCCGGAGATACCTCTCGATACCAATGCGCTCGAACGAGGAAATAAAGCGATAGCGACAGGACGGAAAAATTGGTTATTTTGCGCGACAGAAATAGGCAGTGAGTATGTCGCGTTGCTTCATAGCTTGTTATTTTCAGCTCGCCTACTCGGCATCGATCCGTATGAGTATCTCATTCATGTGTTGCAAAATATCCGCACTACACCGACGGAAGACCTCCGCGGTCTGACGCCTCGGATCTGGAAAGAGAATCGCTCCTCGTAGAGCTTATCTCATCGTGCCTCCACCCCCGAAAAAACTCCAATAAAGAAAAAAAAGAGGACTCCGCCTCAGGAATGCCCCTGCGCGCACTCCAAGCTCAAGGGCTCTCCAGTCCCATTGGAGAAGGCTCCCTCGCTTTACACTCACATCAGCAAAACCCCGCCCAGCCCCTTGTCCGAGCCTTCGGGAGGGACCCGTCCCCTGGGGGGGCCCTATGCCTGTGGAATTTGAATTCGTCAGCCGCAGATTTTTTTTCCACCGACGACTTGGTTTCTGGGGGGACGCCCGGAAAGAGGTCATGGACGGGGTGGAATGACCGCTTACTTGTGCCGCGAAAGCGGCGATAACGATGGTGGTAGTCCCACCGACTCGGGGATTCGGCCCTGGGTGAAACCACCTTCTGGTGCTTTGAATCCGCAAGGGCAAGGTACTGAGCGAGAAGGAAAAGGCGGAATTATCCGTCAGGTGCAAATAACGAAGGTGACCGCAAGGGAACCCCCGACGACGTATCGAAAGTCACGAGACCTTCTCAGAACCGTACTCAGGTAAGCGAGGACGGGATAATTGCTAAAGACACCGAAATCACTGTTAGCAAGGGAAGCGGTATTCAGGGGGCACGAGCGTTATTTAGGCGTTGTCGCTGAACGCGGGAACCACAGTTGATGCTGTTAAGGGAGAGTCCACAAGATGGCAGCACCATTTCGAGGGACAAGAAACCGATGCTCGACTGTGGGGCAGATTATCTCGTAGTAGTGTTGAAGGCGGGTAATACCGCTGGAGCGAAGGGGATAACATATCATAGCCCAGTAATGGGATTTTAACTTGAATAAAGGATAAGACCTCATGAACAGCAAGCCTATGACGATACCGAAACTACTAGTATGGCGAGCATGGCACGTGGTCAAAGCTGCCAATGGAGGCCCAGGAGTAGACCAGGTAACGTTAGAACTGTACGAGAATGACCTAAATAGTAACCTCTATATGCTGTGGAATCGCATGAGCTCGGGGACATACTTCCCATCTGCGGTGAAACAGGTAGCAATACCGAAAGCGAAAGGGGTGAGATATTTAGGAATACCGACGGTAAACGACCGCATAGCACAAACCGTAGTCCGCCTCCAGTTAGAAGACCGATTGGAAAAAGTCTTTTTACCGGAGAGCTACGGGGCTCGAACTGGGCGGAATGCTCATCAAGCAGTGCGAACGTGTCGAGAAAGATGCTGGAAACAAAATTGGGTGATAGATTTAGACCTCAAATCGTTCTTTGATAGCATAGACCATGAACTTCTGATGCGAGCAGTAGCCAAGCACCAGCGGGAACCATGGGAAAAGCTATATATTCTACGATGGCTTAAAGCCCCCGTAGAACTAACAACCGGGGAACAAAGGAGCGGTCAGGAGAGTGGCATACCGCAGGGTGGACCGATCTCTCCGTTACTATCGAACCTATTCCTCCATTACGCCCTCGACCTCTGGCTAAGAAGCAAATACCCGGAGGTTAAATTTGAGCGTTATCTAGACGACGTAATTATTCACTGCCAAACGGAAAGACAAGCGGAGACTCTGTTGAAACAAATAGAGTCTCGCCTGTCAGAGGTAAAACTCTCGCTAAACCGAGAAAAGACCCGGATTGTGTACAGTGGGAAATGCGGTGTTTCTCGGAAACCGAAAGCCGGACCGAGGAGCTTTACGTTTCTTGGCTTCGAGTTTAAGCCGAGAAAGATGCGAACAAAAGACGGAAAACTATGGACGGGTATATCAGCAGGCGTCGGTCAACGTGGAAAGAAGAAGCTAGCCGAGAACCTGAGGAAGAACGGAGCACTGCGCCGAACGAACTTGAAACTCCAAGAGGTAGCCCTATCCATAAACCCGATAATAAGGGGATGGATAAACTACTTCAAAGAGTTTCGCCCCAGTGAAATGGCTATTAGCTTGACGAGGATTGACCTCGCAATTACTAAATGGATGCGAAGGAAATTCAAGCTTCAGACGCGCCAATCTGTACAGATTCTAACAAGGATTAAAAACCAACAACCCAGGCTGTTCGCACACTGGGGGTGCGGTCATAATTCTACCATAGGTGGCATATGAAGAGCCGTATGACGGGAGACTGTCACGTACGGTTCTGTGAGCGGTTTGGGGGGAAGAGCCCCTTACCGACTCGGTTGTGGTACCGCTGCGCTATCTTATAAAATACTTCCGCTTATCCTTCATCGTCATCTTGTCCTGGTCCTTTTTCATGACCAGTTCGATGAGGCAACGAGCTTCTCAGCTTCCCAAAACACCGACTCTTCAATGGCTTTTAATTTGAGGCAACTCGCGGGTCGTCCATTAGCACACTTCCCAAAATAACGTACCATAACCCTTACAATCCCGGGGTGGTTGGTCATTGGAAACTTACGACTATTGCTGGGGGGTATTCAGTCGAGGGAGGAAGACGAACGACGGTCAAAGAGTAACGAGAACGACCGTCCTCGCCTTAAGGTGACAGGAGTTCTTACAATAAATTGGGTTCAATATGAAAAGGGTGCTGTTAGCGATAGTAGTTTTTTTATGTTCTGTAACATCAAGGGGTTCTAAAGCGGATACGTCGACGGCTTATATCGATAGTCGGGCTTCTCAGATAGTCGGCCTTTAGAAATTATGATGTACACATCAAGGAGACTCCGGAGGCAACTGGGGCTCGGCATGGAGCTCAAGCTGCGGCAGCTCGCTTGAGAGCCCGTGGGGGGAACGACCCGGCCATGATTGACTACATCACCCACTTCTACGATGGCCAACCCGTCGGAAAAGAAGGTTATTGGACGACGATATCAGGTGTTGCGTGGATTCTTGTCAAATACTGGGATAAATTTAGCCCGGACCAGCGCGAGCATCTCAAGACTCAAATAAAGAAGCAAAATAACTTTAATCATGGAACCGAAAACCATGCGATAAACAAGCAGGTGGGGATGTATCTTTACGCTCAGCTGTGGCCAAACGAGCCAGGCGGGTGGCAAGTAACGGATCCTATTGGAAGGAGTTTTCGGACTGTCAGCAGCGTTGAGCTCATGCGGCTGACTAAAACAAATCTCTTGAACACCATGAGGAGCTTGTTCGTTAAAGGGTTGGCAGAGGATTTGTCTACCACCTATATAGCGGTTCATCTCTATCCCTACTACGTTCTGTATGACTGTGCAGTTGATAGTGAGATGCGAGATGCTGCAAACGCTGCCTTGAATTTTCATGTAGGTCATCTTGCAGCAAATAGCTTCGATGGGATGGTCATTCCGCCTTTCCGGCGGGAGAACTTCCCGTCAAGGAATACGCACTCTGCAGGTTTCCGTCCAGTACCGGCGACTTATTGGTATCATTGGCTCTATTGGAGTGAAAGCCAAAACAGAACTCCTCATTTTCCGGACTTCATTTCGGACAAGGAAAGCAGGTACGTAATTCATGCGGCGTTGTCCGGCTGGAGGCCGTCTCCAGTAATCAACGCTGTCGCCGCCGGAAAAACTGTTCCGCTTGAGCTAACATCGTCATTCAGTAACTTTGGCTTCTATGGCACTGGTACGCCGGGGGCGGGGAGCAGATACGTCTATCGCGATAGGTATTTCGCGATGGGCAGCGGAAATCTTCGCTTTCTTCCGGCACTGCAGTTGGATGAGAAGCCATTTGGCCTTTTCTATGAGAGCTCTGATGCTTACAACTTTATCGATCTGCTCCATAGCTACTGGCACAGCAACAACAACATCTGGAGAGGCGCATCGCCCTTCATGCAGGTAGCACAGAGAAGAGGGTCTGCGATTTCGCTTTTCAATGTTCCAACCACAGACCCGTGGGCTGGGTATGAGGGCAGGGGTGGAAACTATGATACCTATTTTTCATGGCGGTCAGGATACACAGGAAATCTGAGGAAGGAGGCACTGTTACGATTCCCCAAAACGATTGATGAAGGCCCCATTCAAGGGGGTGTTCAACAGACTCGAGGAGTATCGAATCTTCAAAGCGGAAGGTGGATATTCCTCAGAGAGGGAGATGTCTACATTGGAGTGTATCCCGTCAGTCAGTCTCCGACTATTCAAGTCGTTGACTTATGGAAGGAGTCCACCTTGCTTCCGAGCAATCACAAGGAGAATTACCTCAACCAATTTACCTTTGCCTCAGTAAATTTCTGGGCATTGAAATCACAAGGACCTCAGTCCGGGTTCGTAATTGAGGTATCTTCAAAGGCGGAGGCTACCTCCTTCGTGAACTTCCAACGCGTGGTTAGTTCGCGACCCGTAAACGTAGATTGGAACAGCCTGGCGCTTGAGTATACCAATTTTCGGGGTGAAAGGTTGCGTGCAGTCTGGTCTCCACCCCAATACAATCCCTCGCCTCCGGTAAAGTCAGTATTGGTAAGACCTAGGTTTTGGGTAAACGGCCAAGAGGTCCTGGAAGACGCAGATTTTCGCCTGGGGAGGGCCGTTATAAAGTCTCCAACGATCAGTCTTCAGGGTCAAGTGCTCAGCATCGCAGCAGAGGGCAAGAGGCAAGTGATAGATTGGCGGGGCCCGAGGCCAATTTTTAGCGGGTTCTGAGCGTTGTGTGAATTTCTGAGGATGAAAGACTAAAAACGATCAGCAAATTCTGGGACGCAGAGCGCCGTGGTCGGTTGCAAGTGTGGAACTTGATCACGGCAATCACGAAGTTCGGTGAAGCGGGAGGCGAAGCAGCTTGAGGTGAGCTTTTTCAAGAAGGATCTGGTAAAGGAGCTTCGGGAGAGGGTTCATAATTTTGCTCTCAGGACGGGTCTTCTGACGGGCCTTGAGCTGCTAGAGTCTCAAGTGACCGAGCTTTGTGGCGGTCGGTAAGAACGGGGTACGGGACCGAGCCGGTACGTCAGCCAGCCTGGTGACCTCATAGTTGGGGGTCAGAAACTTGCGATTAAGCGTCCTCGGGGGAGGGGTGTTAAAGAGGCTAAGTTGGCGACGTACACGGCATTACAGCGCTAGGACGCGCTGAATGAGGCGGTATTAGGGCGGCTGCTCCAAGGTGTCTCAACGCGGAAGTATGAAGGGGCTAATGAGTGCCGAGTAGGCCGGAGGACTTTCACCTCTAGGATCTCTATTCCTCAGAGGCATAGAGGTAGGTTCAGACAGTTTGAGCAGATTGGGATGGATATCCTTTCCTCCTTCTTACACTCC